>NZ_AP027291.1:3632462-3935167 GCF_030295745.1 Mycolicibacterium sp. TUM20985
AGCAGGATCTCGAGGACGACGCCGTGCTGGGATTTCAAGTAATCCGTTCCGATGACTACGAATTCGACGGGGTGAGGAGCATCGTCGATCGGATGAGGGCCCGGCTCGACGGTGGGCCCGTGTACGTGTCGGTCGACATCGACGTACTCGACCCTGCGCATGCCCCCGGCACCGGGACACCCGAGGCAGGCGGCATGACGTCGCGCGAACTGCTGAACACCTTGCGCGGTCTCGTCGGGCTGAACGTGGTCGGCGCGGACATCGTCGAGGTGTCACCCGCCTACGACCATGCGGAGATCACGGGCATCGCCGCGGCCCACGTGGGCTACGAGCTGCTGTCGGTCTTGGCGGCGAACCGCTAAGAGGTCGGCAAAACTCTTCTGTCACTTGGGTTTCACTGGTCACATCGGCGGGGTGTTCTGTCGGTGGTTCGAACTAGTGTTCGATTCATGTCCACGGACCGCGTGCTCGCCGCAGTGGCGGCGCTGCGCGCGGTCCACGATGAACTCGACGCACTCGACTTCGATGCGTTGAGTGCGCGCGAGACGGTGACGCTGCTCGACGCCCTGGAGGAATCCGAGTGCCGCACCGCCGCGCATCGCCACCGGGCGCTGGCTCAGCTGCAGCAGCAGAGCACGCCCACGGAGATGGGCGCGAAGTCCTGGCGCGACGTGCTGGCGATCCGGTGGCGCCTGTCGGGCAGCGAAGCCGGGCGGCGTCTCACCCACGCCGCCCAACTCGGCCCGCGCCGCTCGATCACCGGTGAACCTCTGGCGCCGACCCTCGACGCGGTCGCGGTGGCCCAACGGATGGGGTTCCTCACCCACGAGCACGTGGACATCCTCTGCAAGGGCATGGCCAAGATCCCGGGCTGGGTTCAGCCCTCCGAACGCGAGCAGATCGAGGTGGACTGGGTACGCCACGGCGTCGGGGACGGACCCAAAGCTTTGAAGGATCAGATCGACCAAACCTTGTTCCTCTTGGATCAGGATGGTCAGCCCCCCAATGACGAGGAACGCCAACGCCGACGCGGCGCCCGCCTCGGGCCCCAACGCCACGACACCATGACCGAGTTCACCGCCACCATGACCCCCGCGCACCGCGCGGTGTGGGAAGTGCTGTTCGCGAAGTTCGCCGCCCCCGGCATGTGCAACCCCGCCGACGAACAGCCCTGCTACTCGGGAATCCCCAGCCAAGCTCAGATCGACGCCGATGACCGCACCCTCGCGCAGCGCCAGCACGACGCGATGGAGTTCATCGCCCGCCACGCCCTGACCAAGGGGGAACTGGGCCACCTCAACGGGGTGCCGACCGCCATCCTGATCCGCACCACCTTGGCCGATCTGATGACGATGACCGGCACCGCCACCACCGGCGGCGGCACGTTCATGCCCGTCACCGACGTCGTGCAGATGGCCGCCGAGAACAACGCCACCAACTACCTCGGGGTCTTCGACGACGCCACCGGCCAGGTGCTGGACTTCTTCAGGGCCCGCCGCACCGCCTCCGTGGCGCAAAGGCTGGCGATCATCCTGCGCGACGGCGGCTGCACCAAGCCCAGCTGCCCCGTCCCCGCCTACGGCACCCAGGTACACCACACCGTCGCCGACTGGAACGACGGCGGCAACACCAACGTCAACGACATGAGCCTGGCCTGCGGACCCGACAACCGGATGGTCGGCCCAGACGGCTGGACCACCACCATGAACGAACACCACGACACCGAATGGCACCCACCACCACACCTGGACACCGGACAAAACCGGATCAACCACTACCACCACCCCGAACGATTCCGCACACCCGCCGACGACGAGGACGAGGGTGAAGACGACGGCGCGGTCGAAGAAGCCTGCTAGCGAATGGCTTTCGACAGTCGGTCCACTTCGGATTCGGCGCGGTCGGCCTCCGCCATCGCCGCATCCCGTCGATCGGCCGCATCTCGCGTGGCGCGTTCGGCCGCGCCGAACTGGTCGTCGGCGGCGTTCAGCGCCTTCTCGGCGGCATCGACCGACGCGAGCAGCTTCTCGTAGTGGCGGCGAGCCTTCGTCAGCTTCGCCTCCCGCTCGGCAGTTTCGTCCACGGCAGTGGAGTGTGCCCGTCGCGCCTCCTCCGCGGCAGCCCGAGCGGCGGTCGCGCGCTCCCGCGCGGCCGCAATCTCGGCTTCGGCCGCCGCACGTTCGGCAGACTCGTCACGCGGCTGTGCCTCCGGCGGGCGCTTAGGCTTCGACGCGGGCCTCGCCTTCGGTTTGGGCACCGGACCGACCGTCGTCACGGCGCCGAAATCGCCGAAGCCCGACCACCGCTCGGCCTTCTCGAGCCGGCCCAGCCGCGCCGCCACGTCGGGGTCGGCGACGGCCGCTTGCAGCGTGCCCACCACGTCGTCGCGCAGCGCCGCCGACGGGCTCGACTGCGAGGTCGCGGCAAAGCCGGTGCGAGCCAGCTCGTCGATGAGTTTGCGCTGCGCCGTGGATAGTTCACGGATCCGCGCGCCATCCATGTCCGCGTGCGCCTCGCGGAGGCTCTTGCTCAGTTCGCTCAACCTGGCCTTGGCGGTGCCGTCGGCGCGCACCAGGGCGTTCACCACCCATGCCGCCGTCGTCGGCCGCCGGGCCGCGCCGATCGACGCGGCCGCCTCGGCGTCGCCGCGCTTCTTCGCCGCAGCAACCAATTCCTTGCGCCGGGCCAGGAAGTCCTCCGGCGGCACGCCGTAGAGATCCTCGACGGTCACAGCGGCGAGGCTCCTCGCAGGTGCTCGAAGATCAGAGACGTCTGCGTGCCCGCGACATCGGAGTCGGCATTGAGGTTCTCGACCACGAACGAGCGGAGATCGTCGGTGTCGCGGGCGGCGACGTGGAGGATGAAGTCGTCGGCCCCGGCGAGGAAGTAGACGTCCATCACCTGCGGACGCTTGCGGATGTGCTCGAGGAAGGTGCCGATCTTGCCGCGGGCGTTGGACTGCAGGCTGACCGAGATCATCGCCTGCATCGACAAGCCGATCGCCGCGGGGTCGATGTCGGCGTAGAAACCGCGGATGACACCGATGTCCTGGAGTCGGCGCACCCGCCCGTGGCACGTGGACGGCGCGACTCCGACCAGCTCCGCGAGCGCACTGTTCGACATGCGCGCGTCACCGTGGAGTGCGGTCAGGATGCGGCGGTCGGTCTCGTCGAGGTCGACGGGCCGAACATTCTTCGGTGCGGCCAGAGCTGGCGCGACCGGTCTCGAAGGTCCTTCTGGCATTTGTCGACTTTAGCGAGAAACCGTCGACAGTGTTGTGCGCACGCCGAATCTTCTTCACAATTTAGGCATCGAATCACGAACCTAGGGAGCGGTCATGCGTGTCGGAATCCCGACCGAGATCAAGAACAACGAGTACCGGGTGGCCATCACCCCGGCGGGTGTCGCCGAACTGACCCGTCGCGGTCACGAGGTACTCACCCAGGCCGGCGCGGGCGAGGGCTCCGCGATCTCCGACCACGACTTCAAGGCCGCGGGCGCGCAGATCGTCGAGACCGCGGACGCAGTCTGGTCCGACGCCGAACTGCTCCTCAAGGTCAAGGAGCCCATCGAGGCCGAATACGGCCGGATGCGGAAGGGCCAGACGCTCTTCACCTACCTGCACCTCGCAGCGTCGAGGCCCTGCACCGATGCGCTGATGGCGTCGGGCACCACGTCGATCGCCTACGAGACCGTCCAGACCGCCGACGGTGCGCTGCCCCTCCTGGCTCCGATGTCCGAGGTCGCCGGCCGGTTGTCCGCTCAGGTCGGCGCCTACCACCTGATGCGCACCCAGGGCGGCCGAGGCGTGCTCATGGGCGGCGTCCCCGGCGTCGCGCCGGCCAAGGTCGTGGTGATCGGTGGCGGCATGGCGGGCGACAACGCCGCTGCCGTCGCCTGGGGCATGGGCGCCCACGTCACCGTGTTCGACCTGAACGTCAACGCGCTGCGGAAGATCGACGCCGAGTACGGCGGTGCCATCGAGACGCGCTATTCGTCGTCGCTCGAGCTCGAAGAAGCGGTCAAGCAAGCCGACCTGGTCATCGGCGCGGTGCTGGTTCCGGGCGCCAAGGCTCCCAAGCTCGTCACCAATTCGACTGTGGCGCATATGAAGTCGGGTGCCGTTCTGGTGGACATCGCCATCGATCAGGGTGGTTGCTTCGAGGATTCGCATGCCACCACGCACGACGAGCCTACGTTCGCCGTACACGACACCGTGTTCTACTGCGTGGCGAACATGCCGGGCGCCGTGCCGCGGACGTCGACGTTCGCGCTGACCAATGCGACGATGCCGTACGTCCTCAAGCTCGCGGACAAGGGATGGCAGGCCGCCTGCGCGTCCGATTCCGCTCTGGCCAAGGGCCTTTCGACCCACGAGGGCGCTCTCGTCTCCGAACAGGTGGCCACCGACCTGGGCCTGCCCTACACCGATCCGGCGGGCCTTCTCGCCTAGAACGTCACCCCCTCCATCGCCCGGCTGACCGCCCGTCGGCCGGGCGATGTGCATCCCCCGACCAAACTTGACACCCGTCAAGTATCGTGGACACATGCACCTGACCGACGTTCTCCCGGACGCCCCCTCGACCACCGACGACGCGCTGGCGTTGTTCGATGCCGCACCCGCCGTGACTCCCGATGAAATGCTGGGCACCTGGCGCGGCGCCGAGCTGCCCACCGGTCATCCGCTCGACGGACTGCTCGAGGCCAGCGGCTGGTGGGGCAAGCAGTTCCTGGGCGCGGAGACCGTCCACCCCCTGCTATTTCCGACGGCCGACGGCACCGCGCTGTGGGCGGTGAATCCCGCGCTGGTCTTCGGCGGGCTGGGCCTGGCGACCCGGCTGCCCGCGCTGCGTCGCGGCAACTACACCGGGCTGATCACGAAGCTGAAGCCGGTGCTACGGACCGCGGCGCCCAGGGCGCGGCTGCGGACCACCCGCTACCGCGGTGTCGACACCGCCACCATGGTGTACGACCAGCTTCCGGTGAACGACGTGTTCCGGCGGTTGGACGATGCCGCCGGATCCGATGCCGTCATCGGCGTCATGGATCTCCGCGGCTCCAAGCTGCCCTACTTCTTCGTGCTCCGGCGCGACGAGTCTCTGCCCGTTCGCTAGCCGGCCGTCCTACCCCTCGGCGGACAGGTACGGCAACACCAACGTCGTCACGTCACCGATGAGCGGGCGCAGAGTCTCGGCGTTCGGATCGGCGGCCTGGGACCTGGTCATGATCGCCAGCACGGCACGGCGACCGTCCGGGCCGTAGACCACTCCCACATCGTTGGTGCTGCCATAGTCACCGCCGCCCGTCTTGTCGGCACTGGTCCACCGTGGCGGCAGACCGGCCCGCAGGCTGGAGGTCTGGTTGCCCCGCATCCACTGTGCGAGCCGATCGCGCTGCGCTGGCGCAAGGGCGTCGCCGGTCAACAGCCGCTCGTACCCGGCCCCGAGGGCGCGGGGCGTGCTGGTGTCCCGCGGGTCACCGGGTATCGCCGAATTCAGTTCGGTCTCCCAACGGTCGAGCCGGGTGCGGTCGTCGCCGATCGTGCGGGCGAAGTCGGTCACCGCGGACGGCCCTCCGATGACGCGCAGCAGCCAGTTCCCCGCCGTGTTGTCACTGCGCTGGAGCGCCGCCTCGCAGAGCTCGGCCACCGTCATCGTCTGTCCCACCCGCGGCCCGGTGAGCGGCGAATTGGCCACGATGTCGACGGCCTCGATCGTCACCGCGTCGGTCAGCGCGATCTCCCCTAGCTGCGCCTTCTGCAGCACGCGGGCCGCCGCATACACCTTGAACGTCGAACACAGGGCGAACGGATCGTCGGCACGATGGGCGACGGAGCGGCGGGTGTCGACATCGGTGGCCGCCACTCCGATGAACGCGCCGTACCGCTTCTCGAGCGCCGCGAATCTCTCCGCGATCAGGGGCAGGGGCTCCGCCGGATCGGCCCGCGTGGGTTCGGCCGAACACGCCGCCATGACGAGCACCCCCGCGCCGACGACGAACCCGCGTCGCGAGAGGGCGTGGGACGTCACCCCGCGATGCTCCGAAGTGCTTGCGGCAGTGACTTCTTCGACCGATGCGGCCCCAGCACGGCAGCACCGTACGGACGGTTCAGCAGCCGCTTCGCCACCGCATTGACCTCGTCCAGGGTCACGGCATCGATCAGCGCAAGCGTCTCGTCGATGCTCCGGTGTTGACCAAAGTTCAGCTCGCTGCGCCCGATGCGGTGCATCCGCGAACCCGAGTCCTCCAGGCCGAGCACCAGCCCACCCCGCAACGAGCCCTTGGCGATTCGGCACTCCGCTTCGGTGATCCCGTCACGGGCCACCTCGGCCAACACATCCGCCGCAACCCGGCTGACTTCGTCGAACCGCTCCGGCAGGCACGCCGCATAGACCGACAGCGCGCCCGAGTCGGAGAAGGTGTCGACACTCGAGTAGACGGAGTAGGCGAGGCCACGCGTCTCGCGAATCTGTTGGAACAGACGCGAACTCAACCCGCCGCCAAGTGCGCCATTGAGCACCGACAGTGCCCACCGGTGATTCCAGTGCCTCCCCGGCGTCCGTACCCCGAGGAACACGTGCGTCTGCTCGCCGTCACGGTTGACGACCTCCACGCTGGGCCGACCGGGTACCCGACCGGTGCCCTTGCGGGGCGCGACGGGTTGGTTGCCCGCGACCAGTCGCGGCCCGAAGTGTTCCTTCACCAGGGCGACGACGTGATCGTGGTCGACGTTGCCCGCGACGGCGACCACCATGCGCTCGGGGGTGTACCGGCGGACGTGGAACGAATGCAGTTGCGTCCGAGTCATCGTGGAGATCGACTCGATGCTGCCGATCACCGGACGGCCCACCGGATGGTCACCAAACATCGCCGAGAGGAACACGTCGCCGAGGGTGTCCTCGGGGTCGTCGTCGCGCATGGCGATCTCCTCGAGCACGACGTCGCGTTCGACCTCCACGTCCTCGGTGGCACAGCGGCCCCGCAGCACGACGTCCGCGACGAGGTCGACGGCCAGTTCGAGATCGGTGTCGAGCACGTGCGCGTAGTAGCAGGTGTGCTCGCGGGCGGTGAACGCATTCAGTTCACCGCCCACCGCGTCGACCGCCTGAGCGATCTCCACCGCCGAGCGCGTCGGCGTCGACTTGAACAGGAGATGCTCGAGGAAGTGGGCGGCGCCGGCCACGCTCTGACCTTCGTCGCGTGACCCGACGCCCACCCACACTCCCACCGATGCCGAACGCACCGACGGGACGAACTCCGTGACGACGCGAAGCCCGCCGGGTAGCGAACTGCGTCGGACGTGCTTAGTTGCTGGCTGTCGCGGCATCGGCGGGTGCAGCACCCGACTCCGTCGAGACGTCCGAGGACTCCGTGGGGCTCGAAGGCGCCTCGGCTCCTTCGTCTTCGGCCACCAGGATCAGCGAGATCTTGCCGCGGTTGTCGATGTCGGCGATCTCGACGCGCAACTTGCTGCCGACCGACACCACGTCCTCGACCTTGTTGATGCGCTTGCCGCGCCCCAACTTGCTGATGTGCACCAGACCGTCACGGCCGGGCAGCAGCGAGACGAACGCGCCGAAGTCGGTGGTCTTGACCACGGTTCCGAGGAACCGCTCACCGATCTTGGGCAGCTGCGGGTTCGCGATGGCGTTGATCATGTCGATCGCCGCCTGCGCCGCGTCGCCATTACTGGCGCCCACGAACACCGTGCCGTCGTCCTCGATGGAGATCGAGGCGCCGGTCTGCTCGGTGATCGAGTTGATCATCTTGCCCTTGGGCCCGATGACCTCGCCGATCTTGTCGATCGGCACCTTGATCGTGGTGATCCGCGGTGCGTACGGGCTCATCTCGTCGGGCTCGTCGATGGCCTCGGCCATGACCTCCAGAATCGTGATGCGGGCGTCCTTGGCCTGCGCCAGGGCGCCGGCCAGCACCTGCGACGGAATGCCGTCGAGCTTGGTGTCCAACTGCAGTGCGGTGACGAAGTCCTTCGTGCCTGCGCACTTGAAGTCCATGTCGCCGAACGCATCCTCGGCGCCGAGGATGTCGGTCAGGGTGACGAAGCGGCGCTCCAAGGACTTAGTGCCATCTCCCGCCTCAACTTCAATGTCATCCGACACCAGCCCCATCGCGATACCGGCGACCGGAGCCTTCAGGGGCACACCGGCATTCAGTAGCGACAGCGTCGAGGCGCACACCGAGCCCATCGACGTCGAGCCGTTGGAGCTCAGCGCCTCCGACACCTGGCGGATGGCGTACGGGAACTCCTCGATGCTCGGCAGCACCGGCATCAGGGCACGCTCGGCGAGCGCTCCGTGGCCGATCTCGCGGCGCTTGGGCGATCCCACGCGGCCGGTCTCCCCGGTCGAGTACGGCGGGAAGTTGTAGTGGTGCATGTAGCGCTTGGACGTCTCCGGCCCCAGCGAGTCGATCTGCTGGGCCATCTTGACCATGTCGAGGGTGGTGACACCCATGATCTGGGTCTCGCCGCGTTCGAACAGGGCGCTGCCGTGGGCCCGCGGGATCACGGCGACCTCGGCGGACAGCGCACGGATGTCCGTGATGCCACGGCCGTCGATGCGGAAGTGGTCGGTCAGGATGCGCTGCCGGACGAGCTTCTTGGTCAGCGAGCGGTAGGCCGCGCCGAGCTCCTTCTCGCGACCGGCGTAGGTCTCGCCGAGACGGTCGAGCACCTCGCCCTTGATCTCGTTGGTGCGCTCGTCGCGCTCTTCCTTGCCCGCGATGGTCAGCGCCTTGGAGAGCTCGTCGGTGGCCACCGAGGACACCGCGTAGAAGACGTCGTCCTGGTAGTCGGGGAACACCGGGTAGTCGGCCGTCGGCTTGGCGGCGCTGTCCGCCAGCTCACGCTGGGCGTCGCACAGCGCGGCGATGAACGGCTTGGCGGCCTCGAGGCCCTCGGCCACGACGGACTCGGTCGGCGCACCCGCGCCGCCAGCGATGAGCTCGATGACGCGGTCGGTGGCCTCGGCCTCGACCATCATGATCGCGACATCATCGTCGGTCTTGCGGCCCGCGACGACCATGTCGAACACGGCGCCCTCGAGCTGCTCGACAGTGGGGAACGCGACCCACTGGCCTGCCTGGTTTTCAGGAGAGGGGATGAGGGCGACGCGCACGCCGCCGACGGGTCCGTTGAAGGGGATTCCGGAGATCTGCGTGGACGCGGACGCGGCGTTGATCGCCAGAACGTCGTACAGGTCCTTGGGATCGAGGCTCAGGATCGTGACGACGACCTGGATCTCGTTGCGCAGACCCGAGATGAAGGTCGGACGCAGCGGCCGGTCGATCAGGCGGCAGGTGAGGATCGCGTCGGTGGAGGGGCGGCCCTCGCGACGGAAGAACGAGCCGGGGATGCGGCCGGCGGCATACATCCGCTCTTCGACGTCGATCGTCAGCGGGAAGAAGTCGAAGTGGTCCTTGGGCGTCTTGCTGGCCGTGGTGGCCGACAGGAGCATGGTCTCGTCGTCGAGGTAGGCGACGACGGCGCCGGCGGCCTGCTTGGCCAGCCGTCCCGTTTCGAAGCGAATGGTGCGGGTGCCGAAGCTCCCGTTGTCGATCACGGCGGTCGATTCGAAGACGCCGTCTTCTATTTCAGTTGCAGACATACGTGTGTCAGGCCTCTTTGGTTCTCGTGTTCCTGCTGTTTCGCACGGCACACGCGACGGCCCGAGAGATACCGACGGCCGTCGATCGAAGCGGTCGGACGCCATCCCACTGTCGTGGAGGGTCCGGCAGCCACTACCGAAGACCGCCCATTGAAGACGGGCCTTCACGGTGACGCGCTGGAACGGTGGCACGCGGATGTGCGCGAACCGCACCGGATGTTCGAGCGCTCAGGCTCAAAACACGTTCATGTTACACCGCGGCGATCAGCGGTTACTCAGGGTGGTTCCGTCGGATGCCGTCACGACACGTCCTCGACGCACACCGTGAACTGGCGTTCGTCGTAGGCGTACCCGAGTCCGGTCGTGCACTGGTCGACGTTGGCCACCTTCTGAATGATCTGGGTGGCACGCTGCCGACCGGGCGCGGAGGGATCGTTGCATTCGACGCGAACGGGGTCTCGAGCGTTGTCCGGGTCGGTGCTCATGCAGCCGCCGACGACCCAGTCGACGTCCAGGCAGATGGTTTGCCCCGAGCCGTTGAAGGAGCTGCGCGTGGAGTAGTACGAATCGACGTCCGTGGGGCAATCGTCGGTGCTCTCGAGCGCGCCGACGACCTTGAAGTTCGATTCCGGGCTGCCACACGGCACCTCGGTGGTCTCGGGCCGATCCGTCGGGCCACCGACCTTCAGGCAGTCACCCACCCGAAGGTCCGCGGACGCCGCAGACGAACAACCCACCAGCGCCAGCGCCATGACGGCGAATACGGACGCGGCGACCGCGCTGGCGGGTGAGGTTCCCCGTCGGGTCAGCGGCGCAGGCCCAGGCGCTCGATCAACGAGCGGTAGCGCGCCACGTCGACCGCAGCGATGTACTTGAGCAGGCGGCGACGACGACCCACGAGCAGCAGCAGTCCGCGCCGCGAGTGGTGGTCGTGCTTGTGCATCTTGAGGTGTTCGGTCAGATCCGAGATGCGCTTCGTCAGCATCGCGATCTGGGCCTCGGGGGAACCAGTGTCGGTCTCGTGCAGACCGTACTGTCCGAGGATCTCTTTCTTCTGCTCGGTGGTGAGCGACATGAAACAACTCCATCGATGGGTTCGCGAAGAACAACTGAGGCACGGCCGCCGCGAACTGCAGCGCGCGCTGGGTCGCCGGAGAGTCTAACAGCGCCTCAGGGCGTGAACCGAATCGTCACTGTGCCGCGAGGATGACGCGCGCCCGCTCGGTGTCGCCATTCATCGCGACGACGAGGTCGTCGACCGAGGCGAACTTCTCCTGCCCGCGAACACGCGCGACGAAGTCGACCGCGACGTGTTGACCGTATAGATCGGCCTGCGTGTCCAGGACGAACGCCTCGACGGTACGGGTGCGGCCAGAGAAGGTGGGGTTGGTGCCGACCGACACGGCAGCCTGGTAACGCTCGCCGGGGACGACCGTGCCCATCACCGGGCCGTGGCCGAGGACGGTGAACCATGCCGCGTAGACACCGTCCGCGGGGATCGCGGAGTACATCGGTGGCGCGACGTTCGCGGTCGGGTAGCCAAGACCCCGACCCCGGCCGTCACCACGCACGACCACGCCCTCGACGCGGTGCGGCCTGCCGAGCGCCTCGGCGGCTGTGACGACGTCGCCAGCGTCGACGCACGATCGGATGTAGGTCGACGAGAAGGTCACCGTCTCGTCGCGGTGGTGCTCGGATACCAGCGACATGCTCTGCACCGCGAAGCCGAAGCGTTCACCGGCCTTGCTGAGCATGCCGACGTTGCCGCCTGCCTTCTTGCCGAACGTGAAGTTGTCCCCCACCACGACCTCCACCACGTGCAGCCGCTCGACGAGCAGTTCGTGGATGTACCGCTCGGGGGTCAGCTTCATGAAGTCCGAGGTGAACGGCATGACGAGGAAGACGTCGACGCCCATCTCCTCCACCAACTCTGCGCGGCGCGTCAGGGTGGTCAGCTGGGCGGGATGGCTACCGGGAAATACGACCTCCATCGGATGGGGATCGAACGTCATCAGCACCGTGGGCACGTCGCGGGACCGGCCCGCCTTGACCGCGTGGTTGATGAGTTCGGCGTGTCCGCGGTGGACACCGTCGAATACACCGATGGTGACGACGCACCTGCCCCAGTCCGTGGGGATCTCGTCTTGGCCCCGCCAGCGCTGCACGATCGCAAGCCTACGACGCGCCGCGGCGGGTGGTGCCGCCAGATGCCCACATGGGCGGACGAATGCCTAAACTTCTCTGGTTATGAGCCCCGATGAAGGCACTCCCGACTTGTCGGCGGTCGCCCAGGACTATCTGAAGGTCATCTGGACCGCTCAGGAATGGTCCGTCGACAAGGTCAGCACCAAGATGCTCGCCGAACGCATCGGAGTCTCCGCCAGCACCGCCTCGGAGTCCATTCGCAAGCTCGCCGACCAGGGCCTCGTCGACCACGAGAAGTACGGTGCCGTCTCGCTCACCGCTGCCGGGCGCACCGCCGCGCTGGCGATGGTGCGCCGCCACCGCTTGATGGAGACCTTTCTAGTGCGCGAACTCGGCTACGGGTGGGACGAGGTGCACGACGAGGCCGAGGTCCTCGAGCACGCCGTGTCCGACCGGATGCTGATGCGCATCGACGCGAAACTCGGCTACCCGACCCGCGACCCCCACGGCGATCCGATTCCGGCCGCGGACGGGCAGGTGCCCACGCCCGATGCCCGGCAGTTGTCGATGTGCCTAGACGGTGAGACCGGGACGGTGGCCCGCATCTCCGATGCCGACCCCGAGATGCTCCGCTACTTCGACAGCGTCGGGATCAGCCTGGACTCCCGGTTGCGGGTGCTGGCGCGCCGCGACTTCGCCGGCATGATCTCGGTGGGGGTCGAGAGCCCTGCCGATCCGCACGTCACCGAGAACACCGTCGATCTGGGACACCCTGCAGCAGAGGCGATCTGGGTGGTTTGATGCCGAACACGGCAGCGGCCGCAGAGCTGCTCCTGAGCAACTCTGCGGCCAACTGACGGGGTAAGACCCTAGCGACCGACCTTCGCCGGCTTCGACGGATCCTCGTCGATGCGCTCGTGACCAAGCTGCTGGTCGTGGCCGTCCTCGACCTCGGCGAACGCCGGGTCGTCGGCGAACGACTTCAGACGCGCGATCCGGTAGATCAACAGGCCGTAGAGAGCCTTGGCCAAGATGTCGGCGATCGAGTAGCCGGCCTGCTTGCCGACCCACGCGTCGGCTCCATCCAGACCGAGCAGCGGGAGCAGGTAGGCGATGGGATACACGCCCCACGTCGCGAACAACAGGATGCGCAACCGGCTGACGGTCTGGCGCACTGCCTGTGGCTGACGGTCCAGCGAGCGGGTCAGCTCGACGAACAATACGTAGAGGATGTAGAGGAACGGGATGGTCGACAGGAGCCCGAACACGTTGCGCGTCAAGTCGTCTCCGCTGATCTCCCCTGGGTAGCCCAGAGCGATCATCAGCGCCGAGGCGGGGATCAATCGCAGCAGCAGCGACGTCTGCAACTTCTTCGCCAAGGCCAGCACCACCACGAGCTCGACCAGAAGCAAGGGCACCGTCAACAACCAGTCGACGTAACGATAGCCCTCGTTGAATGCCGATCCAGCCGCTTGCGTATACGTTCCTTGGCCGCCGACCGCATCGGTGACGAACGCCTCACGGAACGAATCGAAGATCCGGAAGTAGTGGTAGGCGGCGATTCCACAGACGGTGGCCGCGACCACCAGTGCCTGACGGTACCGCGGCAACACTCGAGGCTGGACGACGAGTAGGTAGATCGCGGTGAAGAGTTGGGCCGCTATCACCAGCGACAGGAGGTTGTAGACCGTGTGGTACTGGCCATTGGTCAATTGGTCAGGAATCATTTCACTCTTTCTGTGGCACTTCGTCTTTCGCGACTCTTCGAGTGCACTCAGAACTCGACGATGCGCGCCAGGACGATTCACGTGGGGTGCGGTGAGTCGGCGATGAGCGGCCGCGGGCGTCAAGACACGTTATGCCCGAACGACCTCGTCCGACGTTGGGAACAGGCCCCGGCCAACTCCACTATTGCTCCGGATTCCGTTGTCGCCACTGGCTTGTGGCGGTGACAGAGGTGGCTGCGACCCAACATCGTGACCTTACACCCGCGTCAATGCGGAGTGTCATTACGCATTGGTGACGCGTGACGCCATCCGTCACATTTGCGCATTCATCCGTGAACTCGCGGCTAAAGAGCTGCGCGGCAGGATGTTTCATGGTGTTCATCAGAGGGGGTGAGGCGTACTCTCGCGATGTGCGTCCCTCACCGCTCACCGAGCTGATCCTCGGCACCCACCCGGGGCCGAGGTGACTGCAGCGGCGGGTGAGCGGACCCGCACATCACCACCATCACACACCCTCGATCGGTGGGTGTCGACAATCAGCCTGGGTGCCGTGGCCGCGGCCGTCGGATGGGCGGTGCTCGACCCCACCGGCCTGACAGCGGTGGCGCCGATCGTGGCCGCCGTCGGCATCGTCCTCGGCGTACCGCACGGCGCCATGGACCATCTGGTGCCGGGGCTTGCATCGCCACGCTGGCAGGCGCCCACCCAGCTGGCGCTGATCGCCGGTGTGTACGTCACCATCGCCGCAGCGGCATGTGTGGCGGTGTTGCGCGCACCCGACCTGGGCTTCGCCATCTTCCTCGTCGTGTCCGCATTGCACTTCGGTTGGGCTGAAACGACATACGCCGCAGAGCGAAGTGGCCACTCGGTGCCACGGCTGCGCGACGGCTGGTGGGACGCCGTCGCCCACGGCTCGGTGGTCGTGGTCCTGCCGCTATGGTCCGCAGAGGGCCGGTCCGCGATGCGGCCACTGCTGCCCCACCTGGTCGACTGGGTGAGTACGGTCCCGACCCAATGGGCCACGGGCGCAGTGGTCCTGATGTCCACCGTCTCGGCACTTCACCTCGCATCGCGGCGGCGCTTCCTCGAGGCGGTCGAGTCGATCGCCGTTCTGACCCTGTTCCTCACCGTGCCCGTGTTCGCGGCCTTCGGTGTGTACTTCGGCCTCTGGCACGCACTGCGGCATACCACCCGACTGATGGACACTCTCGCTTCCGGACAGCCAATTCGGTTGCAGGTCAGGGCATTCGTGCGGGCGGCCGCGCTACCGACGGCCGCGGCGCTCGCCGTGCTCGGGGTGTTGTTCGCCTACCGATCCGACGTCGGCGTGGTGATGACGGGGGTGTCGGTACTGCTCGCCCTCACCCTTCCGCACGTGGTCGTCGTCGCGTTGCTCGACCACCATCGCCGGATCGCCCCGCGGGGGTCTACAGCGTCGACGGCCTGACGACGACCACGGACTTCGTCCGCGGACCGTCGTCGACGAGTAGCGCCATCACCCGGCCGTCCGGCGCCGTTGCGGCGTAAACGCCGTGGAAGCCGCACGGCGCCAACGATCGTCCATGCGTCGTGGATTCGGCCTCCTCGTCGGTGAGCTCACGGCGGGGGAACCCCAGCAGGCACGCCTCGTCCAATGAGTAACTCAGTCGCGGTGATTCCGCCAGCTCGTCGAGGGTGTGCGCCTCCCCCAGCCCATATCGGCCAACCCGCGTGCGGCGCAGAGCGGTGAGGTGTCCGCCCACGCCGAGCGCATCGCCGACATCGCGGGCCAACGCCCGCACGTAGGTGCCCGACGAACAGACGACCTCCACGTCGACGTCCACGCACTCCGCAACGCGGCGGACGGCGACGACGTCGAACCGTTCGATGCGCACGGTGCGTGCCGCCAGCTCCACGTGCTTGCCCTCACGCGCCAACGTGTACGCCCGTTGGCCGTCGACCTTGATCGCGCTGACCGCCGAGGGGACCTGACTGATCTCGCCACGCTGGCCGGCGATCGCCTCCTCGATGTCGGAATCGGCGACGTGGGCGGCCGAGACACTCTGTAGGACAGCGCCTTCGGCGTCCTCGGTAGACGTGGTCTGCCCCAGTCGGATGGTGGCGGCGTAGGCCTTCTCGGTCGCGGTCAGCAGACCGAGGATCTTCGTCGCCCGCTCGATGCCCACCACCAGTACCCCGGTGGCCATCGGATCCAACGTTCCGGCGTGCCCCACCTTGCGGGTGCCGAACAGCCTGCGGCAGCGGCCCACCACGTCGTGGCTCGTCATCCCGGCGGGCTTGTCGACGACGACGAGGCCCGGAGGGGGTGGCGTCATAGGACGATCGCCGTCAGCACCAGACCCTGGTCTACCGACCAGCGGCCGGACAGCGTGGTCAGCGGCGGTCCCAACTCCGCCGACGGGTCGATCAGGATCCGCGACCTGAAGCCGCCCGACTGTCCCGAGCCGTCCACGGTGAACGTGATGTGGGCGTCCTCGAAGCCCAACCAGCGATGGGTCAGCGGGAACCACGCCTTGTACGTTGCTTCCTTGGCGCAAAACAGGATCCGGTCCCAGTGCGCACCGCCGAGGAGATTCGTCAGCTCGCGACGCTCCTCGGGCAGGCTGATCGCGTCGAGCACGCCCTTCGGCAGCACGTCGTGAGGTTCGGCGTCGATGCCCACCGACCGGACGTGCGCGTCGCGGCCGACGACCGCGCCGCGGAAGCCCTCGCAATGGGTCAGGCTGCCGACGACGCCGTCGGGCCAGCAGGGTTCGCCCTTGTCTCCCTTGAGGATCGGCACGGGTGGCAGGCCGAGCTCACCAAGGGCCTGGCGGGCGCAGTGGCGGACGGTGATGAACTCGTGGCGCCGCTTGGCCACTGAGCGCGCGATGAGGGGTTCCTCCTCGGGCAGCGGCGCCAGATCCGGCGGGTCCGCGTACAACTCGGCGGACGCCACCGGCGACGGCACCACACTCGACAACAGCCGGCCCGTCACGCGCGCCCGCTCCTGACCCGCTCCCGCATCTTCTCGGCACCGGCGCGCATGTCGGGCGTGATCTCGAAGTGACCGCCGAAGTCGTTGAGGTACCCGGGCGGATACTTGGGATCGGGCAGGATCTGGCGCATCCACCGGAAGGGCTTGCGGGGCCGCCACTCTCGCGGATAGCCCACCGACACCTCCTCGAACCGCACGCCGTCGTACCACGTGGTGCGCGGAATGTGGAGGTGGCCGTAGACCGAGCAGAGCGCGTTGTACCTGGTGTGCCAGTCCTTCGTGGCGGTGGTGCCACACCACATCGCGAACTCGGGGTAGAACATCGCCTCGCAGGGTTCGCGCACCAGCGGGAAGTGGTTGACCAGGATCGGCGGCGTCAGCCAGTCGAGGTTCTCGAGCTTCTCCCGCGTCTGCTTCACCCGATCGCGGCACCAAGCGTCACGCGAGGCGTACGGCTCGGCGGACAGCAGGAACTCGTCGGTTCCCACCACGTTGCGCTCACGGGCGACGGCGAGACCTTCGGCTTTCGTCGCGGTGCCCTCCGGCAGGAACGAGTAGTCGTACAACAGGAACATCGGCACGATGGTCGCCGGGCCGCCCTCGTCGGTCCACACCGGAAACGGGTGCTCCGGGGTGACGATGCCCATCTCGTCGCACATGGTGACGAGGTAGTCGTAACGCGCCCGGCCGAAGATCTGCATCGGATCCTTCGACGTGGTCCACAGCTCGTGGTTGCCCGGCACCCAGATGACCTTCGCGAAGCGCTTCCGCAGGAGGTCCAGTGACCACCGGATCTCGTCGGTCCGCTCGGCGACGTCTCCCGCGACGATCAGCCAGTCGTCCGGGGAGGACGGATACAGCGATTCGGTGACCGGCTTGTTGCCGGTATGGCCGACGTGAAGGTCGCTGATCGCCCAGAGCGTCGGCTTGCGCTGGTCTTGTGACGGCGGAGACACAACTCACCAGCCTACTTGCGTGGCGACGGCCCGCGAGCCCGGCAACTAGAACATGTTCTGCTTTACGGTCCGGAGGGGCATCGGGGACTTGTACACTTCCCCGCAATGGACAACGAGCGCGCGAGGGGTGCCATGGTGCGCAGGATGCGCCTGCTGTCGGCGATGTGTGCACTCATCGCAGCCGTGGTCGTGGTGTGGCAGGCCAACCCCGTCACGGTGCGCGATGCCGGATCCGTCGAGCTGAGGTCCACGTCAGCCCCCATGACCGGCGTCTCGAGCAGTATTAAGTGGCCCGTGATCGAGACCACGGACCCGCGGCCGTTCGATGCGTGCGAGGACATCCCGATCGACGTCGTCAATGGTCTGGGGCTGGGCTTCACGCCGCCGGAGCACGAGGACGGGCTGCGGTGCCACTATGACGCAGGCAACTATCAGATGGCGGTCGAGGCGTTCGTCTGGCGAACTTACGAGGAGACCCTGCCCGCGGATGCCGTCGAGATGGACATCGCCGGCCATCGCGCCGCGCAGTATTGGATCCTGAAGCCGTCGGACCGCAACAACCGGTTCTGGTTCAGCTGCATGATCGCGTTCGACACCAGCTACGGAGTGCTCCAGCAGTCACTGTTCTACGCGCCGGTGTACAGCGCCGACGACGTCGACTGCATGCAGACCAACCTGCAGCGGGCTCAACAACTGGTGCCGTTCTACAAGTTCTAGGTTCGACCGCGCGGTGGGTAACGTGCACGGCGTGGCTCCCCCAATGAGCGCCAAGCGCCTCGCGTCCCTCGCCCTCAGCCGCGTGCTACTGCTACCCCCGCCGTCGACGGGCTTCACCGTCCACCGCGGGTTGCGCGTTCCGATGCGGGACGGCGTCGACCTGATCGCAGACCACTACGCACCCAGCGCCGCCGCACCGGCGGGCACCCTGCTGGTCCGCGGTCCCTACGGCCGCGCGTTTCCGTTCTCGAGCCTGTTCGGCACCGTGTACGCGGCGCGCGGCTACCACGTGGTGATCCAAAGTGTGCGCGGCACGTTCGGCTCGGGTGGGGAGTTCACCCCGATGATCCACGAAGTGGCCGACGGCGCCGATACCGTGACCTGGTTGCGGGAGCAGTCCTGGTTCACCGGATCGTTCGCCACGATCGGGCTGTCCTACCTCGGGTTCACGCAGTGGGCCGTGCTGATGGACCCGCCACCCGAACTGGCTGCCGCGGTGATCATCGTCGGCCCGCATGACTTCAGCCAATCCGCCTGGGGCACGGGTTCGTTCACCGTCAACGACTTCCTCGGGTGGAGCGAGATGATGGCCCACCAGGAGGACGCGAATCGACTGGTCGGCGCCCTGACGCAGAGCCGTTCCCGGCGGCGGGTGGCACGCACCACCAACCAGGTGCCGATGGGCGCTTCAGGTCGGGCGCTGCTCGGCGCCGGTGCCCCGTGGTGGGAGTCCTGGGTCGAACACCCCGACCGCGAGGACCCGTTCTGGGGCCCCCTCCGCCTGACCGACGCCCTCGACCGGGTGGACGTGCCCGTGCTGCTGTTCAGCGGCTGGCAGGACCTCTTCCTCGATCAGACCCTCGCGCAGTTCGCCCACCTGCGCGACCGCAACGTCACGACAGCTCTCACCGTCGGGCCGTGGACGCATACGCAGTTGATGACCAAGGGGGCGCCGACCGTCATCCGCGAGTCGCTGCAATGGCTGGATGCGCATCTCGCCGGCAAGCCGCCCACCCCGCGCAGCCCGGTGCGTGCGTTCGTCGGCAAGCACGACTGGCTCGATCTGCCGACATGGCCGCCGACGATGCCCGAGCACGTCGTGTATCTGCAACCCGCACATCGACTTTCGAGCGAACCGCCCGACGGGTCAGCGCCGCCGTCGACGTTCACCTTCGACCCAGCCGACCCGACGCCCACCATCGGCGGCAGGCTCCTGTCCCCGGAGGGCGGCAGTCGCGACGACACGCGGCTCGCCCTGCGGCCCGACGTCTCGGACTTCACCGGCGATCCGCTCACCGCCGATCTGTACCTCGTCGGCAATCCGGTGATCGAACTGACTCACTCGTGCGACAACCCCCACAACGACGTGTTCGTCCGGCTCAGCGAGGTCGACGCCGAGGGCAGGTCGACCAACGTGAGCGAGGGTTTCCTCAGGCGGACAACGGATTCCGGCGTCGTCCGCCTCGAGCTCGACGCCGTCGCGCACCGGTTTCCCGCCGGCTCCCGACTGCGGATCATGGTCGCCGGCGGGTCGCACCCCCGGTTCGTCCGAAACCTGGGCACCGGCGAGCCGCCGATCTCGGGAACCGAGATGAAACCTGCGCGGCACACCATCCACCACGGCTCGGGCGGACTGTCGCGCCTGCTCCTCCCCGCAGGTTCCCGGCCGCCCTCAGCCGATTGACGCTCGCACCCGTTCGGCGACCGCCGCCAGCGTCGCGTCGTCGTGGACGGGACCGGCCCAATCCGTCGACACCGGTAGGTCGACCCAGCTCTTGCAGCCCGCGTAGGACGTCTCCCGGCGTAGCCGTACGGGCTCGATCAGCGGCCGCGCCTGCACCACGAGGACCGTCAACCGATGCTTGGGCCGGAAGTCCAGCCGGTCGGCCTGCACCGACGCGGCCGTCCAGATGTGGGTGTCCGCCAGGTCATCGAGCCCCTCGGGACGCATGACGGCAACGGCCGCAATCACTTTCGCG
Organism: Mycolicibacterium sp. TUM20985; assembly: GCF_030295745.1. Lineage (NCBI taxonomy): Bacteria > Bacillati > Actinomycetota > Actinomycetes > Mycobacteriales > Mycobacteriaceae > Mycobacterium > Mycobacterium antarcticum. The sequence goes on from NZ_AP027291.1 coordinate 3,652,590, forward strand.
CCCGCCCGCACGACGATCTGATCCTGCGTGCTGTCGAGTGCAGCCGCCGCCAGCAGGTCGCGGTGCTCCGGCCGGACGCGCTCGGCGTGGCCGTGCGCGACGGTGGGAAAGAACACGAACTCACCCGCGGTGAGGTCGAACCGCTTCTCGTGGATGCCGCCCTTGCGCAGCAACACGGTCTGACGGCCGTCGAGCATCGCCTGCACGGCGGCGCTCCACTCCTTGAGTGCGGGCGCGCTCACTGCGCGGCGAGCCTGGCCCGCACCTCGGGACGACGCAGCGGGGGGATCGTCTTGGGTGGCTGCCGCCGCGGCGGCAAGGCGTTCAGCAGACGCGTGGTGGTCGCGGTGACCTCGGCAACCGCAGCGTCGAAGGCCTCGGCGTTGGCGGCCGTCGGGCGGGTGATCCCACTGACCTTGCGGACGTACTGGCGCGATGCGGCCTCGATTTCCTCGGCCGTCGCCGAAGGCTCGAGGCCACGCAACTCGGTGATGTTCCGGCACATGCGTCCACCATAGGTCGATACGGTGAGCGGATGCCGAGCACCGTTGCCGACCCCGTACTCGCGATCGACACCGCCGACCGCGTCCGCACGCTGACCTTGAACCGGCCACAGGCCAGAAACGCACTGTCGGCGGAGTTGCGGACCCGGTTCTACGCGGCGCTGCGCGAGGCGGAGGCCGACGACGGGGTCGACGTCGTCATCCTCACCGGCGCCGACCCCGTGTTCTGCGCCGGTCTGGACCTCAAGGAGCTCGGCGACACCGTCGACCTTCCCGACATCTCGCCCAAGTGGCCGGCGATGAACAAGCCGGTCATCGGTGCGATCAACGGGGCGGCGGTCACCGGCGGTCTCGAATTAGCGCTCTACTGCGACATTCTGATCGCGTCGGAGCACGCGCGCTTCGCCGACACCCATGCGCGCGTGGGCCTGCTGCCGACGTGGGGGTTGAGTGTGCGGCTGCCGCAGAAGGTCGGTGTGGGACTGGCCCGGCGCATGAGCTTGACCGGTGACTACCTGTCCGCCGACGACGCGTTGCGGGCCGGCCTCGTCACCGAGGTCGTCGCCCACGGCGAGCTATTGCCCGCGGCGCGCCGGATCGCGGCGTCGATCGTCGGCAACAACCAGCAGGCGGTCCGGGCGCTGCTCGGCTCCTATCACCGCATCGACGCCCTGCAGACGAGCGCAGGGTTGTGGACCGAGGCCGAGTCGGCACGACAGTGGATGGCCGTGACGACGGGTGACGACGTCGCCGCAAGCCGCTCAGCAGTGCTGGAACGCGGTCGCGCACAGGTGCGATAGGCACTCGTAGGGAAACGGGTGGCAGCAACGCTCGCCTTCGCAACCTTCTTCGGTACCGCCATGGCTGTGGGCAGCCTCGCGATCCCAGTGGCCAACGCCGACGTGCTGCCGAATGGATACGACGTGTCGTGCGCGCCAGCCAACGACACCCAGGTGGTCTGCGAGATTGCGGGCTGCCCTCGGGTGTACGAAAACTACGCCGGAGACGTGGTGCACACCAGGGTGAATGCCTTGCCCCAGAGAGAGATTGGAAAGGGCTGCAACGGCTCTATTACCGAGACCGTCAACCTCGCCTCAGCGTTCACGTACGCCGTTCAAGGCTGCCGCAAGCACAGGGCGAGTGGCGACGACTGCGGCGCCTGGTCGAACTACACCTTCACGCCCCCGGCCAAGGCCGCGCCACCCCCGCCGCCGCCCGTAGCCGCGCCGGCGCCCGTCATCCCGCCGCCGGTCGTCGTCCCGGATCCGCCAAAGAAGGTCGCACCGACCAATGCCGTAACGATGAACATCTCGGTGTCCGGCCTCACCGCGAACGTGGACATCGCGAGTAACGCGGACATCCCCGGCACATGCTCGTACAAAGCGACCGCGCCTCTGCTTCCGGCGGTCAACAAGTCATTCGACCTCGGGCCCAATGGGTCGATGAACTTCAGCACGCTGGCCCCACCGCTGTTCTCGACGTACCACGTGGTGCTGTCGTGCAAGGGCCAGTTCGAGGGCAAGTCGGTGGAGTTCGGGCACGTCGAAACCGACGTCACGGCGACCGGCTAGGAGTCGGCTGCGTACGCCATCGGGGGGGTGGCCTACCCCGTTCCGGCCACCAGCCAGCGGCCGGATGCCGTGCGCCAGCCGACGAATACCAGGCGCAGCAGCATGAACGTGGTCAAGCCCGACCAGATGCCGACGAGACCCCAGCCGTAGATCAACGACAGCCAGATCAGTGGCAGGAAGCCGACGAGCGCACTGGCCAGCGTCGCGTTCCGCATGAACTTCGCATCACCGGCGCCCAGCAACACCCCGTCGAGCGCAAACACCACACCGGCAATCGGCAACTGCGCCACGAGGAACCACCACGGGACACCGATCGCGTCCAGCACCGAACCATCCGAAGTGAACAGTCGCGGGAACGCCGATGCCCCTGCCGCAAAGACCGCGGCGAGCAGCGCCGCGGCGGCCGTCGAGAAGATGGTCACCCGCCACGCGATCGACTTGGCGTGGGCGAGCAGGCCGGCGCCAAGCGCCGCACCGACGAGTGACTGCGCTGCGATCGCGAGCGAATCGAGTACCAGCGCAAGGAAACTCCACAGTTGGAGCACGACCTGATGCGCGGCGACCGCGGCCGCCCCGAACCGCGCTGCCACCGCGGCGGCAGACACGAAGCACGCCTGGAACGCCAGGGTGCGCACCACCAGGTCGCGGCCCATGACCAGCTGGGCGCGCAGCACCGCGACGTCCACGCGCAGCGTCACCCGCTCGACCAACAACGCCCGGCAGAACAGCAGCGCCGCCAGCCACTGTCCCACCAGGTTGGCCACCGCCGACCCGGCCAGTCCCATCCGCGGCATCCCCACCCAGCCGTACACCAGCGTGGGGCACAGCACCGCGGACAGGGCGAACCCGGCAACGACGTAGCGCAGTGGCCGAGCCGTGTCCTGGACGCCGCGCATCCAGCCGTTGCCCGCCAGCGAGATCAGAATCGCGGGCGCACCGAAGATCGCAATCCGCAGCCAGGGCAAGGCGGTATCGGCAATCTCGCCACCATCGGCGATGACCGCCAGGATCGGCACCGCCAGCACTTGGACGATCGCGACGACGACGGTCCCGAGCGCGATGGCCAACCACGTGGCCTGCACCCCCTCGCCGACGGCCGACGCGCGGTCACCCGCCCCGAAGAAGCGTGAGGACCTCGCCGTCGTCCCATAGGACAGAAAGGTCAGCTGGGAGGACACCAGCGACAGGATTAGTCCACCGATGGCCAGACCGGCCAGGGCGACCGCGCCAAGACGCCCCACGACGGCGAGATCGAACAGTAGATAGATCGGTTCGGCCGCAAGCACCCCGAGAGCGGGGAACGCGAGCCCGGCGATGCGCCGACCGGTGGCTCTCGGCGGGTCGACCGGCTCAGCCAACGCGACGCCCGACGCCGTCAGGCAAGGGCCTGAGCCAGCGCCTTCACCACGTCGCCGGCCGGACCGGTCGCGGAGTATCCGGCCGCCAACCGGTGCCCACCGCCGCCGAAGCCGCTCGCGACGCCGGACAGGTCGAACGACTTGGCCCGCATCGACACGGTCCAGCGCTGCGGCGCGATCTCCTTGAAGACCGCGGCCACCTCCGCCTGTGCGGTGGTGCGGACGATGTCCACGATGCTCTCGACCTCCTCGGGCCGGGCGTCGCACCATTCATCGTGTCCCACAACGGCGTACACCAGCCCGCGACCGTTCACGGCATCGGGCAGGAGGCGGGCCGACGACAGCACGCGAGACAGCATCGGAAGCCAAGAGAACGGATGGGTGTCCATGAGCGTCCGGCTGATCGACGCGTTGTCGACGCCAAGCTCCAGCAGTCGGGCGGCCAGCCGGTGGGCCCGCGCACTGGCCCAGCGAAACGATCCGGTGTCGGTGGTGAGACCGGCGTACAGGCAGTGCGCGACGCGCTGATCGAGCGGCTTGCCCCAGGCGTCCAGCAACTCCGCGACGAGCATGGTCGTCGAATCGGCGGACGGATCGACGTAGTTGGCCGTACCGAACATCTGATTGGACGGGTGGTGATCGATCACCAGGACCTCGCTACCCGAATCGGCGAGGACCCGCAGCGCGCCGAGCCGGTTGATGCCGGGAATGTCGACGGTCACCACCAGGTCGCTGTCACCGTGCATGGCCTCCGGACCGACCAGCAGGTGCTGACCCGGCAGCGACCGCAGCGACTCGGGAAGGACCGAAGGCTCGGCGAACCCGACCTCGACGCGCTTGCCCAACCGCTCCAGCACGAGCGCTAGGGCGAGTCCCGCGCCGATGGTGTCCGCATCGGGATAGACGTGGCACACCACGCTGACGGAATCCGCAGAGTCGAGCAGCTCGGCAGCTCCGCGACCATCGACGCGCAGGGATGACCGAGAAATCTCAGCCTTCGGTTCGATCGCGGTCATAGGTGTCCTCAGGGTCACGCACGTCGGTGTCGGCCTCGGCTCCCCCGCCTACGTCCTCCGCCCCCGTGACACGGTACGGGTCCGCGTCGCCAGCCGGGGTGGCACCCTGCCGAATCCGGGCGAGATCCGCGTCGGCCTGTCTGGCCTTCGCCAGCAGGTCCTCCATGTCGCGGGCCGTATCCGGCAGCTTGTCGAGGACGAAGGTCAACGTCGGCGTGAACCGTACGCCGGTGCCCGCACCGACCCGGGTTCGCAGCGTCCCCTTGGCACGCTCCAGCGCTGCGGCCGCGCCCTCGTAGTCCGGCTCGTCCTGCAGCGTCTCACCACGCACCGTGTAGAACACCGTCGCGTCGTGCAGGTCGCCCGTGACCTTCGTGTCCGTGATGGTCACGAAGGCCAGGGGCGGATCCTTGATCTCGAACTCGATGGCCGAGGCGACGATGGTGCCGATGCGTTTGGACAACTTGCGCGCCCGTCCAACGTCAACCATCAATTCTCCTCGCGCGAGCGCTGGTCAGCATCAGGCCCGAGCTTTTTCGACGAGCTCGTACGCCTCGATGACGTCGCCTTCCTTGATGTCGTTGTACGTCAAGGTGAGACCACACTCGTAACCGTCGCGCACCTCGGTGGCGTCATCCTTCTCGCGCTTGAGCGACGAGATGGTGACCGTCTCGGCCACCACGACGTTGTCGCGGAGAAGGCGTGCCTTGGCGTTGCGTCGGATGATGCCCGAGGTGACGAGGCAGCCGGCGATGTTGCCGACCTTCGACGACCGGAAGATCGCCCGGATCTCGGCGCGGCCGAGTTCCTTCTCCTCGTAGATCGGCTTGAGCATGCCCTTCAGCGCGGCCTGAATCTCGTCGATCGCCTGGTAGATGACCGAGTAGTACCGGATGTCGACACCCTCGCGGGTGGCCAGCTCGGTGGCCTTGCCCTCCGCCCGGACGTTGAACCCGATGATGATCGCATTCGACGCCGACGCCAGGTTGACGTTGGTCTCGGTGACGCCACCGACGCCGCGGTCGATGACGCGCAGTTCGACCTCGTCGCCAATGTCGATGCCCAGCAGGGCCTCCTCCAGCGCCTCGACGGTGCCGGAGTTGTCGCCCTTGAGGATCAGGTTGAGCTGGCTGGTCTCCTTCAGCGCGGCATCGAGATCGTCCAGGCTGATGCGCTTGCGAGAGCGCGCGGCCAGGGCGTTGCGCTTGCGCGCGCTGCGCCGGTCGGCGATCTGGCGAGCGATGCGGTCTTCGTCGACGACGAGCAGGTTGTCACCGGCACCCGGCACCGACGTGAAGCCGATGACCTGGACCGGACGCGACGGGAACGCCTCCACGACATCCTCGCCGTGCTCGTCGACCATGCGCCGGACGCGGCCGTAGGCATCGCCGGCAACGATCGAGTCGCCGACCCGCAGCGTGCCGCGCGCAATGAGCACCGTCGCCACGGGGCCGCGGCCACGGTCCAGATGTGCCTCGATCGCGACGCCCTGGGCCTCCATGTCGGGGTTCGCCCGAAGATCCAACGACGCGTCTGCGGTCAGCAGCACGGCCTCGAGCAGCGCGTCGATGTTCGTACCCTGCTTGGCCGAGATGTCGACGAACATGGTGTCGCCGCCATACTCCTCGGCGACCAGGTTGTACTCAGTGAGCTGCGCCCGAATCTTGGCCGGGTCGGCGCCCTCCTTGTCGATCTTGTTGACCGCCACCACGATCGGCACGTCGGCCGCCTGGGCGTGGTTGATGGCTTCCACCGTCTGCGGCATGACGCCGTCGTCGGCGGCGACCACCAGAATGGCGATGTCAGTGGCCTTCGCACCACGGGCACGCATGGCGGTGAACGCCTCGTGACCCGGCGTGTCGATGAAGGTGACCAGTCGCTCGTTGCCGTCCAGTTCGGTGAGGACCTGGTAGGCGCCGATGTGCTGGGTGATGCCACCGGCCTCGCCCTCGCGCACGGTGGCGTTGCGGATCGTGTCCAGGAGTCGCGTCTTGCCGTGGTCGACGTGGCCCATGACGGTCACGACCGGCGGGCGGAACTCGAGATCGTCCTCGCCGCCCTCGTCCTCGCCGTAGGTGAGGTCGAAGGACTGCAGCAGTTCGCGGTCCTCGTCCTCCGGGGACACGACCTGCACGACGTAGTTCATCTCGCCGCCGAGCAGCTCGAGGGTCTCGTCGCCAACCGACTGCGTGGCCGTAACCATCTCACCGAGGTTGAACAGCGCCTGGACCAGTGCGGCCGGGTTGGCGTTGATCTTGTCGGCGAAGTCGACTAGCGACGCGCCGCGGGCGAGCCGGATGGTTTCGCCGTTGCCGTGCGGCAACCGCACGCCACCGACGACCGGTGCCTGCATGTTCTCGTACTCGGCGCGTTTTGCCCGCTTCGACTTGCGACCGCGCCGGACGGCGCCGCCGGGACGGCCGAACGCGCCTGCCGCGCCACCACGCTGGCCGGGACGGCCAGCGCCGCCACCGCCGCCACCTGGGCGTCCGCGGAATCCACCTGCTGCGGGGGCGCCACCGGGCGCACCGGCGCCGCCTGCGCCGCCACCGCGGTAGTTACCGCCGCCACCTGCACCGGGCGGACCGCCGGGACGTCCACCGGCACCGGGGCCTCGGGCACCGGGGGCAGGTCGCGGTCCACCGGGGCGACCCGCCGCTCCTGGACGGGCGCCTGGCGGACGCGGAGGCATGTTGCCGGGCGTGGCACCGGGGCGCGGTCCGCCGCCGGGACGTGGCGGGCCACCCGGACGGGGCGGTCCGGCAGCACCCTGCGGGGGCCGCGGAGCGGGACGCTCGACGGGCACCTGGGTGGAGAACGGGTTGTTGCCGACCCGCGGCGCGCGCGCTGCGGGCTTGGGCGCGCCGGGCCGAGGACCCGGTGTGGGGCCTCCCGGAGCGGCGGGATCAGCTGGTGCGGCCGGCTCTGCGGCAGCTGCCGGGGTCGCCTCGACCTGCGGCGGAGCCGACGGGGCGGCGGCCACCTCGGGAGTGGGGACCGGTGCCGGTGGCGGCTCGGGTGCGGCGGGCGGCCGCGGCGCGGCGGGCCTGGGTCCACCCGGCTTGGGCCCCGTGGCGACGACGCCGCCGTTGGTGGACGCACCACCGGTGGCTGCCTTGGGGGCCGCGGGCGCCGACTTGGCAGCGGCGGGCTTCGAGCCGCCGCCGAGGGCCTCACGGAGCCGTCGGGCGACGGGCGCCTCGACGGTCGACGATGCTGATTTGACGAATTCGCCCTGTTCGCTCAGCCGGGCGAGTACTTCCTTGCTGGTGACACCGAGTTCTTTGGCCAACTCGTGCACGCGGGCCTTGCCTGCCACTACATCTCCTGTCTAGGAGGCGACAGCAGTGGGCCGCGCCTCGGGTTTAGCTATGACGCATGGTCATCGGAACTTCACGGTGTGCTCATGTTCTTCGCTACCTGTTCTGTTGCCGGGCGGACCAAGGCTTCACCCTGTGTGAAGTATTCGACCACCGCGGAGGTGTCCGGCGAACCGGTGATGCGCAACGCGCGAACGAGGGCCCGCCGCCGGATTGCCACGTGTAGACATTCCTGGTCGGGATGCAACCACGCACCCCGCCCCGGAAGATTACCCGCTGCGTCGACGGTGATGGACGCGTTGCCATCTCCGTCGGCCACTGCGGCCACTCGAAGCAGTTCGACGGCCAGCACACGCTTCCGGCATCCGACACACGTTCGCACTGGTCCTTCGGGACTTCGATGCTTCCGTGCGCGGGTCACCGGACTCTCGCGCTGGATCACGGCTCAGTCTACCGTCACGATCACCGCAGAAAGAAACGCGTGTCTGCTATCCCTCGCGGGAGGCGCCGTGCGCTGCCTCCTGATCGGGCACGGCGTCGGGCGCCGGTTCCGCATCACTGCGTATGTCGATCCGCCAGCCGGTGAGGCGGGCGGCCAATCGTGCGTTCTGACCCTCCTTGCCGATCGCCAGCGACAGCTGGTAGTCCGGCACCACGACGCGGGCCGCTCTCGCGGCCTCGTCGATCACCGAGACGGACACCACCTTCGCCGGCGAGAGCGCATTGGCGACGAATCGCGCCGGACTCTCGTCGAAGTCGATGATGTCGATCTTCTCTCCGGACAACTCGCTCATCACGTTGCGCACGCGCTGACCCATCGGGCCGATGCAGGCGCCCTTGGCATTGAGACCCGAGACTCGGGAGGTCACGGCGATCTTGGAACGATGACCGGCCTCGCGGGCGACCGCGACGATCTCCACCGAGTTGTCGGCGATCTCGGGTACCTCCAGCGAGAACAGCTTGCGGACGAGGTTCGGGTGGGTGCGCGACAACTCGATCTTCGGCTCGCGTGCTCCGCGCGTGACGCCGATCACATAGCAGCGCAATCGATCTCCGTGTTCGTATGACTCGCCCGGGACCTGCTCGGCGGGCCGGATGACCCCTTCGGATCCCTTCGCCTCCGTGCCGAGGCGCACGATGACATTGCCGCGTGCATTCTCTCGGGCGTCGCGTTGGACCACGCCGCCGACGATGTCACCCTCGCGCGCGGAGAACTCGCCGTACATCCGCTCGTTCTCGGCGTCGCGGAAGCGCTGCAGCATCACCTGACGGGCGGTGGTGGCGGCGACCCGGCCGAAACCCTCTGGCGTGTCTTCCCATTCGTTGATCAGGTTGCCGTCGTCGTCGGTCTCCCTGGCGAGCACCCGGACCACGCCACTCTTACGGTCGATGTCGATGCGGGCCTCGGCTTGGTGACCCTCGGTGTGCCGGTATGCGGTCAGCAGCGCGGTTTTGATGGTCTCGAGGAGTTCGTCGACCGAGATCCCCCTGTCCACCTCGATCGCATGCAGCGCGCCCATGTCGATGTTCACTCTTCAACCTCCTTGCCAGACACCCCGGCCAACTCGAGCTCGAGCGGACTTGGGGGTGAGAACTCCACCTGGACAACGGCATTGGAGACGTCATCGAGGTGAAGCTCGCGAATGGTGAGCCCAGCCCGACGATCGGCGACCACCAGTCGCACGACGCCGTCGGCCGTCTCACCCAACCGACCCGTCACCTGCGAGCCGTCGGTGAGCGTGATGTCTACCTTGCGTCCCTGCGCCCGGCGGTAGTGACGCTCCGCGGTGAGCGGACGATCCACCCCGCGGGACGTGACCTCTAGCAGGTAGGGGGCCTCCTCGGCCGAGTCGTCGAGCTGATCGAGCAGATCGGCGGCCAGACGCGACAGCATCGCGACGGCATCGAGACTCAGGCCCTGCTCACCGTCGGCGATCACCACGATTCGCGGCGGACGAGTGGCCGCCGCGATGACGACGTCCTCGACTTCGTATCCCGCGCGGCCGAACTCGGCTTCGAGCAGCTCGATCACCTGCTGCGGGGACGGCAATCGCGCAGACCGTAGCGGTATCTCCGATGCCACGGTGAGCTCCTCGTCTTTAGTTGTACGGACCGGCACCACCGCTTTCCGCGCGGAACCGAGTGTTCACGATACGCCAGCCGGGCAGGACCCAGTGGCAAACGTTCGGCGCAACCGCGCAGATCGAGGTCCGGCGGGTCGCCGTGGTCGGGATGGCAGGATGTTGCTGTGTCGAGCGCCCTCCCCACCGTCAGCAGGCGGCGTGTCCTCGTGGGCGGCGCCGCGTTGGCCCTGCTGGGGGCCACCGCCACCACTGCCTGCGGGTCGAGTCCGCCCGTTGCGGAGGTGGATGCCTTGCTCGGGCAGCTCGACCGGGCGCACGACGACAGCGTGCTCGCCGGCAACGCCGCCGCCGCGGCGTCACCCACGGTCGCCGCCGCGCTGACGATCGTCGCCCAGCAGCGGGCGGCGCACGCTCGGGCCCTCACCGACGAGATCACCAGGTACTCCGGCGAGGCGCCGAAGACCACATCCTCCACGTCCTCCACGTCCTCCACGTCCTCCTCGTCCTCCACGTCGACGAGTGCCACGCCAACGACGTCCGGCCCGCCGCCCAAGCCGCCGACTGCCTCAGACGTCGTCGCAGCGCTCGGGCGGTCCGCGGACGGCGCCAGCCTGCTGGCGACCCAGCAGTCTGGTTACCGGGCGGGCCTGCTCGGCTCGATCGCGGCGGCATGCACTGCGGCCGTGACCGTGGCGTTGGTCGGCATCAGGCCGACGCCATGACGTCTCCGGACAGCACGCCCACCACCGCGGCCCGGCCGTCGGACGCGGCGGACGGTGCGCTGTTCGATGCGCTCGCGGCCGTGCACGGGGTCATCTACGGCTACGGCGTCGTCTCCGCGCACTCGTCACCCGACGCCAACGCCCTGGTGTCCGGGTCGCTGGCGGGCCACCGCGAACTGCGCGAAGAGGCGATCGCGCGCCTCACCGCCCGGAACGTGACGGCACCGGTGCCCGCGGTCGGCTACCGGTTGCCGTTCGCCGTCGCGGACCCCACCGCCGCCGCCAGGCTGGCCGTCCGGATGGAGGAGGACGCCGCGGTGGCGTGGCGGGCCGTCCTGGAGCAGGCGAAGGCCGGCGACGACCGCGAGCTCGCCGTCACCGCGCTGACCCGGTGCGCGGTCACGGCCGCCAAGTGGCGCCGCGTGCTCGGCGTCGTGCCGCCCACGGTCGCGTTCCCCGGCGGTACCGAGAGCTAGCTGGCGAGCGTGGCCGCGATGGCTGCCGCCGCGCCGTCGACGGCGACCTCCTGCGCCTCGCCGGTGAAACGGTTCCGTAGTTCGACGACACCGTTGGCCCAGCCTCGCCCGACCACGACGATCCATGGCACGCCGAGCAATTCGGCGTCCTTGAACTTCACGCCAGGCGACATCTTCCGGTCGTCGAGAAGCGGCTCCACCCCGAGCAGATCCAGCTGCCTCGCGAGTTCGGTTGCGCCAGAACGTGCTTCGGGATCATTGTTGGCGATGACGACGTGCACGTCGAACGGCGACACCGACGCCGGCCACCGCAGACCGATCTCGTCGTGACTCTGCTCGGCGATGACCGCCACCAGCCGGGACACCCCGACACCGTAGGAGCCCATGGTCAGCCGGACCGGTTTCCCGTTCTCGCCGAGCACGTCGACGGTGAACGCGTCGGCGTACTTGCGGCCGAGCTGGAAGATGTGGCCGATCTCGATCCCCCGCGCCGAGACCAGCGGGCCTGCGCCATCGGGTGAGGGGTCACCGTCGCGGACCTCCGCGGCCTCGATCGTGCCGTCCGCGACGAAGTCACGTCCGGCGACCAGGCCCACGACGTGCTTGCCGTCGGAGTCGGCGCCGGTGATCCAGGACGTCCCGTCGACGATGCGCGGGTCGATCAGATAGCGAACTTCGTTGGCCAGCAATGCCTTCGGCCCGATGTAGCCCTTGACCAGAAAGGGGTACTTCGGGAAGTCCTCGGGAGGCAGCATGACGTACTCCGCCGGGTCCAACGCCGCGCCCAACCGTTTGTCGTCGACCTCACGGTCCCCAGGCACGCCGATCGCCAGCAGCTCCCAGTCGCCGCCCGGTTGGCGGACCTTCAGCAGGACGTTCTTCAATGTGTCGGCGGCGACGACCTCCCGCCCCGCGAACTGAGGCAGATTCGCGCCGTTGGCCCAGTCGACCAGCGTCGCGATGGTCGGGGTGTCGGTGGTGTCGTAGACGACCGCTTCGGGCAGCCCGTCGATGGGCAGTGCCTCCGGGCGCGCGGTGATGACGGCCTCGACGTTCGCGGCGTACCCCGACTCCAGGCAGCGCACGAAGGTGTCCTCGCCGACCGGACTCTCGGCCAGGAACTCCTCCGAGGCGCTCCCGCCCATGGCGCCCGACACCGCCGAGACGATGACGTACTCGACGTTCAACCGCGCGAAGATCCGCTGGTAGGCCTCGCGGTGGGCGTGGTAGGCGGCCTTGAGCCCGTCATCGTCGACGTCGAACGAGTAGGAGTCCTTCATCACGAACTCCCGGCCGCGCAGGATGCCCGCGCGCGGGCGGGCCTCGTCGCGATACTTGGTCTGGATCTGATAGAGCCGCAGCGGGAAGTCCTTGTAGGAGCTGTACTCCCCCTTCACCGTGAGCGTGAAGATCTCCTCGTGGGTGGGCCCGAGCAGGTAGTCGCTGCCACGCCGATCCTTGAGGCGGAACACACCGTCGCCATATTCGGTCCAGCGGTTCGTCGTCTCATACGGCGCCCGAGGTAGCAGCGCGGGCAGCAGGATCTCTTGCCCGCCAATGGCATTCATCTCCTCGCGCACGATCTGCTCGATCTTGCGGAACACCCGCAGGCCCAGCGGCAGCCAGCTGTAGAGGCCGGGGCCGACCGGACGGACGTAACCCGCCCTGATGAGGAGCTTGTGGCTCGGCACCTCGGCATCGGCGGGGTCGTCGCGCAGAGTGCGGAGGAAGAGTTCGGACATGCGGGTGATCACAGCCGACAACCTTATCTACCGCGCCATCTAGTCCCGACCCTGCCACGTGCAGACGCACACCTCGTTGCCCTCGGGATCGGCCAACACCCAGAACGCGGGCGCGGCGGCGTCGGACAGCAGCGTCCCTCCCGCAGCGAGCGCCGCGTCGATGCGGGGCCCGGCCCGTTCGGGTGGAACGTCGACGTCGAGATGGATGCGATTGCGGATGACATTCCCCGGGGTGCCGCCGCGGGGCACGTCCATCTGCTGAAACCAGATGGCCGGCCCGCGTCGGAGCGGGTCGAGCAAGGCGCCGGCGGGTAGGTCCGGCGGGCCCGCCTCGTCGACGTACCCGGTGACGGCCCTCCAAAAGGGCCTGACCAGGGCAATATCGAGCGCATCGATGGCGATCTCGAGGTTCTGTGGCACCACGGTGTCTTCACCGGGCTCAGTGCGCAGCCCCCGTGCCGCGAGTGCCTCCGTCACGCGCCGGGCCAGTTCCAGGTCGGGTTCGGTGACGGAACCGGTGGCGATGGTGTGCAACCGCAGCACGACGCGGTGGGTGTCCAGGTCGGCGCTCAGGTGCCCGTCGCCGGCGGTTCCGACGGCGGTGACCGCGAGCGAGGCGGTCTCGGCGGCGGCGGTCAGCGACGGTACCGCGACGTGGGTGACGGCGGCGCCGAGGATCAGGCGCCAGCCCAGCGGGTCCACCGCATCGGAGATTCGTTGCCGGGTGAGATGGTCGGCCATGGCGCCACGCTAGCGCGCGGCTACGACACCCGCGGCCGTCACAGTTCGCCGGCCTCCACGGCCTCCTTGGTGTGCTGCGCCCTGGCGATGTCGCGGGCGGAGAAGCCGATCCAGAATGCCGCCACGCCCACCAGGATCGAGATGCCGGCGACCCACAGCAGTGAATAGGTGTAACCCTCGCCCAGGGCGTCGAGTTGGGCGGGCGTCATGTTCTTCACCGGGCCCGTGGTGCCGCCCAGGTACAGCGTGCGCGAGGTCTGCACGGCCATGATCACGACCAGCACCAACGGGCCGCCCAAGTTCTGCACCATCAGCGTGATCGCCGACACCGGGCCGATTTCGCGTGGCCCCACCCCAGCCACGGCGCACAACGGCAGCACCACAGAGATGATCCCGATGCCGAACCCGCCCAACACGATCGGGATGAACAGTTCGGGGAAGTACGGGATGCTGCGATCAAGCGTCGACCCGTAGAGCATCGCGGCGAGGACGTACAGCCCGCCGCCGATGATCAGCCATCGCGGAGCGAAGCGTGGCGCCAGTTTGGTGGCCAGCACGTTGCCGACGCCCACGGCCACCGCGAACGGGAGGAAGCAGATCCCCGCTCGCAGCGCCGAGTAGCCCAGCACATCCTGGGCCAACAGGCCGACCATCACGGTGACGGTGAGCAGGACGCCGCCGCCGAGGAACCATGCCACGAACGTTGCGACGCGATTGCGGTCACTGAAGACCGAGAACGGGACCAGAGGATTCTCGGCGGTGCGTTCGGCGAGGAAGAACGATGCGAAGAACACCACCGACGCGACGGCCGCACCGACCACCCACGGGTCGAGCCAGCCCCGGGGCGGGCCCTGGGTGAAGACCAGCACCGCCGACGTGCAACCGAGCGTGGCCAGCAGGGCGCCGGTGATGTCGAGTTTGAGGCGTTCGTGGTGCGTCTCGCCGATCCGCAGCCACGCGATGATCACGATGACGATGCCGATGGGAACGTTCATCAAGAACGCCAGCCGCCAGGAGATGACCGTCAACAGCCCGCCGAGCACGAGCCCCAGCACCGAGCCGATGGCCTGCATTCCCGCCGACACCGCCATGGCTTGATTCCGCGCATGCCCGACGGCATAGGTGGTGGCGATGAGCGCCAGGCCAGTGGGCGCGGCCACCGCCGCACCGATGCCCTGCAGCGCGCGGGCGGCGATCAGCGTGAACTCGTCGCCTGCCACCCCGCAGATCAACGATGCGATGGTGAAGATGCCGACGCCGGAGAGGAAGGCACGCTTCTGACCGATCGCGTCGCCGACCCGGCCGCCGAGCAGCAAGAGCCCACCGAACGTCAACACGTAGGCGGTGATGACCCAGCTCTTTCCGGCGTCGGAGAGATCGAGGTCGGCCTGCATCCGCGGCAGAGCCACGATGACGATGGTCCCGTCGAGGGTCGACATGAGCTGCATGCCGGTGATCGCCACGATCGCGATGCCGAGCACCGATGACGACAACGGCGCAGTGGAGTTGTCCGTCGAGCCTGAAGAACCACCCGAGGAAGACATTGCAAGACACCCTACCCAGACTGGGTGCCCGTCAATCTGGTCGAGCTACATCTCGCCTGCGTCGATCGCTTCCTTGACTTCCTGCGCCTGGGCAACCTGCTCGGCGGTGTAACCGATGAACAGCGCCACGAGTCCGACGATCACGGCCACGGCCGCGACCCACAGCAGCCCGTAGGTGTAGCCCTGGTCGAGTGCGTGCAGCTGAGCCTCGTTCATGTTCTTGACCGGGCCGGTCGTGCCGCCGAGGTACAGCGTCCGCGACGTGATGACGGCCTGGATGATCGCGAGGACGACGGGGCCGCCGAGACTCTGCAGCATGAGCGCGATCGCGGAGACCGGACCGATCTCGTCGAAGGCCACACCGGCGATCGCCGACACCGTCAGTGGTACGACGATCATGCCGATGCCGAAGCCGCCCACCGTGATTGGAATCACCAGATTGGGAAAGTACGGGATGTCGCCGTTCAGCGTGGACCCGTAGATCATGGCCGCCAGGACGAACACGCCGCCGGCGATCACCAGGAGGCGCGGCGGAAACATCGAGACGAAATACGACGACAACCCCAGGCCGATACCTAGCGCGACGACGAACGGGATGAAGCCAATACCGGCGCGGAGGGCGCTGTAGCCCATGATGTCCTGCACGTACAGGCCGATCAGGACGGTCAGCGTGAACATCACGCCGCCGGCGAGGAAGACCGCGGCGAAGGTCGCGACCCGGTTGCGGTCGCGGAAGAGGGTGAACGGGACGACGGGGTTGATCGCCGTGCGTTCGACGTAGATGAAGGCCGTGAAGAACACCAGCGCCGCCAGGCCGGAGCCCAGCGTGAGCGACGACTGCCACCCCTTCTCCGGGCCCATCGAGAAGCCGAAGACGGCGGCGGTGCAGGCAAGAGTCGCCAGGATGGCCCCGGCGGCGTCGAGCTTCATGCGCTCGCGATGCGTCTCGCGCAGGGTCCTGCGGGCCAGGTAGATCATGACCAGGCCGACCGGCACGTTCACCAGGAACGCCCAGCGCCAGGAGATCTCGGTGAGGGCGCCGCCGACGACGAGCCCCATCACCGACCCGATGCCGGTCATCGCGGCGAAGACGGCGGTGGCCGTGTTGCGGGCCGGGCCCTTCGGGAACGTGGTGGCGATGAGGGCCAGGCCGGTGGGTGACGCGATGGCCGCGCCGACACCTTGAGCGAGCCGCGCGACGACGAGGGTGGTCTCGTCCCACGCCACGCCGCACAGGATCGAGGCGATGGTGAACAGCGCGACGCCAACGATGAAGGTGCGCTTGCGGCCGATGGTGTCGCCGAGGCGTCCGCCCAGCAGCATCAGGCCACCGAAGGTCAGGACGTAGGCGGTGATGACCCAGCTGCGGCCGGCGTCGGAGAGGTTGAGCTCATCCTGGATCTTGGGCAGCGCGACGATCGCCACGGTGCTGTCCATCGTCGCCAGGAGCTGCATGCCGCCGATCGCGATGACCGCGGCGATGAAGCGGCGCGACGGAAGCCACGTCGGATACCAGCTGCTCTTCACGATCTGGGTCGGCGTGATCGGCATGGGCATCACGGGCTCAGCCCGCTCGCCGGCGTCCTCCGCATCGTGTTCGATGGCGGCGTGCTTCGCATTGTGGGGAGCCGTCATAACGGGTTACTTTACAGTAATCTTAGAAACCCTTTAATTGGCGAAGGCCGCCACGGCCCCGATCACGATGATCGCGGGAGGTCGAATGCCGTCTGCGCGGATGTGTTCCGGCGCGTCGCCGAGTGTGGTCTTCAGGGTCCGCTGCGCAGCCGTCGTCCCGTGCTGGACCACGAGCACCGGTGTTTCCGCAGGCCGGCCGCCATCCAGGAGCACCTTGGCGAAGAGTTCGATCCGTTCGACGGCCATTAGGAGGACGATCGTGCCGGACAGCGCCGCCAGCGCATCCCAATTCACTAACGATTCGGGGTGCCCCGGCGCGACATGACCGCTGACCACCACGAACTCGTGGGTCACGCCGCGGTGGGTGACCGGAACACCTGCCAACGCAGGAACGCCTATGGCGCTGGTCACACCGGGTACGACGGTCACCGGTATTCCGGCTTCGGCACACGCCAACAGCTCCTCGTGACCCCGCGCGAAGACGTACGGGTCACCGCCCTTGAGCCGGACGACGAACTTGCCTGCCCTTGCGCGGTCGATCAGCACGGCGTTGATCGCGTCCTGCGCCATGTATCTGCCATAGGGGATCTTCGCCGCGTCGATGACCTCGACGTGCGGGGGCAGCTCGGCCAGGAGTTCCGGTGGCGCGAGGCGGTCGGCGACCACGACGTCGGCGTGGGCGAGGAGTCGGCGACCCCGCACGGTGATGAGTTCGGGGTCACCGGGGCCGCCGCCCACCAACGCGACACCGGTGTGCTGCGAGTCGGGCGCATCCGCGACGATGACGCCCTGCTGGAGCGCTTCATGGATCGCCGAGCGGATCGCGGCCGAACGACGATGCTCACCGCCGGCCAGCACCCCGACGCTGAGCCCGTCGTACTCGAAGGAGGCCGGGGTGACCGCCGTGCCGTCGCGCGCGACGTCGGCCCGGACGCAGAAGATTCGCAGTCGCTCCGCCTCGGCGACGATGGCCTCGTTGACCGCGGGATCGTCGGTCGCAGCGATGGCGTACCAGGCGCCGTCGAGATCGCCTGCGCGGAAGTCGCGCACCACGAGCGTGATTCCCTCGAGCGACTCGACCGCAGGCGTGGCCGCGCGGGCGATGACGTGGACGTCGGCGCCGTTGGCCAGCAACAGCGGGATCCGCCGCTGCGCGACACTGCCCCCGCCGACCACGACGACCTTCTTGCCGCCCAGGCGCAGGCCGACGAGGTAGGCGTTCTCGGTCACCCGGCGAGTTTAGTGGTTGGCGCGGAGCCGCCCCGGCGGCGACCTTCCAACGCCGCGGTGACGAAGCGGGCCGCTGCCTCGGGATGGGCCGCGGCGTGTGCATGGAGATATGCGGCGTGCACGCCCCCGGACACCGCCCCGTCGGTGACCGGCGCCCCGGCGCCGTCGCGGAAACCCCAGGCCGGTTCGTGACCCTCGGCGAATGTGACTGCGGTGCGATGGAATTCGTGTCCTGTGACGCGGGCGCCCGCCTGGTGCAGCGACGAATCTCCGAGCGCGACGGCGTCGCGGTAGCCGAGCGTCAGCCGCGGCGTGAAGTGAGCGCTGCCGCGGAGCACGCCGCACATCGGCTGCCCGTCGAGGTCGTCGACCAGATAGGTCAGGCCGGCGCATTCCGCGTGGATCGGCGCACCGCGGCTGGCCAGCTCGTTGATCTGTTGGCGGACAACGTCGTTGGCCGACAGCTCTGCGGTGAACTGCTCGGGGAATCCGCCGGGTATCACCAGCGCGTTGGTACCGGGTGGCAACGGGTCCGTCAGCGGATCGAAGGCGACGACGTCCGCGCCTGCGGCGACGAGCAATTCCGCGTGCTCCGGATACCCGAACGTGAACGCCCGCCCGGCCGCGAGTGCCACGGTGACGCCGCCGGGCACGGCGTCGGCGTGGCGGGGTGTCCACGGTTCGGCATCGACATGGGAGGCCGCGGTGGCCGCGATGGCCGCGAGGTCGACGTGGCGGGCGACGAGGGTCGACATCGCGTCGACCGCCGCGAGGGCCCGCTCGCCGTGCTCGGCGGCGGTCACCAAGCCGAGATGGCGCGACGGCACCGACAGTTCGTCGGCCCGCGGAATCGCCCCGAGCACCGGCACCCCCGCGTGTTCACAGGCTTGTCGGAGGACCGCCTCGTGCCGCGGCGAACCGACGCGGTTGAGGATGACCCCCGCCATGCGGACGGAGCGGTCGAACGTCGAGAACCCATGCAGCAGAGCGGCGATGCTGTGACTTTGACCACGGGCATCGACGACGAGCACCACCGGCGCCCCGAGCAGACCCGCCACGTGGGCGGTGGAGCCGCGGGCCGGGCCCGGCGCACCCGCGTCGATGCGGCCGTCGAAGAGGCCCATCACGCCTTCGACGACGGCGACGTCGGTCCCCGCGCTGCCGTGCCGGTAGAGCGGTCCGATCAGGTGGTCGCCGACCAGGACGGGGTCGAGATTGCGACCCGGCCTGCCGGCGGCGAGCGCGTGGTAGCCGGGGTCGATGAAGTCCGGGCCGACCTTGAACGGCGCGACGGTGCGACCGGCCAGTCGCAGCGCGCCAATCAGACCGGTCGCCACCGTGGTCTTGCCGCTGCCGGAGGACGGTGCGGCGATCACGATGCCGGGGACACTCACCACTCGATCCCCCTCTGGCCCTTGCGACCGGTGTCCATGGGGTGCTTGACGCAGGCCATCTCGGTGACCAGGTCCGCGGCGTCCAGCAGTCGCGGCGGGGCGTCGCGGCCGGTGATGACGACGTGTTGCCTGCCGGGTCGGGAGACGAGGGCGTCCACGACCTCGTCGACGTCGATCCAGCCCCACTTCAGCGGGTACGTGAACTCGTCGAGGACGTAGAAGTCGTGACGCTGTTCGACCAACCGGCGCGCGATCTCCGTCCAGCCGTCCGCCGCGGCCGCCGCGTGGTCGACGTCCGACCCCGGCTTCCGTGTCCACGACCAGCCCGAGCCCATCTTGTGCCACTCCACGGGCCCGCCGACGCCGTGCTCGTCGTGCAGCTGGCCGAGTTGGCGAAATGCCGCTTCCTCCCCCACCTTCCACTTCGCGCTCTTGACGAACTGGAACACCGCGACGTCGAAACCCTGGTTCCAGGCCCGCAGCGCCATGCCGAAGGCGGCCGTCGACTTGCCCTTGCCGGGACCGGTGTGGACCGCCAGCACGGGGGCATTGCGCCGGGCCCGTGTGGTCAGGCCGTCGACGGGCACGGTCAGCGGTTGGCCCTGTGGCATCGAGGTCTCCTTCCGTCCCGAATCAAGCGGCCCGGCCGGCGGAGTGCGCTGTGACCAGCCGCGTCAGGCCATCCGCGCGAAGCTGCGCGAGCCGCACCGCGGGCGCACCGAGTTGAGTTGCCAGCACATCGGCCAATCCCAGTCGCACATAGGACGTTTCGCAGTCCACTACGACGGCGGTCGCACCTTCGGCCACTAGCATCGCCGCCGCCGTACGCGCCCGGCCGAGCGGATCGGGTCCTCCGGTCGCCCTGCCGTCGGTAAGGATCACCACGAGGCTGCGCCGCGCCCGGTCGCGCGCCTTCTCCCGCACCACCAGGTCCCTGGCCGCGAGGAGGCCCTGCGCCAGGGGCGTCTTGCCTCCGGTGTCGAAACGCGCCAGGCGCCTGCTGGCGATGTGTACCGATGACGTCGGCGGCAAGAGCACCTGCGCCGCTTGCCCACGGAAGGTGACGACAGCGACCTTGTCCCGACGTTGATAGGCGTCGCGCAACAGCGACAGGGTGGCACCGCCGACGGCCGACATGCGGTCGCGGGCCGCCATCGAACCCGACGCGTCGACCAGGAAGAGGACGAGGTTGCCCTCCCTGCCTTCGCGAATGGACCGCCGCAGATCGGTCGGCCCGAGCCGGGGTCGGCCCGGTCCCGTCTGCCGTTCGGCGGCGGCGAGCACGGTGCCGAAGACGTGCAAACCGTGGCCGGCCCGGGGGTCCTCGGTGGCCGACACCGGAGTGCCCGTCTGGTTACGGGCCCGCGACCGGCGTCCGGGAGCGCCCTCGCCGACGCCGGGCACCACCAGTGCCTTCGCCCGGAACGTCGCGGTGGGCGCGGCGTTGGGGCGCGGTGTCGACGACGGCGAATTCTGTTGCCGCGCCGCACCATTGGTCACCTCGCCGTCGGAGGCGTCCGTTGCACCGTCGCCACCGCCCGGCGGATCGGGTTCTGGTTCTGGTTCGGCTTCGGGTTGGTCGGCGGCCTCACCGGCCCGACTCATCGCCTCGTCCAGCTGATCGGGATCCAGGCCGGGGTCGTCGAAGGGGTCGCGACGGCGCCGGTGCGGGAGCGCGAGCTCCGCGGCGACGCGCACGTCTTCCTCCTCCACCCGCTGGGCGCCACGCCAGGCGGCGTGCGCGACCGCCGTGCGGGCCACCACCAGATCAGCCCGCATCCCGTCGACGTCGAACGCCGCGCACAGGGCGGCAATCCGGCGTAACTCGCTGTCCGGCAAGACGACTGCCGCGGCCATGGCGCGCGCCAGCACGATCCGGCGCGACAGATCGGCGTCCTCGGCGGTGTACTTCGCCGCGAACTCCTCGGGGTCGGCCTCGAAGTCCATCCGCCGCCGGATCACCTCGACGCGGGTGTCGACGTCGCGCGACGCGTACACGTCCACCGTCAGGCCGAACCGGTCCAGCAGCTGCGGCCGCAGTTCACCCTCTTCGGGATTCATGGTGCCCACCAACATGAATCGGGCCTCGTGACTGTGCGACACCCCGTCCCGCTCGACGTGCACGCGGCCCATCGCCGCCGCGTCGAGAAGGACGTCGACCAGATGGTCGTGCAGCAGGTTGACCTCGTCGACGTAGAGGACACCACCGTGGGCGCGGGCCAGAAGACCCGGCGAGAACGCATGTTCGCCGTCGCGCAGCACGCGTTGCAGATCCAGCGACCCCACGACCCTGTCCTCGGTGGCGCCGATCGGCAGCTCGACCAGGCGAGCACCCTCGTCGACCGCGGCGAGCACCTGGGCCAACGCGCGCACGGCCGTCGACTTCGCGGTGCCCTTCTCGCCGCGGATCAGCACGCCGCCGATCTCTGGCCGCACCGCGCAGAGGATGAGCGCGAGCCGCAGCCGATCCTGACCGACGAGAGCGGAGAAGGGATAGGGCGTGGGAGCGGGTGTCGTCACGGGCCGTCAGCCCGCGCCGTGAAGACCACTGCGGCGCAGCATCGGAATGTGCGGGATGCCGTCGTCGAGGAACTCCTCACCGTCGCGCACGAAGCCATGCTTGGCGTACATCTCCTCGAGATAGGTCTGGGCATCGATGCGGCACGGGTCGTCGCCGACCTCGGCGAGCGCCGCCTGCATCAACCGACTGGTATGGCCGTGACCCCGCGCACCGCGTTTGGTACACACCCGGCCGATGCGAAAGACCTTCTCGCCGCCGGGATGTTCCTCCATGAGACGCAGTGTCGAGATGACCTGACCATCGGCATCCTCGAGCCAGAAGTGTCTGGTCTCGGCGAGCAGGTCACGCCCGTCCAGCTCCGGATACGGTGTGGCCTGCTCGACGACGAAGACCTCCACCCTGAGCTTCAACAGCTCGTAGAGCGTGCCAGCATCGAGATCCTTGGCCCAGCTCCGACGTGGCGAAATCGTCACGGTGTCACCGTCATACGGTGACCGCAGGCATGTCCGTGGCCTTGGTGTCGAGCTTGAGCACCTTCGTGCCCCACGCCCACACCTCCTCGAACAGCCTGGGATCGTTCGAAAGTTCGGTGCCGAACGACGGCACCATCTCCTTGAGCTTGGGCTGCCACCCCGGGAAGCGGTCGGGGAAGCAGCGTTCCAGCACGTCGAGCATCGCGGGAACGGCCGTCGACGCGCCCGGCGACGCACCGAGCAGACCGGCAATACTGCCGTCGGCCGCGGCAAGCACCGTGGTGCCGAACTCCAGCACGCCACCCGCGCCCTTGCGGCGGATCACCTGGACACGCTGACCGGCGATGTCGAGCTCCCAGTCGGAATCGATTGCACTGGGCGCGAATTCACGCAATGAATCGACGCGGTCGGCCTCGCTGAGCAGCAGCTGGCTGACCAGGTACTTCACCAAGCTCATCTCGGTCAACCCGACACCGAGCATCGAGCCGAGGTTGTTCGGCTTCACCGAGAACGGCAGATCGGTGACCTTGCCCTGCTTGAGGAACTTCGGTGACCATCCGGCGAACGGGCCGAACAACAGGTAGGAGCGACCGTTGATGACCCGCGTGTCCAAGTGCGGCACGGACATCGGCGGAGCGCCAAGCGGCGGTGCGCCGTACACCTTGGCCTGATGCATGGCGGCCAGTTCGCGATTGCCGGTCCGCAGCCACTGCCCGCCGACGGGGAAGCCGCCAAAGCCCTTGGCCTCCTCGATACCCGACTTCTGCAACAGCGGCAGAGCCCCGCCGCCGGCGCCGACGAAGACGAACTTCGTGTTAATCTTGCGCTTCTGCCCGGTGCGTCGGTTGGTGACCTTGACCGTCCAGGTTCCGTCGGACTCCTTGCTCAGGTCGCGCACCTCGTGCCCGAACAGGGTCGTCATGCCGCGTTGCACGGCGTAACCCATGAGCTGCCGTGTCAGCGAACCGAAGTCGACGTCCGTGCCGTCCTGTGTCCAGTTCAGCGCCATGGGTTCGGAGAAGTCGCGCTTGGCGGCCATCAACGGCAGCCGGCGGGCGAACTCGTCCGCGTCGTCGATGTACTCCATCGTGGCGAACAGCGGGTTCTGCACCAGCGTCTCGCGACGGGTCTTGAGGTACTCGGTCTTACCGGCGCCGTGGACGAAGCTGACGTGCGGAATGGGATTGAGGAAGCTGCGGACGTCGGGCAGGACACCCGTTTCGACGGCGTGCGCCCAGAACTGCCGGGAGACCTGGAACTGCTCGTTGACGTGAACGGCCTTGGCGATCTCCACCGTGCCGTCGGCGCGCTGCGGGGTGTAGTTCAACTCACACAACGCGGAGTGGCCCGTGCCCGCGTTGTTCCACGGATCGCTGCTCTCGGCGGCCGCCCCGTCGAGTCGTTCGATCAGCGTGATGGACCAGTCGGGCTCCATCAGCTTCAACAACGTGGCCAGCGTCGCACTCATGATGCCCGCGCCCACCAGCACGACGTCGGTCTTGGCTACCTCAGACACCTGAATCCTTGACCCTTCGTGGTCGCGCACCCGCGCGCCGCGGGTGCAGAGCTCTCAGGTTATCCCGTCGAGCTCGAGAGCCCGAGGTCGGCCGACACCGAGTGATCCCGTCATAGAGTGAGTTCGTGACAGCGACAGAACCGGGCGCGGAGCTCACCTGGGAGCCCGACGTGTTGCCCGGCTACTGGCAGCAAACCCTTCCGCTGGGCCCCGACCCGCACGGCGAAGGCGATCTCGTCGCCACGCTGGTGCGACGGGGTGACCGAGGTGGCGGCGGACACGCCGTCCTGGCCCTGCATGGCTACACCGACTACTTCTTCAACACCGAGCTCGCAGATCAGTTCGCCGGACGCGGGTTCGACTTCTATGCGTTGGACCTCCACAAGTGCGGCCGATCGCACCGGCCGGGGCAGACACCGCACTTCACGACCGACCTGGCCGGGTACGACGCCGAACTGGACCGCGCTCTCGGCGTGATCACGGCGGCCTCGGGCGCCGACGGACCGGTCCGGGTGTGCCTGTACGGCCACTCCGCGGGTGGCTTGATCGCCACGCTCTGGCTGGATCGACTCCGCAGGCGTGGTGCGGCGTCGCACGTCGGCGGCCTGGTACTGAACAGCCCGTTCTTCGACCTGCACGGGCCCGCGATCCTTCGCACCGCGCCGACCTCGGCGGCGCTCGTCGCGCTTGCCCGCTTCCGGAAGCGGCAGGTGATCCGCCCACCGACCGCGGGCGGGTACGGCACCAGCCTGCACCGCGACTATTCCGGTGAATTCGACTACGACCTCGACCTGAAGCCACTCGGCGGGTTTCCGGTCACGTTCGGCTGGATCAACGCCATTCGACGCGGCCAGGCGAAGCTGCATCGCGGCCTGGACGTCGGCGTGCCCAACCTGCTCCTGCGGTCCGACCGCAGTGTGCCGGAGGCGCCCGATCCCGAGTCCATCCAACGCGGAGACGCCGTGCTCGACGTCAAGCAGATCGCCCGGTGGGCGGGCTGCGTCGGCGACCGCCAAACCGTCGTACCGATCACCGACGCCAAACACGACGTGTTCCTGTCCCTGGCCGCGCCGCGGGCAGCCGCCTACGCCGAGCTGAATCTTTGGCTCGACCGTTACCTCAGCTCTGAATCAGAGCCCACCTCAACAGAATCCGGACGGGACTAGCACGTGGAACACTTCGATCTGGCGATCATCGGAACGGGCTCGGGTAACAGCCTTCCGGACCCCCGCGTCGACGCCAGGTATGGCGACATGCGAATTGCGCTCTGCGAGCAGGGCACCTTCGGCGGCACCTGCCTCAACGTCGGTTGCATCCCGACGAAGATGTTCGTCTACGCGGCCGAGGTAGCTCAATCCATTAGGGAGAGCTCGCGTTTCGGCATCGACTCGACCCTGGACAAGGTGCGCTGGCCCGACATCGTGGACCGGGTGTTCGGACGCATCGACCCCATCGCGGCCGGCGGTGAGCAGTACAAGCGCAGCCTGTCGAACGTCCACGTCTATGGCAGCCATACGCGTTTCGGTCCTCGGCAACCCGACGGCCGGTACCTGCTGCGCACGGCCGACGGCGAGGGCTTCACCGCGGACAAGGTCGTCATCGCCGCGGGATCGCGCGTCCACGTCCCCACGGCCATCGACGAGTGCGGAGTTCGGTACTACACCAGCGACGACATCATGCGGATCGCCGCTCTGCCAGAACATCTGGTGATCGTCGGCGGCGGCTTCGTGGCCGCCGAGTTCGCGCACGTGTTCTCCGCGCTAGGGGTGCGCGTGACGATCGTGGTCCGTGGCGATGGCCTGCTGACCCACTGCGACGACTCCATCTGCTACCCGTTCACCGAGCTCGCGGCGGACAAGTGGGATCTACGTACCCACGTGAACGTCATCGGCTCGCACCAGGACGGCGAACGCAGCGTGCTGGAACTCGACGACGGCAAGACCCTCAGCGCCGACATGCTCCTGGTGGCCACGGGCCGCGTGCCCAACGGCGATCAGTTGGACGCCGAACTGGCGGGCGTGGAGGTCGACGCCAATGGGATGGTCAAGGTCGACGAGTACCAAAGAACCACGGCGCGTAACGTCTTCGCCCTCGGCGACGTGTCGAGCCCCTATCAACTCAAGCACGTCGCCAACCACGAGGCCCGCGTCGTGCAGCACAACGTCATGGTCGACTGGGACCACACCTCGTCCATGCACGTCACCGATCACCGGTTCGTGCCGTCGGCGGTGTTCACCGATCCGCAGATCGCGATGGTGGGGCTCACCGAGGCCGAGGCTCTGGAGGCCGGCCACGACGTGCTGACCAAGGTGCAGAAGTATGGCAGCGCCGCATACGGCTGGGCCATGGAGGACACCACCGGCATTGCGAAGGTGATCGCCGATCGAGGGACCGGGAAGATCCTTGGCGCTCACATCATGGGACATCAAGCGTCCTCGATCATTCAGCCGCTGATTCAGGCGATGACCTTCGGACAGACGGCGATGGACGTCGCGCGCGGTCAGTACTGGATCCACCCCGCGTTGCCCGAGGTAATCGAGCAGGCGTTACTCGGACTCTACGAGTAAGGCCTCAGCCGGCCGAGGCGTCCCAGCGTTCTTCGATGCGGCCGAAGCGCCACACCGCGAGCGCGACCAACCACACCACCACGAACAGCCCCACGATGGTGAAGCCCACGAACTCGAGGTCGGCCGAGCCGATGAACGCCAGCGGCCCCGACTCGATGCCGAGGCGGTCGACCAACAGCCCGATCAGCACGATCACGCCGATCACCAACGCGACGAATACCGACAACACGGTGATCGTCAGGTTGTAGTACACCTTGCGAATGGGCTTGAGGAAGGCCCAGCCGTAGGCGCGGGCCATGAAGATCCCGTCCGCGGCGTCGAACAGACTCATGCCCGCCGCGAACAACACGGGCAGCACCAGAATGGCGTACCAGGGCAGGGTGAAGGCGGCGGTTCCCGCAGCGAGCACCAGCAGGGCCACCTGCGTCGCGGTATCGAAGCCGAGCCCCATCAGCAGGCCCACCGGATACAGGTGCCACGGCTTGCTGACGCGTCGCATCACCCGTCCGAGTAGCCGGGCCAGGAAACCCCGGTTGTTCAACTGGCGTTCCAACTCGGCCTCGTCGTACTCGCCGGTCCGCATCTCGCGGAACACCTTTGCGATACCGACCACGGCGAACAGGTTCGTCAGCCCGATCAGGATGAGGAACGTTCCCGCCACCAGCGAGCCGATCAGTCCGAGCGTCTGCAGCATCGCCGAGTTCTCGTCCTGCACCGGACCGACCAGTGCCTTCACGCCAAGTGCCAGCAGGAACGCGAGTCCGAACACGACGCTCGAATGCCCCAGAGAGAACCAGAACCCCGCGGAGAGCGAGCGCTTTCCCTCACCCACCAGCTTGCGGGTGGTGTTGTCGATGACCGCGATGTGGTCGGCGTCGAACGCGTGCCGCACCCCGAGCAGGTAGGCCGTGACGCCGAGGCCGACGCCGAAGACGCCCGTGGCACCGAGCGTGATGTGCTTCGGGGCGACCCCGAGGACCAACACTCCCCACCCGAAGAGGTGCAGGAAGACGACGACCGCTCCCATGCCGACGATCGAGGTCCAATCGGTGCGATCGAGGGGTTTCGCGACTCGGGCCAAAGATCCGGATTCCGATGCCGTGCCAACGATCACATGCCCTCCAAGCGCGGGGATTCCGGGGTGTGACTCGACCCTAGGCGGCTGCCCATCATCTGTCTAGCTGTTCAGATGTTCAGTCGACGGCCCATCCAGACGGGCAGGTTAGGCGTGCGCCGCGCCTATCCAATGGAGTAGGTCGTGCACGGTCTCGTCCTCGAGTCGGTAGGCCACCGACCGGCCGACCCGGGTGCTGCTCACCCAGCCCTGTTGGCGGAGCACCCGAAGTGCTTGTGAGACAGAGTTCTCCGATCGGCCGACGACGGTGGCCAGGTCGCTGACGAAGATTCCCGGCACACGGTGCAGGCAGAGCAGGATCTCGAGTCGGTTCGGATCCGAGAGCAGGTCGAAGCGCAACGTCCAGCCGGTGATGTCGACGTCGGCGAGCGCGGAGGACGCGTGCCGCGCCACCGTCTCGTCCTCCACCCGCCCGCGACCGTCTGCCATCGCTCGAATCTAAGCCCTCTTGGGGTCCAGGCGGGCCATACGGCACGCCAATTCAGGCGTTGCACGTGTTGACACACGTCCCGGGCGCCTCGAAGTAGCGGACGATCTTCTGAGAGACCTGCCAGCTCTCCCCACCGTCGCCGTCCCGGAACGTGGCCACGGCGTAGATCTCGTCCTCTTCGTTGATGGGACCGGTGTCCTCATCGAGCACCTTCTTGGGCACCGAGATCTCACGGAGGTATTCGATGCCTGCGGGGGTCGCTCTGAGATAACCCTCGCCGTCGGTCTGAGTGCCCGGCAAGAACTCCGAGACCAGTGCGGAGTCTCCGGGCCAGCCGTTCCCGTCGTCGGCCTGCAGGTGATAGATCATCCCGCCCCGGCCGGGGCCGCCGGGATGGTCGCCGTCATTGATGTGGATGAGGTAACCCACCGCATCGGCCTGCTCCATGGGGAACACACCCTTGATCGCCAGGCGGTAGTTTGCCGGGTTGCCGCGGTCCTCGTTGACGAACAGCTGCGCGCCCGACTGCTTCGGCGAAGCGGCGGCGGGCGCCAGGCCAGCGGTCATCGCGACGACCGTGCCCAGCACGGCGGCGCCGGCGGCACGGGTGAGGATGGACGTGTTCATGTCGAGCTCCTTGATCATCGGGTCGACCGGGGTGGCCGACCATCGCAGAGAGCGTGACTCCTGCGCGCACCACGGTCATGGGGTGAATCCCCTGTTTTCACCGGGTGTCTCGGCCCGGCTGGCCGAAACGGCTATCGCCGCGTCACGCGGTGGGAGAATGCAGCATGCCAAACAGGCGCACGCCCCCGCGTCCGACGGGCGCGCAGACCAGTGCGGACGAGTGGGCGCAGTTCTACGACTACTTCGGTCACGCCAGGGTCCGGCGTGGGGTGCGGCTCGTTTCCCGGTTGCCGTCCGCCCCGCGCTGTGAGGCTTGTGGCAACCCCTTCGCCGGCATCGGCGGCTGGCTGATGCGACGGGTCGGCAAGAGCCCGTCGCGGAAGAATCCCCGCTGGTGCGAGGTGTGTTTCGAAACGGCGCCAAAGGGTGGCGCCACGCTGACCGTCGGCGTCTTGTTCGCCGACGTCCGCAATTCGACCGCGCTCGCCGAGACGCTCGCACCCCATGAGATGGCTGCCCGCCTCAATCGCTTCTACTCCGAGCTCACGCAGGTGATAGTGCAGCACGGGATCATCGACAAGTTGATCGGCGACTCCGTGATGGGTCTCTACTTCGCGCCGTTGACCTCCGACGGCAGGTACGTCGATGCCATGGTCAATGACGCCCTCACCATTCTTCGCACCCAGAACCGCCGGTCCCGCAGAGGTTCCCGGTTGGAGGTCGGCATCGGTCTCGATGTGGGCCCGGCATACGTCGGCATCGTCGGCGATGGCGAGATCCGTGACTTCACCGCAATCGGTGACGTCGTGAACACTGCGGCCCGGCTTCAGAGCCACGCGGCCGGCGGCGAGGTCGTCATGCCCGACGACGTTGCCCGCACGGCCGGCATAGACGACGGCGAGACCATCTCGCTGAGCCTCAAGGGCAAGGCCGAACCCGTGATTGCACGCCGAATCAGCGTCTCGCCCTAAGTGCCGCGCTAGTTGGGGTGAACGCCCCATGCGACGGTGGGCCGGGTCCGCCAATGATCGCCTCATGACGAAACCAATTCACCGAGCACTGCGAACACCGACCGTCGAACGGTCCGATCATGCGATCACGGGCGGCGGGCGACTCGACGCCGTCGACGTCGGCCGACGCGAAGGCGGGCGCCAGATCCTCCACGAGATGTCGTTGACGGTGCGTCCTGGCGAATTGGTCGCCATCGCCGGCGGGAGCGGCGCGGGCAAGAGCACCCTGCTGGAGATCCTCGCGGGGCTGCAATCCCCGAGCGCGGGAACGGTTCTGCACGACGGGGTGCCCTCCGGCACGCGGCCCAGCGGCGACACCCGCATCGGCTACGTCCCGCAGGACGACATCATCCACCTCGAGATGCCCCTGCGCCGCACCCTGCGCTACGCGGCACGCTTACGACTGCCCGCGGGCACCTCGGAAACCGCTGCGGACCGCATCGTCGAAACCACCATGTCGGACCTCGACCTGACCGCATCCGCGGAGGTGCCGATCCGGGCGCTGTCCGGTGGACAGCGGAAGCGGGCCAGTATCGCCGTGGAACTGCTGACGCACCCGAGGACGTTCTTCCTCGACGAGCCCACGTCCGGACTCGACCCGTCGACGGCGGCCGACGTGATGCGACTACTCCATACGCTCAGCCGCCGTGGCGTCACCATCGTCCTCACGACGCACGAGCCGGCCGGGATCGACCGGTGTGATCGGGTGGTCTTCTTGGCGCGCGACGGTCACCTGGCGTTCGTCGGTAGCCCGGCCGAGGCGCGTCGTCACTTCGGCGTGGACGATCTCGCCGAGGTGTATGGCCGGCTGGCCGGAGAGGACACACCCGCGATCTGGGCGCGGCGTTTCGCCGATGTCCGCGAGCCTTCCACGACCCGGCCCGCCGTGGCACCCGTCGCACCACCGAGGTCAACGACGAAGCGCATCAACGTGCTTCGGCAATGGTGGTTGCTCACCCGACGCAACGTCGACGTTCTGCTGCGCAACCGGCTCACCCTAGCGGTGCTGCTGGGCTCGCCCGTCCTCATCACCGCGATGATGGCGACGCTGTTCAAGCGCGGTGCGTTCGAGTCCCACGACGCTGCGGACGTCAGCCAGGCCCAGATCACCTTCTGGATCGCCTTCGCGGGTTTCTTCTTCGGTCTCACCTACGGCCTCCTCCAGATCGTCGGTGAGCTGGCCGTCTTCCGAAGGGAGCGGCTCGCCGGACTGAGCACCAGCGCCTACGTCGCCTCCAAGGTCGCCGCGCTGTTCCCGGTCCTCGCCGGCGTCAGCTCCGTCCTGCTCGGCGTGCTCCTGGCGCTCGGCCGCCTACCCGACCTCGGGTGGCACGTGTACGCGCTGCTGTTCACGACCATGCTGATCGAGGCCACGTCAGCGCTTGCGCTGGGCCTGCTGGCCTCGGCGGCGGTTTCCAACACCGCGCAAGCCGCTCTCGCCCTGCCGATGTTGTGCTTCCCCCAGGTTCTGTTCGGCGGCGCCATCGTCCCCGTGGGAGACATGGCCGCCCCCGGTCGTTGGATGAGCCTCGGCCTGTCCAACCGCCACGCGTTCCAGGCGCTCGGCCGGGCCCTCGACCTCGACCGCTACACGAACACCGCGGGGGCGATGTCGGCGTACGCCGACACCTTCGACGGCGGCAACGGCGCCAGCCTATCGGCCTTGTCGGCCTTGGCGGTGGGCCTCTTGGCGGCCACCGTCTGGGTGCTCGACCGGCGGACCCGCACGGGCGCAGTCCGACGATGACGGACCTGCTCACGGCGTCCCACGTAGCGGGTGCGCGCATCGCCGCCCGCCGTGCACCCGGACAAACGCGGTGCGATCCACTCCTTCGGGTACACAATGGCGTCGTGGCTGCGATCCCGACGCGGCGCCGTGCGGCGAGTGGGCCGCGCCGAGCCGAACTGTTGGCCGCGACGTCCCTGGCGATCGACCTCGGACTCGGCCAGCCGATGGAGCACATGCTGCGGTCATCGCTGATCGCCGCCAGGATCGCCGAGCGAATGGGCCTCGACGCCCGGGAACGCGCCACGGTCTACTACGCCAACCTGGTGGGCTGGATCGGATGTCATGCCGACTCCCACGAACTCGCGCATCTGTTCGGTGACGACATCGCCTTCCGCGCCGACACGTATTCGGTTGACATGACCGGTCTCTCGTTCCTGCGCTTGATGGCTAGTCACGTCGGCCGCGAATCGCCGTGGTGGGAGCGCGGCGTCCGGTCGATCGCCTTCCTGACGTCCGCCCGCCACGCGGTGGCCAATCTGATTCATTCGCACTGCAGTTCCGCCGGGGTTCTCTCCGATCGGATGGGATTGGACGAGGACGTCACCCGTGCGCTGGGGTTCGTGTTCGAGCGCTGGGATGGCCGGGGGCTGCCCAGTCGTGCTCGCGGCGAGGACATCCCGATCGGCATCCACATCGTCCACGTTGCCGACGTGGTGGAGGTGCACCTGCGCACCGGTGGGCTGGAGCGGGTATCCGAAGTACTGCGTTCGCGGCGAGGCACTCAGTTCAGTCCAGACGTCGTGGCCGTCGTCGAGGAAGACCTCGCCGCCATCGTCGACGGATTGCTGGAGGTCGACGTGTGGACCGCCGCGTTGGCCCAGGCACCCGATCGTGACGTGACCCTCAGTGACGGCGATGTCGACGACCTGCTTGCGGCAATGGGCGACTTCGTCGACTTGAAATGTCCTTTCTCGCTGGGTCATTCGCGCGGGGTCGCCTCCCTGGTCGTCGCGGCCGCCCGACACCTCGGCATGTCGGCAGCCGACACCACCGAGCTCAAGAGGGCCGCGCTCGTGCACGGCCTCGGCAGGATGGGCGTCTCGAATCGCATCTGGGAGAAGAAGGGGCCGCTCGGCGCGGCCGAATGGGAGCGGTTACGGATGTATTCGTACCTGACCGGCCGAGTGCTCAGCCGGGTCGGCGGATTGGAGTCGGTCGCAGCCATCGCCACCAAGCATCGAGAGCGGATCGACGGGTCGGGCTTTCCGCGCGGGCTCGCCGGCGCCGACCTCAACGTCAAGGACCGCTTGCTGGCGGCGGCCGAGGCCTATCAGGGAATGCTCGAGCCGCGCCCGCACCGACCGGCGGCCGACCCGGGCGGAGCGGCCGAGGAACTACGCAGGCACGCGCGGGAAGGGCGCCTCGACGCCGAGTCCGTACAGGCCGTGCTGGCCGTCGCCGGGCACCGGGTGTCGCGACGGACGCCGTGGCCGGCAGGTCTCACCGCCCGCGAAGTCGACGTCCTGCGGCTCGTCGCACGGGGCCGGTCCAACCGGGAGATCGCCGCCGAACTGTTCATCTCCCAGAAGACGGCGGGAAATCACGTCGAACACGTCTATACCAAGCTGGGCGTGAACAACCGCACGCAGGCCAGCCTGGCCGCCATAGACCTCGGGTTGGCTAGCCTGCCCGCGGGCGCGGGTGGGTCGTGACCGCCGATCAGTCCAGGAAGCCGTGCAGCAGCGCGGCCGAACCCCAGATGTGCGCGGTCATCTCCGCGGCGGCACCCTCGGCGTCCCCTGCCAGGATCGCCATCACGATCGCCTCGTGCTGTTCGTTGGAGTGGGCGATGTTGCGGGCGAGCAAGGGGATCTGGTCGAGCAGTTCGTTGAGCCGCATGCGGTTCTCCGCGACCAACGGCACCAGCGAGGGGCTGCCTGCGGCCTCGGCGATCGCCAGGTGCAGCCGGGAGTCAAGCCGGCGGTAGTCCTCCAGCGAGGCGGCCCGGACGTCCGCCAGCCTGGTCCACAACGTCTCGCGCTCGGCGGCGGTCAGCGTGCGACCCGCCGACATGCGCGCCGCGCCCACCTCCAGGATCTCGCGCAGCCGCAGCGCATCGTCGATGTCGTTGCGGCTGAACCTGATTCCGTCGGCGCTCGGGGCGGGCAGATCCTCGGCGAGGAAGGTGCCGCCGTACCGGCCCCGCCGCGATACCAGGTACCCCGCGTCGGACAACGACCTGATGGCCTCGCGGACGGTGTCGCGGCTGACACCGAGTCGAGCAGCCAGTTCGCGTTCCGGGGGCAGCGATTCGCCGGGTTCCAGCACGCCGAGCCGAATGGTCTCCAGCAGCCTGCCGACGGTGTCCTCGAACGCATTGCCCAGCCGAACCGGACGCAGCAGCGCCTCGCTGGCGGGCGGCGGATCCGGTGCGGAGGTGGTCATGTGGCGGCGCGGCTACAGCGGTGTCACGTAATGGCCGGTGATGCCCCCGTCGACCAGGAACGTGGACCCGGTGATGAAGGACGCGTCGTCACTGGCCAGGAACGCGACCGCGGCGGCGAGTTCGTCGGGCTCGGCGAACCGGCCCATCGGCACGTGAACCAACCGGCGCGCGGCGCGCTCGGGATCCTTGGCGAACAGCTCTTGGAGCAGCGGCGTGTTCACCGGGCCGGGGCACAGCGCGTTGACCCGAATGCCCTGCCGCGCATACTGAATGCCGAGCTCCCGGGATATCGCCAGCACGCCACCCTTGGAGGCGGTGTAGGAGATCTGCGACGTCGCCGATCCGTTCACGGCGACGAACGACGCCGTGTTGACGATCGATCCCTTCTGGGCGGGGACCATGTGGCGCAGCGCGGCCTTGCAACAGAAGAACACCGACTTCAGATTGATGTCCTGCACCCGGTCCCACGCGTCGATGCCGGTGACCTCGATCAGGTCGTCCTCCGGCGGGCTGATGCCGGCGTTGTTGAAGGCGATGTCGACCGAGCCGTGGACCTCGGCCGCGGTGTCGAACAGTGCGTCGACGGCGGCCTGGTCGGAGACGTCGACCTTGACGAAGGTGCCGTTGAGGTCATCGGCGACGGACTTGCCGGTGGTCGGGTCGATGTCGCCGATCACGATCGTCGCGCCCTCGGCCCTCATCCGCTTGGCCGTCGCGAGCCCGATCCCGCTGGCACCGCCGGTGATGACCGCGACCTTGCCCGCCAGCCGTTGGGTCAGATCCATCTAGTTTTCCTCCGTAATCGCAAAGAAGACGTTCTTGGTTTCAGTGAAGTGCAGCGGCGCGTCGGGACCGAGCTCACGCCCCAGCCCCGATTGCTTGAAACCGCCGAACGGCGTGCTGTAGCGGACCGACGAGTGCGAGTTGACCGACAGGTTGCCAGATTCCACGGCCCGCGACACCCGCATGGCCCGTGACAGGTTGTCAGTCCAGATCGACCCCGACAGGCCGTATGGGCTGTCGTTGGCGAGCTCGATCGCGTCGGCCTCGTCTTCGAAGGGCAGCACGGTGACCACCGGCCCGAAGATCTCCTCGGTGACCGATCGATCGGTGCGCTGCGGGGTGAGAACCGTTGGCGGGAACCAGTATCCGGGACCTGTCGGCGCGGAGCCCCGGAAGGCGACGGGCGCGTCGTCCGGCACGTACGACGACACGGTGTCGAAGTGCGGCTTGGACACCAAGGGCCCCATTTCGCTGTCCCGTGCCGAAGGATCGCCGACGACCATGCCCTTCACCGCGGGTTCGAGGAGCTCCATGAACCGGTCGTACACGTTGCGCTGGACCAGGATCCGACTGCGGGCACAACAGTCCTGCCCGGCGTTGTCGAAGACGCCGTACGGCGCGGTGGCGGCGGCTTTCTCCAGATCGCAATCGTCGAAGACGATGTTCGCGCTCTTGCCACCGAGTTCGAGTGTCACCCGCTTGACCTGCTGAGCGGCGCCCGCCATCACCTTCACGCCCACCTCGGTCGAACCCGTGAAGACGATCTTGCGGACGTCGGGGTGACTGATGAACCGCTCCCCCACCACCGACCCCTTGCCGGGCAGCACCTGGAACAGTCCGTCGGGCAGACCTGCCTCACGGCCGAGTTCGGCCAGCCGCATCGTGGTGAGCGGCGTGATCTCGGCGGGTTTGACCAGCACGGCGTTACCCGCCGCGAGCGCGGGGACGAAGCCCCATGACGCGATGGTCATCGGGAAGTTCCACGGCGCGATCACGGCGACCACGCCGAGCGGCTCGTTGAACGTGACGTCGAGCCCACCGGCGACGGGAATCTGCTTGCCCGACAGTCGCTCCGGGCTCGCCGAATAGAACTGCAGAACGTCGCGGACGTGTCCAGCCTCCCACTCGGCGTTGCCGATCACGTGCCCGGAGTTGGCGACCTCCAGCGCCGCGAGCTCGTCGACGTGCGCGTCGACCACTGCGGCGAAGGACCGCAGCGCAGCGGCGCGTTCGGCGGGCGCCGACCTGGCCCACTGCTTTTGGGCCGACTTGGCGCGCGCGACCGCATCGTCCACGGCGGGGACGTCGAGCTGCTCGACGGTGCGCAGCACCTCCTCCGTCGCCGGATTGATCAGTGTCGACGTGCTCACGCTGTTTCCCTTCCTCTCGTCGGTTCGGTGATTCTGGTGGAGTACGCCGCGGCAGCCTCGACCACACCGGCGAAGAGCCGCAGGTCGTCGAGCCGCTCCTCCGGATGCCACTGGACGGCGAGAACGAAGGCATCGCGTGATGTTCCGCCCGCCCCGGGAGCCATCTCGACGGCCTCCACCACCCCGTCCGGGTCCCATGCGCTGGCCATCAGCCCGGTGCCGAGCTCGGCGATGGCCTGGTGGTGATAGCACTGGGCCTCGGTGCCCGTGCCGATCAGCGCGGCGAGCCGGGTGCCGGGCACCGTCTGAATGGACGAGGTGCTGAAGACGGCGTTGCCCAGCTGATGCTGGTAGTGGCCGACGACGTCGGGCAGATGCTGATGCAGGGTGCCCCCCAGCGCGACGTTGAGCACCTGGGCGCCGCGGCAGATTCCCAGCAGCGGCAACTCGCGCGCCAAAGCCCCACGCACCAGGGCCAATTCCCACGCATCACGATCGCGGGCCGGCTCGTCGGTGCTCGGGTGCGGCTCCTGACCGTAGGTGGCGGGATCGACGTCGCGACCGCCGGTGATCACCAGGCCGTCGAGACCGTCGAGCACGCGCGCGACGACGGCGTCGTCCACCGGCTGCGGCGGAAGCAGCACGGCAGTGCCGCCTGCCGAGGTCACACCCTCGACATACACGGCGGGCAGGAAGCTCGCCCGCACGTCCCACACCCCGGTCTGCGCCTGCTGCAGATACGTCGTCAACCCCACGACGGGCCTAGAGGCGTTCGAAACCACGACGCCTCTCCCAGTCCGTGACCGTCGAGTTGAACGCCTTCAACTCGATGCGGGCGTTGTTCAGGTAATGCTCGACGACCTCGTCGCCGAAGGCCTCACGCGCCACCGTGGAGGCGGAGAACAACTCAGCTGCCTCGGCGAGCGTCGTCGGAAGCCGTTCCGCGCCGCTGGTATACGCGTTACCGCTACAGGCGTCGGGCAGCTCGAGCTGTTGGTCGATCCCGTACAGACCGCCGGCAATCAACGCGGAGACGGCCAGGTACTGGTTGACGTCGCCGCCCGGGGCGCGGCACTCCATCCGCATGCCGTGCCCGTGACCCACCACGCGCAGCGAGCAGGTGCGGTTGTCCATCCCCCATGCCACGGCGGTGGGCGCGAAGCTGCCATCGACGAAGCGCTTGTAGGAGTTGATGTTTGGCGCGTAGAACAGTGTGAACTCACGCAGGGTGGCCAGCTGGCCGGCGACGAAGCTGCGGAACATCGGCGACATGCCGAGCGGATCGTCGTCATCGGCGAAGACTGCCGACCCGTCCGTTCCACGGAACGAGAGGTGGATGTGACAGCTGTTCCCCTCGCGCTCGTCGAACTTCGCCATGAAGGTGAGGCTCTTGCCGTGCTGATCGGCGATTTCCTTGGCGCCGTTCTTGTAGATCGTGTGGTTGTCGCAGGTGACCAGCGCGTCGTCGTAACGGAACCCGATCTCCTGCTGACCGAGGTTGCACTCGCCCTTCACGCCCTCGCAGTACAGCCCCGCACCCTCCATTCCGTTCCGGATGTCGCGCAGCAGCGGTTCCATCCTGGTCGACGCCAGCATCGCGTAGTCGATGTTGTAGTCGGTGGCGGCGGTCAAGCCCTTGTACCCCTTCGACCACGCGTCCCGGTACGAGTCGTCGAAGACGATGAACTCCAACTCGGTCGCCGCGACGGCCGCCATGCCCCGCTGCGCCAACCGGTCGAGTTGGGCGCGCAGGATTCCCCGCGGCGCGGGGCCGACGGGCTTGCCGTCATGCCAGCCGAGATCGGCCATCACCAGCGCGGTAGCCGGCAGCCAGGGCAGCTTGCGCAACGTGGCGAAGTCCGGCGTCATCACCATGTCGCCGTAGCCGGCTTCCCAGCTCGACATGGCGTATCCGTCGACGGTGTTCATGTCGACGTCGACGGACAGCAGATAGTTGCAGCACTCGGCACCGTGGGCGGCGACGTCATCGATGAACAGCCGAGCCGAGATCCGTTTGCCGGTCAGCCGGCCCTGCATGTCGGTGAAGGCGACGATGACGGTGTCGACGTCGCCGTCGGCCACCAGCGTCTCCAACTCGGACAGCTGAAGCATCCCCGGTCGATCGGATCCCTTGGTCACGTTCCCTGCCTCTCGAAGCGGACGAGCATGACGTGAAGTCAACCATTGGATTCGCGTCACCGGGCATTCCGCTCACAGATTTACACGGTCGTCACGTCCAAAGGTAGGACACAAGTCCATTGCCGTTCTATTGTGCCTACTCAGTGAGCGTGGACACCCCCCGGTGGCTGCGCTTCTGCCCGCCGATCGCATCGAGCGCTGCCCCGAGAAGGAGAACGTCGTGCCAGAGGGTCAAGATCTGTCGGAACTGTCCGACGACGAGAAACACCTTGCATCACTCGGCTACACCCAGGAGCTGAACCGCACCTGGTCCAGCTTCAGTAACTTCGCGATCTCGTTCTCGATCATCTCGATCCTGGCGGGCTGCTTCACGTCCTTCGGGCTCGGCTGGAACAACGGCGGACCCGCAGCCATCGCCTGGGGCTGGCCCATCGTGGCGGCCTTCATCCTCGTCATCGGGCTCTGCATGTCCGAGTTGGTGTCTGCGTATCCCACCTCCGGTGGCATCTACTGGTGGGCCAGCAAGCTCGGCGGTGCGAAGGCGGGCTACTACACCGGCTGGCTGAACCTCATCGGCCTGATCGCGATCCTGGCGTCGGTGGCCTACGGTGCCGCCACGTTCCTCGACCTCACGCTCGGCACCTTCAGCGAGGACTGGCTCGCCGGCTACAGCCTGACCAGGACGTTCATCATCTTCCTGATCATCCTGGTCGCGGTTGCCGTGATCAACATCTTCTCCAGCCATCTGCTCGCCGTGATAAACAACGTGTCGGTGTGGTGGCACGTGGCGGGTGCCACGATCGTCATCGCGATCCTGTTCCTCATTCCCGAGCAGCACGCAAGCTTGAGCACGGTCTTCGGGACCACGGTCAACAACACCGGCTTCTTCGGCGGTGAGACGTCCAGCGTCGGCTTCCTGTTCTTCGTGTTGCCGATCTCGGCGATCCTCACCCAGTACACGATCACCGGTTATGACGCGTCCGCTCATCTCTCCGAGGAGACCCTCAGCGCGGCCAACGGTGCGGCGAAGGGCATCTGGCGGTCGATCTTCTACTCCGCCATCGGTGGCTACATCCTGCTGCTGTCGTTCCTCTTCGCCGTTCAGGACGTCGACGAGGTGACGTCGGGCGGCGGCGCGGTCGCGGTGATCTTCGCCCAGGCCATGGACTCCAAGTGGGTCGGCATCGTGCTGCTGATCTCCACCGCGGGCCAGCTGTTCTGCACCACGGCCTGCCAAACCAGCGCGTCGCGGATGCTGTTCGCCTTCAGCCGCGATCGGGCGGTGCCCGGGCACCAGCTGTGGTCCAAGGTGAGCAAGAACAAGATCCCCGCCAACGGTGTGATGATCACCGCGGCGCTGGCAGCGATCATCACGCTGCCTGCCCTCGTCGAGGTGGACATCAATGGCGCACCGGTTCCGGTCGCGTTCTTCGCGGTGGTGTCGATCGGCGTCGTCGGGCTCTATCTCTGCTTCGCCGTGCCGATCTACTACCGCTGGAAGGCGGGCGACTCGTTCCCCGTCGGCAAGTGGAATCTGCGCGGACACCACAAGTGGATGGCGCCGGTCGCGCTCGTCGAGATCATCGTCACCTCGATCATCGCGCTGTTCCCCACGTCCAACCTGGGGACTCCGTGGGATCCCGGGTTCGAGTGGAAGTACGTCAACTACACCCCCATTCTGGTCGGGACCGTGCTGGTACTGCTGTTCATCTACTGGCACGTGTCGGTGAAGAAGTGGTTCACCGGTCCGATCAAGCAGGTCGAGGTCGCCGACCCCGTCTGACGCGGGACCAACGAGAACCGTTCTACCCGAATAGTTCTCGCACATCGGATGCGCTGATAACCGATCCGAAGACGTCACCCTCGTCGATGACCGCTGCGAACAGCGCACGCTTGCGGGCCTGCAGTGCGACCACCTTCTCCTCGATGGTGCCCGCCGAGACCAACCGGTAGACGGTGACCGGACGCGTCTGCCCGATGCGATGCGTCCGGTCGACGGCCTGCGCCTCGGCGGCCGGGTTCCACCACGGGTCGCAGACGAAGCAGTAGTCCGCTTCGGTGAGGTTGAGCCCGAAGCCACCGGCCTTGAGGCTGATCAGGAACACCGGATGGGTACCTGCCTTGAAGGCTTGGATCGCCGCATCGCGCTGACGCGACGTCGAGGAACCGTCGAGATAGGCGTAGCTCAATCCGATCGCGTCGAGATGGGTCCGCACGATGTCGAGGAACCCGGTGAACTGACTGAACACCAGCGCGCTGTGCCCTTCGGCCACCAGGCTTGGCAACTGCTCGACCAGGAAGTCGACCTTGGCGGCGCCCACGTCGACGTTCGCCTCGTCGACCAACGCGGGATGGAGGCTGAGCTGCCGCAGCAGCGTCAACGACCGGAAGATCTGGAATCGGTTCTTCTCCCATTCGCCGAGGAGCCCCAGCACCTTCTGGCGTTCGCGGGCCATGTGGGTGTCGTAGACCTTCCGGTGCTTGGGACCGAGATCGAGGGTGAGCACCTGTTCCTGCTTCGGCGGCAGTTCACCGGCGACCTGACTCTTGGTGCGGCGCAACATCACCGGCTTGATCCGGCGACGGAGCACGGGCAACCGGTCCTTGTTGGTTCCGGATTCAATCGGCTTGCGGAAGTGCTCGGTGAACACCTTGGGCGACGGGAACAGACCCGGTGCGGTGATCGACAGCAGCGACCAGAGCTCCATCAGGTTGTTCTCCATCGGCGTACCGGTGATGGCCAACTTGAACTGGACGTCGAGCCGGCGCACGCACTGATGTGTCTTGCTGGTGTGGTTCTTCACGAATTGCGCTTCGTCGAGGATGACTCCCGCCCAGTCGATCCCGGCGTAGGCCTCGAAGTCGATGCGGAGCAGCGCGTACGAGGTGACCACGATGTCGGCGGCCGCTACCCGATCCGCGAGCGGGGTCCCGGACCGGCCCTCGCTACTGGTGACGGCCACCGCCGTCAGCCCGGGCGTGAACTTGCGGCACTCGGCGACCCAGTTGGTGACCACGCTCGTCGGCGCGACGACCAGGAACCTTCGGACCCCCCCTTCGGCCACGCGGGCGATCAACGCCAGGGTCTGCACCGTCTTGCCCAGCCCCATGTCGTCGGCGAGTACACCGCCGAGTTCGTTGTCCCATAGGAATGACAGCCAGTTCAGCCCGTCTCGCTGGTAGTCGCGCAGGGTGGCATCGAGCCCGTCGGGTACGTCGACGGGCTCAGGAGGCCGCGCGCTCGCGAGCCGGGCAATCCGCTCCCGCCAGCTGGCCAGTTGGTCGTCGACGACGCCAAGGGCGAGGAGTTCCTCCCACAGGGTGACGTTGCGTGACCCGGCGTTGACCGCGTCGCCCGTCAGCTCGCCGAGCGCGCGGGCCTCGTCGAGCAGCTCCCGCAGCTTGAGCAGCTCGGGCGTGTTCAACCGGAAGTAGACCCCGTTGGGGAGCAACATGTGCGTTGCGCCCGAGGCTAATTCGGCGATGACCGTGGCGATGGGAACCAGCTGGCCGTCGATCTGCAGCGTGATGCTGAGGTCGAACCAGTCGTTGGGTGCCGGGTCGGTGGCACCGCTGCCGAACTCGAGCCGTGGCACACTCTCGGCGGCACGGAAGTCGGGCGCGCCTTCGTCCACGTCGATGGTGAAGGCGTCGCGGCAGTCCAGTCGCGGCAACAGCTCGCCAAGGAGTACTGCGGTCTCGGTCAGGGTGAGCTCGACACCCGCGAGGAGGGTCGCCGGTGCGGCCACCTCGGCGGCGGAGGCCGCGTCGTGGCAGCCGATGAGGGCCGTCAACTCGTTGCCCAGCGCGGCGGCGTTGGGGTCCCGGGTGATGCGCAGCATGAGACGTGCGAGGGCCTGCGACTTGAAGCTGCGCGACGCGGCCGCAACGGTTCTCAGTGCCGGGGTGACGGCCTCCCAGGCAGTGGCTTCGGCGTCCGGGTCGCGGTAGCCGGTCCTCTCGGCGGGAACTTCGGACTCGAAGTCCTGGCCCCGGTCGTTGACGTGGTAGCGCACGCTCCAGTGCGTGCGCACGCGGTCCGCACCGACCGTCACCGTCAGCACCGGAGTCGGCCCGGTGATGGTCGGCGGGGTGAACAGGCCTTCCTCGACGTCCACCGGGGTGGCCCCGACCAGGCGCGGCAGCACCGCGACCGAGAACTCCCCCACCGTCTCGACGGGAATGTGCAGGACCTCGTCGCGGGCGAGGAGGTCCAGCGTCGTACGCGGCGGCACGGGATCGAACCGACCCAGCCGCAGCACTCCATCGACGATCGCGTAGATCCCGTGGGGCGGTGATCCGATGAGTCCCACGCCCGTGCCGAGCCAACGCTCCCCGTCCACGATCAGGGCCGCCGCCATCGTCGCGCCGCCCGCATCGTCGGAGGCGAAGTCCAGCCGCACCTGCACGCTCTTGATGAAGTCGACCGCATTCAGCCCGCTACCGCCATCGGCGACGAGCGCGACGCCGGACTCGATCACCTCATCCAGTCGTGACCAAAAGGTCGGTGGGACATAGCCAATCGACATCACGTCGTTGACGGGCGCTATTCCCGACCGTTGGACGTCGGCGACGAGGGCCCGCAACGCCTCGTACTGTCCGCGATCGAACTCGGTGGCGGCGGCATGGTAGGCAAGCCGTTGCCAGTTCAGCCCGGTCCTGATCCACGTTCCGCGCTTGCCGACGGTGACGGGACGCAGCGCGATTTGGGGACCGGGACGGTAGCGGTTGGGTGGCGCGACGGTGAATTGCAGTCCGATCGGCGACGTACGTTCGGTGTCGAGGGGTGCTAGTTCGTCCAGCAGTTTGGCGAGCACGGTGCGCCAGCGGTCCGGGTCGGCCGGCCTGGCGCTCTTCGCCACTGTGCTCAGGATCAGCGCGACGGCGTGTTTGCAATATGCGCCCACCGGACACGAACAGCTGGCCCAGGACAGGCGGAGGCCGTCGCCGAAGCGCTGGAAGCCGACGTCGACCAGATACACCTGCTCGCCCGACCCCGAACACCGACCCATGAGCTCGAGGTCACCGCGCCAGGCGCTGTCGTGGACACGACCCAGGTTGGCGTATCGCGTGCCACGCGCGACGGTCGGCGCGTCGAACTCGGCGAGCACGTCATCGACGTCGAGTTCGGAGCCATCGGGCGACACCATGTGCGAAGGATAGGGAAGCACGGGGACAACCTCGCGCCGACGTCGGTGACCAGGTCACCAGGTGCTGGTGCGCAGGACGATCTCGGCGGCGAGTTGCGCGGTGGATTCGTGCGCGTTGCGCCGCCCGAGCAGCTCGACCAACCGGTAGTCGCCGTACACGTAGCGCTGGCTGGCCTTGGCGACGTTGCGTGCGGCCGGCGTGCTGACCAGTGCCGTCGTGTTCACCTCGACGGGCGGGCAGTGCGCGTCACGGATCACGCCCGCCTGATCCGGCACACGCGGGTGACCGCGGTCGACCACGACCAACCCGATGAACCGGTCCAGCCGGGTGGCGGCCAGCTCCCAGGCCAGCTCACCGCCGACGCGATCCCCCACCAGGAGCGCCCAGCGGACGCCCACCGAGTCGAGGATCCCGACGATGGACTTCGGCCGCAACCGCGAATCGGGCGCGATGACCACGGTGCGCAGGGAGGCGGTGTGCAGCCGCTCGCAGACCGCGTCGTACGCCGCCGGCCCTTGATGCGCGGCTCCGAGCAGTACGACGACCGAGCCCTTCTCGGGACCCGATACGTCGATGGTGGCAGGGAAACCGTCGACGGTGAGGACGGTCGAAGGCATTGCGCCACGCTACAGGGGCCATCCGTCTCCAGTGCCGTTTTTAATCGCCTTGCAATACAACGTTCAGCCGCCTGGCAGCGGTGGCGACCACCGTCTGAAACGTTTGCGGGACGGGCCCTTTGACCGAGGTCCTCGCCGTCCTCGGCTACCGCTGCGTGACGGTCGAGGCGATGACGGGCCGCGGCGGGGCGCCGTGCGAAAGCAGCTCCATCACCGCCGCGACGTCGAGATGCGCCGTCAAGAGGTCTGCCATGACGTCGAGTTGGGCGTCGCGGCGTGCGGTCACGTCGACGTCGTCGGCAACCACGAAACCCCGTCGTCCCGCCAACGTCGCCGCGTCGGTGAGCCAACCGCGCCGCACCTCGTCGTTGTCGAGGAGCCCGTGCCAGTGCGTCCCGTAGACCCCGCCGCGCCGGATGCCGACGTCCAGCCAATTGTCCTCCGAGGTCCGCGCCACCCGACCGTGGTGGATCTCGTATCCCCGAAGGGGGACGGGCCCGTCGCCGCCCCAGAGTTTCAACGTCTTGGCGGGCTCGAAGACGACGTCGGCGTCCAGCAGTCCCAGACCCTCGATTCCGCGTAGGCCCGATTCGACGGGATCGTCGATGGTTCGGCACAGCATTTGGAACCCGCCGCAGATACCGAGCACGGCCCGTCCGGATGCGGCGTGCGCGCGCACGCCATCGGCGAGCCCACGCTCGCGCAGCCAGGCCAGATCCGACACCGTCGCCTTGCTGCCCGGTAGCACCACGACGTCGGCGTCGGCGAGGTCCGCGGCG
This sequence comes from Mycolicibacterium sp. TUM20985, assembly GCF_030295745.1. Taxonomy (NCBI): domain Bacteria; kingdom Bacillati; phylum Actinomycetota; class Actinomycetes; order Mycobacteriales; family Mycobacteriaceae; genus Mycobacterium; species Mycobacterium antarcticum. The sequence goes on from NZ_AP027291.1 coordinate 3,697,219, forward strand.
TCGGCGACCCACCGGACCAGCACACCCGGCTCGCAGGCCAGCGCCTCCACGTCGGTCGAGTTGGAGATGCGGGGCAGGCGGATCGCCGCCACGCGTAGGGCATCTGCGCCCCTGGGCTCCGCGGGGATTCCCACGATCCGGTGGCCCTGGACCGACAGCGAGTCCTCCGCGTCGAGCCACAGTCCGTCGTCGTGCGGAATGACGCCGTAGGTCGGCCGACCGCTGAGCCGTTCGAGCTGATCGAGGCCTGGCGCCAGCAACGCCGGATCACCGCGGAACTTGTTGACCACGAAACCCGCGATCAGCCGCTGGTCCTCGGGCTCGAGGACGGCCACGGTCCCGAACAGGTGTGCCAGTAGACCGCCGCGGTCGATGTCACCGATCACGATCACGGGCAGGTCCGCCGCGCGTGCCAGGCCCATGTTCGCCAGATCGGTTGCCCGCAGGTTGATCTCGGCGGGTGAGCCAGCGCCCTCACAGATGACGACGTCGAATTCGCTTCTCAGCGAAGCGAGTTCAGCGTTGACCACCTCGGCGAGCATGGCGCGATGGTGGAAGTAGTCACCTGCGGCGACGGTGCCCGTGACCTGACCCATGACCACCAGTTGCGACGTCCGGTCACCGCCGGGTTTGAGCAGGACCGGGTTGAATCGCACACTCGGCTCTAGACCCGCAGCCCGGGCCTGCATGGCTTGGGCGCGACCGATCTCCCCGCCTTCGATGGTGACGGCCGAGTTGTTGGACATGTTCTGCGCCTTGAACGGCGCGACCCGGATACCCTTGCGCGCCAACAGCCGACAGAGTCCGGCCACCATCATCGACTTGCCCGCGTCGGACGTGGTGCCCGCGACGAGTAGCGCGCCCTTCACGTCACTGGGCGAGCGTCAGGATCTCGGCGCCGTCGTCGGTGATCACCAGCGTGTGTTCGAACTGCGCGGTCCACTTCTTGTCGATGGTGGCGACGGTCCAGTCGTCGTCCCAGATCTCGTAGTCCAGTGCCCCGAGGTTGATCATCGGCTCGATCGTGAACGTCATCCCCGGCTCCAGCACGGTGTCGACGGCCGGCTGGTCGTAGTGCAGGACCACCAGGCCGTTGTGGAACGTCGTGCCGATGCCGTGGCCGGTGAAGTCGCGAACGACGTTGTAGCCGAACCGGTTTGCGTAGGCTTCGATGACACGGCCGACGATCGAGAGTTGGCGGCCGGGCTTGCAGGCCTTGATCGCGCGCATCGTCGCCTCGTGGGTTCGCTCGACCAGCAGACGGTGCTCCTCGGAGACGTCACCGGCCAGGAAGGTGGCGTTCGTATCGCCGTGCACGCCGTCGATGAAGGCGGTCACGTCGATGTTGACGATGTCACCGTCCTGCACGACCGTCGAATCCGGGATGCCGTGACAGATGATCTCGTTGAGCGACGTGCAGCACGACTTCGGATAGCCCTTGTAACCCAGGGTCGACGGGTAGGCGCCGTGGTCGACCATGTAGTCGTGGGCGATGCGGTCCAGCTGGTCGGTGGTGACACCCGGCGCGACGGCCTTGCCCGCTTCAGCGAGCGCATTGGCCGCGATCCGACCTGCGACCCGCATCTTCTCGATGACCTCGGGTGTCTGCACCCAGGGTTCGGAGCCCTCCCGGACGCCTGCCTTCCAGGCGTATTCGGGGCGCGGGATTGACTTGGGCACCGGCAGCGTCGGGGATACCTCGCCGGGTCTCAGTGCGGTGCGAACGGACATTCCCCCAGGATAATCACCTTCGGCTGCGCTACCGCACGACCATCGACGACAGCGCCGTCCCCACCCGTTCGGGCAGCGATCCGCCGTGGTGTAGCCAGTCGTCCAAGGCGATGCGGATCGACGCCATCGTGAGTGCACCGATCAACCGCGGCCGCGGGTCGTCGGGCACCGGGTCGGACAGCCGCGGGGCCACCAGGTCGGCGATGGCCCTCTCGTATCCGACGTAGATCTGCAGGGTCCACGCGCTCAGCGTGGGCGACGACCGGGTCAGCGTGGCCAGGTCGCGGACCTGGGCGCTGATGTCGTCGAAACCGGCGCCGAGGTCATCGAATGCGGCGACGACGGCGTCGTGCGCGGAGAGCTCCGGCGGTTGCGCCGCGAGCTGGGTGGTGATGGCGTCGAGCCAGTACCGCGTCATGCCGTCGGCGACGGCGTCCTCCTTCGCGGCGAAGTAGCGGAAGAAGGTGGCTCGCCCCACGTTGGCCTCTGCGGCGATCCGCTCGACGGTGGTGCCCGCCAGCCCGTCGTCGATCACCAGACGCGCAGCACAGCTCGCGATCCGGTCACGCGTGGCGCGGCGCTTGCGCACGTTGAGGGCGATGGTTTCGGTCATTTCCCGTATGAGACTACGTCTCGACTGAGACTATGTCTCGCTATGACCCCTGATCTCGCGCCGAAGACCCTAGAGGCGTGGCGGTTCGTGCAGAAGATGCTCCACGACGTGACCTCGATGGTGCTGGACGACGCCCGCGACGAACGCGAGGTACTGGATGGGCTTCGGGTGGTCTCGCGGGTCACCGCGCTGTGCTCGGAGTTGTCCATCGAGGCAGATCCGGAACTGCCGTGGTTCTTCGACATGTGCTCCCCCACCCGCATGGTCGGCGGTCCGAATCCGGACGGCCGGTACCTCCTCGCAATGATTCGAGGCGACCGTCGCTACCGGATCACCGGAACCCGAGGCAGCACCGCCTATCTCGGTATGCAGGTGCTGGCCGGCACCGGGATGACTCCGCGCCGCATGGCCGCCTACCTCAGCGACACCGAGCTCACCCTCGACGCGGGCGGGTTCACCGTGGTGGTGTCGGCCGACCAGCCGCCGGCCGCCGAACTCGTCAACGCACAGTGGCTGAGGATTCCCGACGACGCCGCCTCGATGGTGGTGCGGGAGTACGTCGGCGACGCCGACACCGAGGTACCCGCCACCCTGCGGATCGAGACGCTCGATGCCGTCGTGCCGCAACCGCCGACCGATGCCGCAGTCGCCGAACAGTTCACCGCGATGGCGTGGACGTTGATGAAGTTGACGAGTTTGCACCGCACCGTCAAGCCCGAACTGCTCACTCGCCCCAACGTTCTGCTGACCGCGGAGGCCGCCGACCTCGGCGCCGCGGACACCACCCCGGACAACCTCTACATGATCGGCACCTTCGGCCTGCAAGACGGCGAGACTCTGCTTCTGGAATTCCATCCACCCGATACCCGGTACTGGAACGTGACGCTGGAGAACATCTGGCACGAGTGCATCGAGCCTCGGCGCAGACACAGTTCGGTCACCAACCGGGGTGTCAGCGCCGACGCCGATGGCAAGGTCCGAATAGCGATCGGCGCCAGGGACTTCGGGCACGGGCACTGGTTGGACACCGGCGGCCACCGCCGTGGCTTCATCGTGCTGCGCTGGCTCGACAATCCCGCTGCGCCCGATGTCACGGTCAGCGTGATTCAGGCGTGAGTACCGACCGCTTCGACGTCGACGTGCTCGTCGAGCAGGCGTGCGATCTCGCGGGCCTCGACGACTTCGGCGAACCCGACGGCTGGCGCGACGGCCTGGCGCTGCTGACCGACGGTCTGGCGGCCGAAGCCAGACTTTCGCCGCTCGGCGTCGAGATCGCCGTGATGGACATCGTCGGTCCGCTCGCCAGCCGACTGCGAATCATGCAGTGCCGCAAGGATGATGCCGCGATCGCGGCCGCCCCCATCGAACGGCCCATCTTCATCGTGGGCCAACCGCGCACCGGCACGACCATCCTGTTCGACCTACTGGCCCAGGACCCCGAGCTGCGCCCACCGCTGACGTGGGAGGTCGATTCACCATGGCCGCTTGCCCGACCCGACACCTATGACACCGATCCACGGATCGCGCAGGCACAGGCCAACCTCGAGATGTCCGAGCAGATCGTGCCGGGACTCCTGGCCTTTCACCCGATGGGTGCACGCGTCGGGCAGGAGTGCGTCAAGGTCTGGGCCGCGCAATTCTGCAGCATGTTGTTCTCTGTGCAGTACCGGTTGCCGACCTACTACCGTTGGCTGCTGTACGACGCCGACCACGAAGGCGCCTATCGCTATCACCGAATCTTCCTGCAGCACTTGCAGTCCGGTGTTGGTGGGCAGTGGCTGTTGAAGTCGCCCGCCCACCTGTGGCAGCTCGACCGTCTGGTCGCGGAGTATCCGGACGCGGTGATCGTGCAGACCCACCGCGATCCGCTCAACGTCATCTCGTCGATCACCGCGCTGACCCACCACCTGCGCCGACTGGCCTCCGACGAGAGCGACATCCGCGAATGCGCGCAGCAGTCGTGCGAGGAGATCGTCGTCGGGCTGGAACGGTCGATGAAGGTGCGCGACTCGGGCACCTTGGCCCCGGGCCAACTCATCGACGTCCAGTTCGCCGACTTCATCGCCGACCCGTTGGCCACCATCGGCAGGCTGTACGACGCGCTGGGCCGGGAACTGACCCCGGTCGCCGAGACGCGCATGCGCCAGTTCCTCGCCGAGCACCCCGGCGACGGTGGCGGTGGTCGCTACACCTGGTCCGACACCGGACTGGACGCCGCCGTGGTGCGCGATCGGGTCCGTGCCTACCAGGACAGGCTCGAGGTGCCCACCGAGGCGCTGAAGTAGTGGACGTCGAGCGGTGCCTGGAACTGCGGTAACGATGTTACCGTCGGGCGGTGAACGAAGAGCGCCACCTCCTGCGTCAGTTGGGCATGCGGGACGTCGAGGAGTCCGATGAGCGCCTGGTCATCGAGATGGACAACCGGCCGAACCTGGTGAACATCCGCGGTGCGCTGCAGGGCGGGTTGGTGGCCACTCTGATCGACATCGCGGCGGGCCGACTGGCCAGCAACGTCGTCGGCCCGGACCGGGACGTCACCACGGCGGACATGAACGTCCACTTCCTGGCGCCGATCATCGAGGGCCCGGCGCGGGCGGAGGCCACCATCGTGCGGGCGGGCCGGCGCCTCATCGTGACGTCCGTCGACGTCACCGACGTCGGCCGGGACCGCCTGGCGTGCCGGGCGACGCTGAGCTTCGCCGTGCTTGAGCCCCGATGAGCGCTTGCGCGAAGAGCAAGAGCCCCGATGAGCGCTTGCGCGAAGAGCAAGAGCCCCGATGAGCGCTTGCGCGAAGAGAATGAGCCCCGCTAACCCCGCCGGAACTTGCCCAGTGCCGCACGGCGCGGGCCCCGGATGTCGACCGACCCACAGACGCTGCGCCCGGTCAGGATGACGTGCGGACGGCCCTCGGCGGGCGCGTCCTTGCGATGATCGCGGGCGCTGCCGACCAGCACCTCGACGTCGTCGATCGACGCGCTGGCACCGTCGGGCAGCCGGATGTCCACCGACCCGAACTTCACGTCCAGTTCGATCACCACGATCGGGCCGGCGAACCGCGCCTTGGTCAGGTCTAGGTCGATCGATCCCATCCGGCGCACCAGCGACAGTCGGGTGGGCACGATCCACTCCCCTTGGCGCTTCAGCGAGCCCAGCACGCCCTTGAGTTCGACCCGGTCGGTCGCCGACGTGACGATGGCGCCGGGACCCGGTAGATCCTCGACGAGCGCGGCGAGATCGGAGTGCAGGCGGGCTTGGGACACCGCGGCCGAGCGTTCCTCGAACTCGTCGATGTCGATGAGGCCCAGCGCCACCGCGTTGTGCAGGCGGCGCAGCGTCCCGTTGCGATCGGCATCCGAGATGCGGAGGACGAGGGCGTCCCCGCCCACGTCAGAGTTGATGCTGGTCATTGCTGTCCTCCTACGACCACCAGGCTACTCAGGCCAGATAGTCCGGGGGCAGTCCGTTCAGCATGTCCTTGCACATCCGCACGGCGTACTCCGAGCTGCCGCCGCCGACGATGAGAGCCGCGAAGGCCAGGTCGCCGCGGTAGCCGGCGAACCAGGCGTGTGAACCGCCGTCGAACTCCGCCTCACCGGTCTTGCCGCGGACGTCACCGTTGCCATTGAGATCCTTGGCGGTGCCGTTGGTCACCACCAGCTGCATCATCGGCCGCAGGCCGTCGATCATCTTCGGCGTGATGGTCGGCGTGTCACCCGACACCTCGGTGTGCCTGCCCTCGATCAGCTGCGGTACCGGGGTCTTGCCCGCGGCGACGGTCGCCGCGGCCAGCGCCATGCCGAACGGGCTGACCAGCACCCGGCCCTGGCCGAAACCGTCCTCCGTGCGCTCGGTCAGGTTCACCGTCGGGGGAACCGATCCGGTGACGGTGGTGATGCCGTCGACGACGTAGTCCGTGCCGATGCCGTACTGCGCGGCGGCGGTGGTCAGGCCGCGCGGTGGCATGCGGCTCGCCAGCTCGGCGAACGTCGTGTTGCACGAATTCGCGAAGGCGCGCGACATGGGCACCGTGCCGAGGTCGAACCCGCCGTAGTTGGGGATCGTTCGCTGCCCGATGTCGATCTGGCCGGGGCAGCCGAGAAGCGTGTTGGGCGTCGCCATGTCGCGATCGATCGCTGCACCCGCCGTCACGATCTTGAACGTCGAGCCCGGCGGGTAGAGGCCGGTGGTGGCGGCAGGCCCGTCCTCGTTGGCGGCAGCGTTCTGGGCCACGGCCAGGATCTCGCCGGTGGACGGCTTGATCGCCACGATCATCGCCTTGCGGCCGACCATGTCGACTGCATCCTGTGCGGCATCCTGCACGGCACGGTCGAGGCTTATGGTCACCGAAGGTGCTGGCGCACCAGGCGTTTCGTCGAGGACGTCGACGTCGACACCGTTCTGGTTGACGCTGACCACCCGCCAGCCGGCCTGGCCGTCGAGCTCGTCGACGACCGACTTCTTGACCTGGTTGATGATGTCGGGGGCGAAGCGATCGTCGGTGGGCAGCAACTCGGCATGCGGGGTGATGACGACACCGGGCAGGTTGCCGATGGCGGGCGCCACCGCGTCGCGGTCCGCCTGACGCAACGTGACGAGGTCCAGCGGCGTCGCCGACGAACTGGCCGTCTCGGCGAGCCGCTGGGCGTCCAGGGTCGGATCGAAGCGCCGCAGGGTGTCCGCCACGACGGTGGCCGTCGGCATCAGGTCCCCGCCCGCGGCCTTCGCGTCGAGTGCATAGTTGTACAGAAAGCCTGGCCGCAGCACGTCACTGCCACCGCGTTCGTTGACCGATGCCCGCGGCGGAGCGTCCGCGCGCAAGGCGAGGGTCTGGTTCTCGCCGAGGTTCGGATGCAAACCCGTTGCGCTCCAACGGACTTCCCACCGACCCTCCTCACGGACCATGTTGAGCCGACCGTCGTAGGTCCACGTGCGGTCCCTGGGTAGGTGCCACGTGTAGCGGTAGGCGATGCTGCCGGTGTCCTCGGCGTACTTGGAACCGAGGATCTGCGCGTCGAGCGTGGTCGCCTGCAGACCCGCCCACGCTTCGTTGAGGGCGGCCCTCGCGAGCGCAGGCTTGTCGCTGAGATCGGCGGCGACCCCGGTGTCCCCCTTGGCGAGCGCGGTGAAGAACGCCGTCGCCACCGGTTCGGGACCGTTGGGCTTGGGTGTGCAGGCGCTGACTCCGCCGACGGTCGCCACCACGGCGAGCACCGTGAGAAGTCCAGTGACTCGTGATGCGGATGAGGTTGTTGTGACCATTGAGGCTGATGTTAGAAGCGCGTCGGTCGCATGACGGGGAGGCGCACCGAGATCTCGTCGAGATCAGACCGTGATCAGTCGAGCAGCACGGTCGCGAAGGTGCCGACCTCGGTGAACCCGATCCGCGCGTAGGTGGCCCGCGCCACCGTGTTGTAGGCGTTCACGTACAGACTCGCGACGCGGCCGCTGCGGACCACCGCACCCGCAAGCGCGGCAGTTCCCGCCGCACCGAGCCCCCTGCCCCGCCAATCGGGGTGCACCCAGACGCCCTGGATCTGGCCGACTGCGGGCGACTGCGACCCGACCTCCGCCTTGAACACCACCTGACCGTGCTCGAAGCGCGCCCACGCCCGCCCCGCGGTGATGAGGCTCGCGACCCGTCGCCGATAGCCACGGCCACCGTCTCCGACGCGGGGGTCCACGCCGACCTCGCCGATGAACATGTCCACCGCGGCCACCAGGTAGGCGTCCAGCTGCTCGATCCGCACCGGACGGACATGCGGGTCGATCGGACACTGCGGCGCCGTCGCGAGCGCCATCAACGGTTGCTGATCCCGGACGTCGCGGGCCGGACCCCAGGCCTTCTCCAGGCGGTGCCACATGGGCAGCACCAGTTCGGCGCGGCCGACCAACGACGAACACCGCCGAACGGTGCTCATCGCCTTGTCCGCGAAGGCCACCAGGTCGGCGGGCTCACCGCGCAACGGGATCAGGTTGGCGCCGGCGAAGCACAGCGAGTCGCTGGGGCGGCGTCGGGTCCACATCTCCCCCCCGATCGCGGGCGGATCGACCCCGTGGTCGGCCACGCGCGACGCAACCATGCAGGAACCGACGGGATCTTCGTCGAGGACGCGGCGCACCATTGCCGCATCGCGCACCACCGTCACGCGTCGCTCATCGGCGAGACGAAACAGCGGAGGAGCGGACATCGGGTCCTTCTGGGGCGCGGTTCTCTTCGACCCGTACGCGGTGCGACCGCTCACGGGGACATGCTCAGCTTACGGTCACAACCGGTGCGCCGCTAACATCCTTCGAACCACGTTCGTCATTGATTTGGGCCGCGATCCGCATCGCCTCTTCGATGAGGGTCTCGACGATCATCTGCTCGGGCACCGTCTTGATCACTTCGCCTCGAACGAAGATCTGGCCCTTGCCGTTGCCCGAGGCGACGCCGAGGTCGGCCTCGCGAGCCTCACCCGGGCCGTTGACGACACAACCCATCACCGCGACGCGTAGCGGAACGTCCAGACCCTCGAGTCCGGCGGACACTTCGTTGGCCAGCTTGTAGACGTCGACCTGAGCGCGCCCGCAGGACGGGCACGACACGATCTCCAAACCGCGCGGACGCAGGTTGAGCGACTCCAGGATCTGATTGCCGACCTTGATCTCCTCGACCGGCGGAGCAGACAACGACACTCGGATGGTGTCGCCGATGCCCTTCGACAGCAGCGCCCCGAAGGCGACCGCCGACTTGATGGTGCCCTGGAACGCCGGACCGGCCTCGGTCACGCCGAGGTGCAGCGGGTAATCGCACTGGGCCGCGAGCTGCTCGTAGGCGGCGACCATGATCACCGGATCGTTGTGCTTGACGCTGATCTTGATGTCACCGAAGCCGTGCTCCTCGAACAGCGAGGCCTCCCACAGCGCCGACTCCACCAACGCCTCGGGCGTAGCCTTGCCGTACTTCTGCATCATCCGCGCGTCGAGCGAGCCGGCGTTGACACCGATGCGGATCGGGATGCCCGCGTCGCCGGCCGCCTTCGCGACCTCCTTGACCCGGCCGTCGAACTCCTTGATGTTGCCGGGGTTGACACGCACGGCGGCGCAGCCCGCATCGATCGCGGCGAAGATGTACTTCGGCTGGAAGTGGATGTCGGCGATCACCGGGATCTGACTCTTCTTGGCGATCACCGCCAGCGCGTCGGCGTCCTCCTGACGGGGACAGGCCACCCGGACGATGTCGCAGCCGGAAGCGGTCAGTTCGGCGATCTGCTGCAGCGTCGAGTTGATGTCGTGCGTCTTGGTGGTGCACATCGACTGCACGGCGATCGGATAGTCGCTCCCGACGCCGACGTCGCGGACCATCAGCTGGCGCGTCTTGCGGCGCGGGGCCAGCGTCGGCGGAGGCGGTGCCGGCATACCCAACCCGACGGACATGATGACTTCTTTCTGAGGCTTATTGGAACAATCTGATCGGGTTGACCAGATCAGCGGTCACGGTCAGCAGCATGTAGCCGCCTACGACGACGAGCACGACGTAGGTCGCGGGCATCAGCTTGAGATAGTTCACCGGAGCACCGGCGACCTTGCCGCGCGCCGCCCGAATCATATTGCGGATCTTCTCGTACACCGCGATGGCGATGTGGCCACCGTCGAACGGCAGCAGTGGCAGCAGGTTCACCGCGCCAAGCACGAAGTTCAGCTGGGCGAGGAAGAACCAGAACGCCACCCACAGCCCGGCATCGACCGTGTCACCGCCGATGATGCTGGCGCCGACGACGCTGATCGGCGTCTCCGGGTCGCGTTCACCGCCGCCGATGGAGGTCCACAGGGCGCCGATCTTCGTCGGGATCTTCGCCAGCGACTTACCTAGCTCGACCACCAGGTCACCGGTGAACGCGAAGGTGGCAGGCACCGCGGACAGCGGGTTGTACTGCGTCGGCCCGAACTGCGCGGCCGCGATGCCAACGGCGCCGACCTCGCTGGGGGCGCCGTTGCCGTCCTTGGTCCACCGCTGGGTCTTCGTGACGTCGACGGTCGTGGTGACGTCGGTGGTCCTGCCGTTCTCGGTGCGCTGGACGACGAACGGTGTCGGCGCGTTCAGCTTGCGTACGGCGGCGACCATCTCGTCGAAGTTCTTCACGTCGGTGTCCCCGACCTTGACGACCGTGTCACCCGCCCGGATGCCCGCCAGCGCGGCGGGGCCTGGTCCGGTGCATTCGCCGAGGTTTCCCTTGGTGACTTCCGGTGATACACAGGAGGTTTCGCCGACGATCGCCGTGGTAGGCGGGTGCAGGTTGGGCAGACCCCAAACGACCGCGATGCCGTAGAGGAGCACCAGACCGATGATGAAGTTCATGCCGGGGCCCGCGAAGAGCACCGCGACGCGCTTCCACACCTTCTGGCGGTACATGGCGTAGGGACGGTCCTCGGGGGTGAGCTCCTCGACCGACGTCATGCCGGCGATATCGCAGAAACCGCCGAGGGGTACGGCCTTGACGCCGTACTCGGTGTACCCCAGCCGGTTGCGGCGCATCGTCGACCACACCGTCGGTCCGAATCCGACGAAGTAGCGCCGCACCTTCATCCCCGTGGCGCGCGCGATCCACATGTGCCCGCATTCATGCAGGGCCACCGAGACCAGAATGGCGAGTGCGAACAGCACAATGCCCAATACGAACATCATCTAGTGGGTACGACCTCCCGTGCGACTGCTCTCCGCGCCTGGTCTCTGGCCCAGTCCTGCGCGTCGAGTACCTCATCCACGGTAGCGGGTTCTCCCGCCCACTGGTCCGCACCGCGCAAGACCTCGCCGACGATCCGGACGATCGCGGGGAAACGGATGCGGCCGTCGAGGAACGCCTCGGCCGCCTCTTCGTTGGCGGCGTTGTAGACCGCGGTGAGACAGCCGCCCCGGCTACCGGCCTCCCGGGCCAGCGCCACGGCGGGGAAGACGTCGTCGTCGAGGGGCTCGAAAGTCCAGCTCGAGGCGGTCGTGAAGTCGCACGGTAGCGCCGCGCCGGCGATCCGCGCCGGCCAACCCAGCGCCAGCGCGATCGGGAGCCGCATGTCGGGCGGGCTGGCCTGGGCGATCGTGGAACCGTCGAAGAACGTGACCATGGAGTGCACGATCGACTGCGGGTGCACGACGACGTCGATTCGGTCATAGGGGACCCCGAAGAGCAGATGCGTCTCGATCAACTCGAGGCCCTTGTTGACCAGCGAGGCCGAGTTCAGCGTGTTCATCGGGCCCATCGACCACGTCGGGTGGGCGCCGGCCTGTTTGGGCGTGACGTCCTCGAGCGCTGCGGTCGTCCACCCGCGAAAGGGCCCACCCGATGCCGTCAGCACCAGCCGGGCGACTTCGTCGGACGTCCCGCCACGCAGGCATTGCGCCAAGGCAGAGTGCTCGGAGTCGACCGGCACGATCTGACCGGGTGCGGCCGCCTTGAGCACCAGCGGACCGCCGGCGATCAGCGATTCCTTGTTGGCCAGGGCCAGCCGGGCACCGGATTGCAGGGCAGCCAGGGTGGGGCGCAGCCCCCGGGCGCCGACCAATGCATTGAGTACGACGTCGGCCTCGGTGTCCTCGACCAGTTGGGTAGCGGCCTCGGGGCCGACGTAGGCGACGTCGCCGATTTGCTCGGCGGCGGCGGGCGATGCGACGGCGACGTGGCGAGCCCCGGTCTGGGCCCGTTGGCGCGCCAGCAGGTCGGGGTTGGCGCCACCGGCGGCCAGTCCGACGACCTCGAATCTGTCGGGGTTGGCCGCGATGACTTCCAACGCCTGGGTGCCGATGGAACCGGTGCTGCCCAGCACTAACACGCGCAGACGACCCGACTCGGATCTCCGGTCGCGTCGCTCTTGCCCTCCGGATGTCACCGGACCATTGTGCCCGCAGCCGGGAGCACGGCCTACTCCCAGGAAATTCCCAGTCGGTTGTGACGCGAATGTGACATACGGGCCACGATGCCATCCGTGACTGCGATCACCGCGAATGCCCCCATGAGGACGGCGGCACGCGTCGTCTCAGACACATTGGAGTGATGACGTCATGAAATCAGCTCACCGCAAAGCTTTCACGGCGGCCGGCCTGACCGCAGTCGCCATTCTCGGCACTTCCGCGTGTTCGAGCGAGACCGCCAGCGAAGCCACCAGCAGCGCCAGCAGTGTCTCTTCGAGCGTCGTGAGTAGCACCTCCTCGAGCGCGCCGGCGATGACCGCTGCCGCCGACCCCGCCGCCGATCTGGTTGGCACGGGTTGCGCCGGCTACGCCGAGCAGGTGCCCGAAGGCCCCGGATCCGTGGCTGGCATGGCCACGGCACCGGTCGTCACCGCAGCCGCGAGCAACCCGATCCTGACCACCTTGGCCTCCGCGGTCTCCGGCAAGCTCAACCCCGGCGTCAACCTCGTCGACACGCTCAACGGCGGCGAATTCACCGTGATCGCGCCGACCGACGATGCATTCGCCAAGATCGACGCGGCGACGCTCGAGAAGCTGAAGACCGACGCCCCGCTGCTGACCAGCATCCTGACCTACCACGTGATCCCCGGGCAGCTCACCCCGGCAGAGGTCGCCGGAACGCACAAGACGGTCCAGGGCGCCGATGTCACCGTCACCGGTGCCGGCGAAGCGCTGAAGTTCGATGAGTCCGGCCTGGTCTGCGGTGGCGTCAAGACCGCCAACGCGACTGTCTACATGGTCGACACCGTCATGATGCCGCCCGCCGCCTAACAACTGCCACACCACGATTCGAAATCCAGAAGGAAAGTTGACACCAATGATTCTGAACAAGACCAAGAAGGCCGTCACCGGCGCCTCGATCGCCGCGATGGCGGTCGCCGGACTGCTCGCCTCGACCGGAACCGCGCAGGCGGATCCCGCTGCGGGTCTCGTCGGCCCCGCCTGCTCCGCGTACGCGGAGCAGGTACCCACCGGACCGGGTTCGGTCCAGGGCATGTCCGTGGCGCCGGTCGCCACGGCCGCGTCCAGCAACCCGCTGCTGACCACCCTCACCGCTGCGGTGTCGGGGAAGCTCAATCCTCAGGTGAACCTCGTGGACACCCTCAACGGTGGCGAGTTCACGGTCTTCGCGCCGACCGATGATGCCTTCAAGAAGATCGACCCGGCGACCATCGAGACGCTCAAGACCGACGCCCCGCTGCTGACCAGCATCCTGACCTACCACGTCGTCCCGGGCCGGGTCAGCCCCGCGGATCTGAACGGAGTGCACAAGACGGTCCAGGGTGCCGACCTGAACGTCACGGGCATGGGTAACGAGCTCAAGGTGAACGATTCGTCCGTCGTCTGCGGAAACGTGCAGACCGCCAACGCGACCGTCTACCTGATCGACACCGTGCTGATGCCGCCTGCTCCTCCCGCGATGTAATCGAGGGATTCGATCGTCCACGGGGCGGTCCGGCATCACGCCGGGCCGCCCCGTTTCGTCGACTTAGGACCGACGGGCCGACGGGTCCGCCGTGGCCACGATCTTCACCACCAGGCCATCGTGGATCGTCAAGACGATCACTGCGAACAACCGACCTCGGGCGAACGCCAGCAGCACCGGCTGGCCGGGCGGCCCGGAGACGACCGTCGCCCCCGTCCCGAGGTAGCGCACGAGGTTGACGGCGACGTCGTCAGGCCCACGATTGACCCGGGGCGGTGGCGCGGGATGCGCGAGCACCGTGGCGCTGCCCCACACATCGGGATCCAAAAGACCTGTCAAAGCCGATATGTCACCTTTGGCGCACGCAGAGATGAACGCCTCGGTGACGCGAAGGTGCTCGGCGCCGGCGACCTCGACGTGGCCGGGCGCGTTGGCGGAGAACTTGGCGCGCGCCCGTCGCGCTAGCTGGCGGCACGTCCCAGCCGGTCTGCCGACCGTCTCGGCGATCTCGTCGAAGGGCACGGCGAACACGTCGTGTAGCACGAAGGCGACGCGCTCCCCCGGGCTCAGCTGAGACAACACCTCGAACAACGCGATGCCGACCTCGTCGTCGAGGGTCACGCGGTCGGCGGGGTCGGTGTCGATCCGAACGTCGACGAGGGCGGATTCCTGCTCGGGCGCAAGCTTCGTCTCGAGTCGCACGCGCGCCGACTTGAGGTGATCCAGGCACAACCGCCCCGCCACCACGGTCAGCCAGCCGCGCAGGTCATCGATGTCGTCGAGGACGGTGCGGGACAGCCGCAGGAATGCCTCCTGCGCGATGTCCTCGGCCTCCCCGACGTCGCCAACCATTTGATAGGCCAGGTTGACCAGGTAGGGCCGGTGGTCGCGCCATGCGGCAGTGATCGTCATGAGGGTACGACGAATCGGGGTGCGGAAAAGTTACGACCGGTCGCCAACGCGCGCCGGTGTAACTTCTGCCCGCGATGAGTCGTCCTTGATTGCATGGCCCCACTCAACACCGTCGTCGTCACCGGAGCGACCGGCAACGTCGGCGGACCGCTGGTCGTCGAACTCGCCGACGCCGGCATCGACGTCCGCGCGGTCACCCGTCAGCGCGTCGTCGAGTTTCCGCCTGGCGTCACTGCATTCGAGTCGGCGTTGGACGCCCTGCCCGGGGCGGACGCCGTCTTCCTCAACTCCAGAGCGCTCGGCTGCGACCTGCAGGCGACGATGGCCGCCGCCCGCGAGGTGGGTGTGCGGCGCCTGGTCGCCCTGTCGGCGATCAACGTCGACGACGACTTCTCTCGGCAGCCGTCACGTTTCCGTGGCGACCGCAACAGGGAATGTGAACGGCTGGCCGTCGATTCGGGTCTGGAATGGGTGAGTTTGCGGCCCAGTGTCTTTGCGTCGAATTTCGCAGGCATGTGGGCACCTCAGATCCGCCGTGGCGACGTGGTGGGCGGTCCGTACGCGTCCGCGTCGAGTGCGCCGATCGCCGACGCCGACGTCTCGGCCGTCGCCGCACGGGCCCTGCTCACCGACGATCTGGTGGGTGGGCGGCTGGCACTGACCGGACCGCAGTCGCTCACCTATTCCGAGCTCGTCGGCGTCATGGGCACGATCCTCGGTCGTGGACTCACCTACCTCGAGGTTCCGGAAGACGCTGTTCGACAGCACTTCTCGAGCATCGGTTTCGCGGCCGACTTCACCGACGCGTACTTGGCCCTCCTGGCGGAGACCGTGGATCGAACTGCAGTGGTGACCCGCGACGTCGAGGAGATCCTCGGACGCCCGGCCCGCACCTTCGCGCAATGGGTGTCCGAGCACCGCGACCGCTTCACCGAATGAGAAGGAGGACATGGCATGTCGAATATCCGTCCACCGGGGTGGCTCAAGCCCATGAACAGGATCGTGGTCGCCGCGCAGAGACTCGGCATACCCGCGGGGCCGTCGATGGTGTTGACCGTTCCCGGTCGCAAGTCTGGCCAACCTCGCAGCACACCCATGACGCCGTTCGACCTCGACGGTGGGCTCTACACCGTCGCGGGCTATCCGGGCGCGGACTGGGCGGCCAATGCACGCGCCGCCGGGGTGGGGACGCTCGCACGCGGTCGTCGGACCCGAACCGTCAGGATCGTCGAACTATCCCCCGCCGAGTCGAAGCCCGTACTCCGCGCGTTCGCCGTCAAGGTTCCCGTCGGCGTCGGCTTCGCCAAGCGCAGTGGACTGGTCACCCACGGCACACCCGACGAATTCGAGTCACTCGCCGGGCAATTGGCGGTATTCCGCTTCGACCCGGCATAGCAGGCTTCCTTCAGCTCGCTCACGCCGTCATCCTAAAACCCGCCGTGAGCGCGTCGAACGGAGGAGTCGTATTTGAGTCTCCCCGCCATCGACCCACAGTCAGGCGGCGACTGGCGGATCCGGTCCGACGGGTGGCTCGCCCCGTTGGGCCGCTGCATCGTTGGCGGCCTTGGGAGTCCAGGCGTCGTCGGCGGGTGTGCGGAATCGTTCGGGGTGGTGGTAGTGGTTGACCCGGTTTTGTCCGGTGTCCAACTGCGGCGGCGGATGCCATTCGGTGTCGTGGTGTTCGTTCATGAGTGTCGTCCAGCCGTCTGGGCCGACCATCCGGTTGTCGGGTCCACAGGCCAGGCTCATCTCGTTGACGTTGGTGTTGCCGCCGTCGTTCCAGTCGGCGACGGTGTGGTGTACCTGGGTGCCGTAGGCGGGGACGGGGCAGCTGGGCTTGGTGCAGCCGCCGTCTCGCAGGATGATCGCCAGCCTTTGCGCCACGGAGGCGGTGCGGCGTGCCCTGAAGAAGTCCAGCACCTGGCCGGTGGCGTCGTCGAACACCCCCAGGTAGTTGGTCGCATTGTGTTCGGCGGCCATCTGCACGACGTCGGTGACGGGCATGAACGTGCCGCCGCCGGTGGTGGCGGTGCCGGTCATCGACATCAGATCGGCCAAGGTGGTGCGGATCAGGATGGCGGTCGGCACCCCGTTGAGGTGGCCCAGTTCCCCCTTGCTCAGGGCGTGCCGGGCGATGAACTCCATCGCGTCGTGCTGGCGTTGGGCCAGGGTGCGGTCATCGGCGTCGATCTGGGCTTGGCTGGGGATTCCCGAGAAGCAGGGCTGTTCGTCGGCGGGGTTGCACATGCCGGGGGCGGCGAATTTGGCGAACAGCACTTCCCACACCGCGCGGTGAGCCGGGGTCATCGTCGCGGTGAACTCGGTCATGGTGTCGTGGCGTTGGGGCCCGAGGCGGGCGCCGCGTCGGCGTTGGCGTTCCTCGTCATTGGGGGGCTGACCATCCTGATCCAAGAGGAACAAGGTTTGGTTGATCTGATCCTGCAGGGCCTTGGGTCCGTCCCCGACGCCGTGGCGTACCCAGTCCACCTCGATCTGCTCGCGTTCCGACGGCTGCACCCAGCCCGGGATCTTGGCCATGCCCTTGCAGAGGATGTCCACGTGCTCGTGGGTCAAGAACCCCATCCGTTGGGCCACCGCGACCGCGTCGAGGGTCGGCGCCAGAGGTTCACCGGTGATCGAGCGGCGGGGGCCGAGTTGGGCGGCGTGGGTGAGACGCCGCCCGGCTTCGCTGCCCGACAGGCGCCACCGGATCGCCAGCACGTCGCGCCAGGACTTCGCGCCCATCTCCGTGGGCGTGCTCTGCTGCTGCAGCTGGGCCAGCGCCCGGTGGCGATGCGCCGCGGTGCGGCACTCGGATTCCTCCAGGGCGTCGAGCAGCGTCACCGTCTCGCGCGCACTCAACGCATCGAAGTCGAGTGCGTCGAGTTCATCGTGGACCGCGCGCAGCGCCGCCACGACGGCGAGCACGCGGTCCGTGGACATGACTCGAACACTAGTTCGACCCACCGACAAGTCCACCCGCCGATGTGACCAGTGAAACCCAAGTGACAGAAGAGTTTTCGGGAAACTCGAGCCCTCAGCCGCCGAGGAACGCCGCGATCCCCGCGACAACGGCGTTCGCGTAGGCCGCGCGACCCGACTCACTGGTCATCCGAGCCGCATCGTCGGCATTCCGCATGTTCCCGAGTTCGACGAGCACCGCGGGATATTCGGCGAGGTTCAGCCCCGCGAGGTCAGCGCGTCCGAGCAGTCCCCGTGAGCCCAGGTAGGTCGATTCGCTCAGCCCCGACGCCGACAGCGCATCGCGCATGTCCGTTGCGAGCCGGATCGACGGCTCGCCCTGCGACGGAAACAGCGGCGGGCTCGAGTAGTTCACGTGAAAGCCGTGCCCGGACGCCGGCCCGCCGTCGGCGTGCAAGCTGACGATCGCGTCCGGGTGTCGCGCATTCGCGGCCGCGGCCCGCGCGTCGACACAGGGCGCCGCGCCACTGTCGTCGATCCGCGACAAGACCGTGGTCGCGCCCATCCCCTCCAGAGCGCTCTGCACGAGCCGGGCGACCTCCCAGTCGAACGTGTGCTCCGGGAACCCGGCCTCGGTCGCAGTCCCGGTGGTCTGGCAGTCCTTAATTCCCCCGCGGCCATTGGGCACCTGGCGGCTCAGCGGACCGTCGGCCGCGGCGCCGTGTCCGGGATCCAGCACGATCATCTTGCCCGCGAGGTCCGCGGCGTGGGCGGCCGGCGAGGACCAGAACGACGTCGCCACGACGACGGAGGCCATCAGCAGTGCCAGTGCTCGCATCGCCCCACGCTAACAAGCCGCGGATCAGCCTCCCGGCGGGAAGTTCTGCACCCAGTGCCTGGCGATGTCGACTCTGCGCGCGATCCAGACCGCGTCGTGCGACTGCACGTGATCGAGAAACCTCGTCAGCGCGGCGGTCCGCGCCGGGCGGCCGACGAGCCGGCAGTGCAGTCCGATGGACAGCATCTTCGGCGCGCCCGCGGCGCCTTCGGCGTACAACACGTCGAACGCGTCACGCAAATAGGTGAAGAACTCGTCGCCGCTGGGAAAGCCGCTGGTGGACACGAACTTCATGTCGTTGGTGTCCAACGTGTAGGGCACGACCAGGTGGTCCTGTCCCGACACCCGGGTCCAGTACGGCAGGTCGTCGGCGTAGGAGTCGGCGTCGTAGAGGAAGCCGCCATGCTCGACGACGAGTTCGCGGGTTTGGGGCGAGTCCCGGCCCGTGTACCAGCCCAGCGGTGCTTCACCCGTCAGTTCGGTGATGAGGCGAACTGCGTCCGCCATGTCGGTGCGTTCGGTCTGCGCGTCGACCAGCTGATAGCTGCGCCACTTCAAGCCGTGACAGGCGATCTCGTCGCCGCGCGCCGCGAAGGCGGCGACGGCCTCCGGGTTGCGTGCCAGCGCCGTGGCGACGCCGAAGATGGTCAGCGGGAGCCCGCGCTGGTCGAACAACCGCAGCACCCGCCACAGCCCTGCGCGCGAGCCATACTCGTAGAGCGACTCGATGCTCATGTGCCGATTCGGAAAGGGTTGCGCGCCAACTACTTCGGACAAAAACGTCTCCGAGGACTCGTCACCGTGCAGGACGTTGTCCTCCCCACCCTCCTCGTAGTTGAGCACGAACTGCAGCGCGATGTTCGCGCCGCCGGGCCACCGCGGATCGGGCGGATGCTGGCCGTACCCCACCATGTCGCGCGGGTAGTCGTCGATGGGCGGCGTCATGGTGGGATTGTCGCAGCGGATCGGCCTGCTTTCGCGGCGACCGTCGCACCTTGGAGTTTTCTCTTGGCGAATTCGGGCAAGATCGAAGTCATGCCAACGTTGCTGTGGTTCCGCCGCGACCTTCGCCTCCACGATCTGCCCGCATTGCTGGATGCCGCCAAGGACGATCAGGAAGTGCTCGCCTGCTACGTGCTCGATCCGCGGCTCAGGGCGACGTCTGGCCCACGGCGGCTGCAGTACCTCTACGACGCCCTGCGCGAACTACGCGACGGGCTCGACGGCCGACTGCTGGTCGTCGACGGTCGCCCGGAGACCGAGATCCCGGCTCTGGCCACCAAGGTCGGCGCCACGTCCGTCCACGTCTCGGGTGACTACCTGACGTTCGGGATGCGCAGGGACAAGGCGGTTCGCGACGCACTCGGCGACGTACCAATGGAGGATTCGGGTTCGCCGTACCTCGTCTCGCCCGGCCGGGTCACCAAGGGCGACGGCACGCCGTACAAGGTCTTCACCCCGTACTTCACGGCGTGGAAGGAGCACGGCTGGCGCGGCCCCGCGCTGACGACTGCGAAGTCGGCCCGCTGGATCGACCCAGCCGACGTCGGCGGTGGCGTCGACATTCCGCCCGGTGACGCCGAGCTGGACCATCCGGCCGGCGAGGCCGCGGCGAAAACGGGGTGGAAGAAGTTCCTCGATTCCGCGGTCGCCGACTACGCCGACGATCGGAACCGGCCCGATCACGACGGCACCAGCCGCATGTCGGCACACCTCAAGTTCGGCACCATCCACCCGCGCACGATGGCGGCCGACCTCGGTACGGGCCAGGGGCCGCAGGCCTACCTCCGCGAGCTCGCGTTCCGCGATTTCTACGCCAGCGTCGTGTACGCCTGGCCCGACAGCACCTGGTGGAACTGGAACAAGAACTTCGACCGGATCGAGGTCGACGAGGACGCCGACGCCACCAAGCGGTTCGAGGCGTGGAAGGCCGGCAAGACGGGCTTTCCCATCGTCGACGCCGGAATGCGCCAGCTCGCCGACACCGGTTTCATGCACAACCGGGTTCGGATGATCACTGCGTCATTCCTCGTGAAGGATCTGCATCTGCCGTGGCAGTGGGGTGCGCGGTGGTTCCTCGAGCAGCTCACCGACGGCGACATGGCCAGCAATCAGCACGGCTGGCAGTGGGCGGCGGGCAGCGGCACCGATGCTTCGCCCTATTTCCGGGTGTTCAACCCGACGACCCAGGGCAACAAGTTCGATCCCGACGGCGCCTACGTCGAGCGGTGGGTGCCCGAGTCACGTGGGGACGACTATCCCGAACCGATGGTCGACCATGCCGCCGAGCGCCTCGAAGCGCTACGGCGCTACGAGGCCGTCCGCTGAACTCCCTGACTACGACGTCCTGTCGTATGCCAGAATGAGGCCAGTAGACCGGACCCCTGAGGAGCAACCGTGGCGAGCACCGAGGTCGAACGACACACCGGCGTAGACGTCGAGGACGTGCCGTCGGCGAACTGGGGTTGGTCGAAGCAGAATCACCGCGCCATCCAGATCGGCGGCATTCTCGCCGGGTTCTTCATGCTCGCAATGCTGCGCGGCAACCACGTCGGTCACGTCGAGGACATCTTCCTCGTCGGCTTCGCCCTGGTCATCTGGGGAATCGTGTTCCGCGACTGGTGGCTCCGCCGCCGCGGCTGGAACCGCTAGCCCTGGGTCAGCGAGCTGCGCCCGCCGTCGGCATGGCGTCCGCCACGTCCGTCAGCGCGCTCGACAGGCCGGCTACGCCGCGAAGTTCGACGAACGCGCGGACCATCGCCTCCGTCATTTCGTGCGGATCGTCGGTGGTCAGGTCGTCGGTGAGGACGGAGACGTTCAGCTGATCGACGTAGCTCCACACCGTCACGTTCATGCCGCTGCCCGCGACGAGCGGGCCGACGGAGTAGATCTCGCTGATCACCGCGCCACCGAACGATCCCCGCTCCCGCGGTCCCGGCACGTTGGACACGGTGAGGTTCATGATCAGGCTCGACTCCACCCGCTTCGACTGCCACCGGAAGGCCGGCGGCGTCATCGAGGGCGGTAGGTAGTTCAACCAGGTGGCGATCAGGTCCGGGCCGAGCAGCTGGTGGTTCTCCTTGGCGATCCTGGTGGCCGCCGCGGTCAGACGAACCCGCTGAAGCGGATCGGCGACGTGCACCGCCAGGGAGGGCGTCATGTAGCTGAACTCGTTGCCCGCCAAGCGGTCCGGGTCGCCGTAGCTGACCGGTACACCGGCGATCAGGGGCGCGTCCGCCACACCGTCGTACCGCAGCGACAGTTCTCGGAGCGCACCCGCAACGGACGCGAGGACGACGTCGTTGAGGGTCACGCCGAGCGCCTTCGCCGCCTCCTTGACGTCGGGGAGTGCCAGTGGCACGGTGGCGAACCGGCGCGTCGGGGACACCACGTGGTTGAGGAACGTCGGGGGCGGGGCGAAGTTGGGGGCGAGCTCGGGATTGCGGCCGCGCTCCTTCGCACGGCGGCGAACCCGCGACACTCCGCGGGCGGTGTCGGCGACGAGGCTCGGCAGCCGCCGAAGCTGGCCGGCGTGATCGCGTCCGGCGGCGGTGAGCAGTCCGATCCTCGTCCGCTCGGCGTCCGCCGTGCGGATGGCCTTCGCCGGGAACTCAGGCGGATCCGGCTGGATGGCCCAGCCCATCTGGTTGGCCGACGCGACGCCGTCGGCAAGCACGTGGTGCACCTTGTGGATGATCGCCACCCGGTCGCCGGCCAGGCCCTCGGCGACGTACATCTCCCAGAGCGGTCGACTGCGGTCCAGCGGCGTGCTCGCGATCTCCCCGATGAGGTCGTCGAGTTCGCGTCGCCCACCCGGCGCCCGCACCGCGACCCGGCGGACGTGATAATCGAAGTCGATGCCGGCGTTCTCCACCCACATCGGATGGTGCAGCTTCATCGGGATGTCCACCAGTTGGTAGCGCAGCGGTTTCAGAGCGAGCAGTCGGGGTTCGGCGACTCGGCGAAAGAGATCGAAGGTGAACCGCCCGTCGAGACCGGACACGTCGAGGACGCCGATCTTCAGGGTGTGCATGTGGATCTCGGGCGCCTCGCTGTACAACATCAGGGCATCCACCCCGTTGAGCCGCCGCATTGCCCACCCCTGCCTCGTTTGGAGCCTCCATTGAACGCCGTCGACGCCGATTACACCGCGGACGTGACAATCGATTCGATCTTTGTAAACCTGTGCTGATGAGTCTGGTTGCGGGCCGCGGGCCCCTGAGCGCCGATCCCGCGGGCTGGTTCTCCGCTCCCCTGCCCGCCGAGGTCGTGTTCGTCGAACCGCATCCCCGCCGCATCCAAGCCATCCGGAACGGCCGCACCGTCCTCGACACCGAGCACGCGCTGCTGGTGCACCGTCGCGGCCATCCGTTGAGCTACGCCTTTCCCGCCGAAGAAGTGGCCGCTCTGCCCGGGCACGCGGTCGCCGAGGCGCCCGGTTACGCGACCGTGCCCTGGGATGCCGTCGACTCCTGGATCGAGGAGGGCCGCCCACTGGTCCACTACCCACCCAATCCCTACCACCGGGTGGACTGCAGGCCGGCGAAGCGGCGACTGCGGGCATCGGTCGCCGGGACAGTACTCGTGGATACCGCAGATACCGTGGTGGTGTTCGAGACCTCGCTGGCACCAAGACTTTACGTCGACCCCGGCGTGGTCCGGACCGACCTGCTCCGCCGGTCCGACAGCACCAGCTATTGCAACTACAAGGGCCAAGCCACCTATTGGTCGATGGCGGTCGACGGCACCGTGCACGACGACATCGCCTGGAGCTACGCGGACACCCCGCCCGAGACGCTTCCGATTCGCGGATACCTCAGCTACGACGAGACCCGAGCCGACGTGATCGCCGAGTTGCCCGTCGGCTGAACCGCATTCGCGCCGCCTGACGTCTCAGCCGGCACCGACGACCCGCTGGCCGAATCGGTCGATGGTCTCGAGGGCATGGGCCAGGCTGTCACCGGGGAGGTGCACCTGCGTCCAGGTGACGCCGAGCGCCTCGAGTTTCTCGATACCCGAGAGGAATTCGTCGGCGTTGAAGTCCGCGTCCGCGGGACTTCCGCCCTCTCCGTTGGTGAACGTGACGTCCATTGCCGACGGATCCCGGCCCGCCGCGTCACATCTGCGCCGGAGATCGTCGAGGCCCGCCGCGAGGTCGTCGAGCGACTCCATGGCGGCCGTGCGCGCCGTCTGGGCCAGCACCGCCGGCGCCGGGAACGGGCACCAGCCGTCACCGTGTTCGACCACCCTGCGCCGTGCGGCGGCGGTGTTGCCGCCGATCCATATCGGCGGGTGTGGCCGGCTCACCGGTCTGGGGTGTGCGGTGATCCCGGTGGCGGTGAAGTGCCTGCCCTCGAAGAAGACGTCATCGTTGGTCCACACCGCGCGGATCACCTGCAGCGCCTCCTCGAAGAGGGCGCCCCGTTCCTCGAAATTTACACCCAAAGCCGCGAATTCACGCTTCAGATACCCCACACCCACCGCGAGGGTGAAGCGTCCGTCGGACAGCAGGTCCAGCGTCGCCCCCGCCTTGGCCACCACGAACGGATTTCGGTACGGGAGCACCACCACGTTGGGGATCAAGCGCAGCGTGCTCGTGCGGGCGGCCGCGAACCCCATCGCGACGAAGGGATCCAGAGCGTCGTGGCCGCCGGATTCCAACCACCGCTGGGTCGGCGCGGGATGATCGGTGAAGCCGAATCCGTGGATGCCCGCCGCCTCCGCCGCCGCGGCGACCGCGCCGATCCCGCTGCCGCTGACCAGTTCCGGGTTGTAGGGGTGGGTGTGCATCGGATGGGTGATCGTGAACTTCACGGGGCGACGACTCCTCTGCCAGCGGGCGCGATCATTTCGCGAGCCTCCGCGCCAACCCCGCGCCCACCTTCTTCATCGTCGCGGAGACGTAGACGGTGAGGAACGCGTTGAAGACGTCCTCCCGCAACCGGGTCAGGGTGGATGTCTTGATGCGCCATTGACCATCGACCTTTTCGTACGTCTCGTGATAATGCCCGTAGCCGCGCAGGGTGATTCCGGGCGCCAGCCTGACGACGTCTTCGAGCGCCCAGATCCCCCGCGCGGTGGTTGGCGAGGTGAGCTCGAGTTCCGGGGAGTGCACCTGGTGGGCCGTCACCTGCGACGGCTTCTTCAAGTTGGCCCGCGTGAACGCGACGAAGTCGTCGGCGCCGCGAATCGACTTCCCGCCCGCCTTGGAGGTATCGCTGACGAAGTCGTCGGTGAAGAGGAGGCGCCAGGCCTCCCAGTCCTTGCCGTCGAGGAGTCTGCAGTAGCGCGCCTTCAGCTGCTTCAGCGACTCGATTTCCACCAGATCGGTTAGTTCCACCAGATGCCCTCCCTCGTTCACATCGACTTCGCCAGCGCTGCAACGGTTTCGAGATCCTCGATAGCGGCGACCGCGCGCGCCAGCCCCTCCAGGGAGATGGCTTCACTCTGCATGCCGCCAAGCCCAGCGGTGGTCAGCGGTGAGACGAAGGCATAGGTGACGGCCTGACGGTAGCGGGTCCACAGCTCGTCGCCGTCGAGCTCCGGCCCGCCGGACGCCGCCAGCGCGGCGCGATAGACGTCGAGCAGCTCGCGCTCGGCGCTCTGCCGCTCGGTGGTCGGCAGGCCCAGTACGAGCGTGTAGGTCAGATCGCGGGACGGATGTCCTCGCCTGACCACCTGCCAGTCGAGCAGGCCGGCACGGCCGTCCCGGAAATAGGTGTTGCCGGGGTGGGAGTCTCCATGCAGCACGGTGTGCGTGCCCGAATCGACGATCTCCGTGGCCACCTGGTAGTTCTCCCAGAGGAAGCGACCGGACTCGATCGGAATCGTGGTCCGGTCGGCGAGCTTGCCGGCCGACATCTTCATCAGTGAGGGTGTCAGCAGGTTCGCCGGATCCGTCGAGGGAGCCATCAGCCAACCGAATCGCCCTGCACCGTCGCCCTTCTCGGGAAGCTTTCCCCAGAATGCACCGTGCAGGCCGGCGAACACCTCCATCAGCGACGCCATCTGATCAACCGACAACGGGTTCAGCGTGTCGGCGAACTGACACGGCGTCGTAGCCATGTCCTCGAGGATCACGACGTAGCGTCCGGTCACCGAATCGAACGCCGAGCCGTGCGACCTCGGGATCCCCGCCCCGAGAAGGGGTGCCAGCTCACCGTAGAACCGGGATTCGGTCTCACCGAGTCGGGCGAGTTCGCCGAGCATCCTGGTGGCCGCCGTCGCCGCCGACAGCTTGACGAAGACCGAAGCGGGCACGTCCCTTCCGGCAAGAGCGAGCCGGGCTCTCGATGACGTCCCCGCCTCACCGTCGATGACCGACACCGAGTCGACCCGCAACCCCGTCAAACCCGACAACACCTCGGCGGTGAGATCCTCAACGCGACGGGGAAAGCGTCGCCTCCGCCCGAGCGCCGAGTCGGTCGCGAGGCGCTGCACACCGTGCCCGAGGTGCGCACCGAGGCGAGCTGTGGGCACGACGGACCCGAGCAGGCGCCGAACCGTCGACGGGCCACGATCAGTCACAGGTGGACTTTACACTTTCAATTGAATCTGTAATTCAATGTGTAGACTCTGACCGCATCGGCGACCGAAGGGCACTACGTTGGGCATCGTCACCACCAGCTCGGAGACCGCGTTCTCGCACTCCCCCGAGACCCTCTACGACTTCGTCACCAACCCGTCGAACTGGACGAAGACCTATCCCGGGAGCGCACACGTCGGCAGCAGCTCGAACGACCTGCCGTTGAAGGTCGGCGACACCTGGACCGAGGCGGGTCCGGATGGCGAACGGATCTTTACCTGGCACCTCGCCATCGCCGTGCGCCCGACGATGTGGGTCTTCACCTCCGTCGGCAAGCTCGGTCACGACCGAGAGGGCAACGGGGGGATGCCGGGACGGATCACGGTGCAGTACCACTTCACGCAGCCCGGCGAGGGCATCACCCTGTTCGCGCGAACCATGACGGTCGAGGCCTATCGGGACTCACCCATGCCCGACGGCTTCTTCCGAATGGTCAACCCGGCCAACATCGACAAGTATCACGCGGCGATCGCCCGCGAGCTGGCGGCCACGCCCGCCATCTAGCCGGCCCCGTGCAGCGCGCGACGAAGTGCCGCGCCCTGGAGCGCGAACAGCTGTTGGCTGACTTCCCATTCCGGCATCAGAGAATCGAACCCGTGACAGGTACCCGGGAACACGTGCAGTTCGGTCGAGACACCCGACCGCATCAGCCGAAGGGCGTACTGGACCGCCTCGTCGCGCAGCGGATCGAGTTCCGAACAGGTGATGAGCGCAGCTGCCAGGCCGCTCAGGTCATCGGCGCGGGCAGGTACCGCATCCGGCGGTACGAACTCGGCACCGGCGACGTGCCGCCACATCTGCCGGGTGGCGGGACCGTCGAAGCCCGGGGTGGTGAGGAACTCCTCCTTCGATGGGGTCGGCGCATCATCGAGCACCGGTTGGTGCAGCAGCTGGAATGCGATCGGTGGCGCGGTCCCGGCTGCCGCCCGTTGCGCGAGCCGGGCGGCGATCGCGCCGCCGGCGCTGCTCCCCGACACCGCGAGCCGGTCGGTGTCGACGTCCAACGGATTGCCCTTCGCCGCAATCCATTCGAGTACCGCCAACGCGTCGTCGAGACCGGCGGGATGTGGGTGTTCGGGGGCTAGGCGATAGTCGACGGACACCACCGTGCAACTCGCTCGCCGCGCCCACTCCAGGCACTGCCGGTGATCGGTGTCGAGATTCCCCAGGACGAACGCACCGGAATGGCAGAACAGCACGGCGGGCGCACCCGACGATCCGCCGCGGTAGACGCGGATCGGAACCTCGGGTCCATCGTCGCCAGCGACCCACTCGTCGACCACGTCGACATCTGACCACTCGAGCGCCGAGGCGCTCTCCCGACGTCGAGCATTCAGGGAATCCCGCAGGGCAGGAAGGCCCGCGGCCGAGAGGTCGGTCCGAAACTCGGCGAGGTGCCGCAGCTCCTGGGCGAGCCGCAGCGTCACGAACCGGTCCGTCGGTGTGCTTCGACGTGGATGTCGGGCGGCGCCGACGGCGGACCGAACGTGTAGTCACCGGCTCGGAACCGTCGTGTCATGCGCCAGAAGTCGCGCGCGCTGCGGGGCCACTGCGTGACCACGCGCCCGTTGGACGCACGAAAGTAGTTGTTGCAGCGGGTAGTCCACACGGTGCCGTCCATCCACTCATCGATGCGGGCGATGAAGTCGGCCATCGTCTGCGCCCGCACCGCGAGGTAGGACCGATCGTGGCGACGCAGATACTTCAGCGCCCGCACCACGTATCGGGCCTGGGCCTCCAACATGAAGATAACGCTGTTGGAACCCACGTTCGTGTTGGGCCCGTACAACATGAAGAAGTTCGGGAAGCCCGGCACCGTCATGCCGAGATAGGCGTAGGCGCCGTCACGCCAGCACTCCCCCAGCGAGACACCGTCCTCGCCCGTCACCTCGAGCTGGCCGAGATAGTCGGCGGCGGCATAGCCCGTGGCACAGATGACGACGTCCACGTCGAGCTGTCGACCATCCTCGGTGACCAGGGACCGGGCCCGCAGGGCCCGGGCCGGACTGGCCACCACTTCGACGTGCGAAGCGGTGAGAGCCGGGATGAAGTCCGAGGAGAAGACCAGTCGCTTGCAGCCGATCGGGGTCTCGGGCGTCAACCGTCGGCGCAGCTCGGGATCCGCGACGGTGGTCTCGAGCAGGGTGGAGGCGATCGTGCGGAATTCGGCCGTCTTGTCACTGCCGTGTTCGATCACCGAGATGTTGGCCTCGCTGCGCAACCACATCCGGGTCCGGTGGACCTTCATGGCGAACGGCACGTGGGCGAACATCCACCGCTCCCTTGCGGTGTACGCGCGGTCCGGCTTCGGGAAGACCCACGTCGGGGAACGCTGAATCGAGTAGACCTTCCGTGCGACCTTCACCACCTCCGGCACCAGTTGCGCTGCGGTCGAACCGGTTCCCAGCACGGCGACGGACTTGTCAACCAGATCCAGGGTGTGATCCCAGCGTGCCGTGTGGATGAGTGCGCCGGCGAACGGCTCCTCCTCGTCCAACGTTGGCATCGTGGGCCGGGTGAACAGACCCACCGCGGACACCACGACGTCGAAGGTGTGCACGGCGCCGGTCGTCGTCTCGAGGCGCCAGGTTCGATCCTCGGGGTTCCATCGCGCCGAGGAGATCTCGGTGCCGAGTTCGAGATGCGTTCCGAGACCGTACTTCTCGGCGCACCGTTCGAAGTAGGACAAGATCTCGGCCTGGCCGGACCACAGTCGGGACCACGTGGCGTTTCGGTCGAACGAGAAGGAGTACAGGTGTGACTTCACGTCGCAGGCCAACCCCGGGTAGGTATTGATCCGCCATGTCCCGCCGACACCATCCTCCCGATCGAAGACG
The DNA here is from genome assembly GCF_030295745.1 of Mycolicibacterium sp. TUM20985. Classification (NCBI taxonomy): domain Bacteria; kingdom Bacillati; phylum Actinomycetota; class Actinomycetes; order Mycobacteriales; family Mycobacteriaceae; genus Mycobacterium; species Mycobacterium antarcticum. The sequence goes on from NZ_AP027291.1 coordinate 3,726,027, forward strand.
GTGAAGTTCTGAAAACCAGCCTTCTGCAGAAGGATTCCCAATGCCATGCCGCCGGGGCCCGCGCCGATGATGCCGATCGAAGGATTCCTGGCCATCGGCGTCATCCGATCTGCAGGGATTGACCGCCGTCGACGACGAGCTCGGCGCCGGTGATGAAGGAGGCGTGCTCAGACACCAGGAATGCCACGGCGTCGGCAATCTCCATCGGCTTGCCCAGGCGGCCCGCGGCGGCGAGGCGAGTCTGCGTCACGGGGTCGAGCATCGGGGTTTCGACGGGTCCGGGGAGGACGGCATTGACCCTGATCCCGGACGGGGCCAGCTCCGCGGCCGCGATTTGCGTCAGCCCACGTAGCGCCCACTTGGCAGACCCGTAGGCGACGTGGTTCGGAAACGGTCGGACCGCGCCCGTGCTACAGGTGTTGACGATCGAAGCGCCGTCCGCCCGGCGGAGGTGTTCGAGCACGGCCTGGATCCCGTTGAACGGACCGAGACAATTCACCCGCCAACTCGTCTCGAAGCCCGCGGTGGTCTCGTCGGCGATCGACGCCCGGTGCAGCACACCGGCGTTGTTGACCAGGGTGGTCAACCCGCCGAAGCGCTCCACCGCGATGGCGACGGCATCGCCCCACCGCTCCGGCGAGGTGACGTCCAAGGCGATGGCGACGACGTTCTCATTGCCCAACGCCGCAGTGCTGACGTTCAATTCGTCGACGCGTACGTCGCAGGCAGCCACCCGGAACCCGTCGGCGAGCAACCGTTCGACGATGGCGGCACCCTGACCGCGGGCGGCGCCCGTCACCAGTGCCACGCGGTCCGAGCCGTTGGCGTTCAGTGGTATCTCCCGTCTCCGGTGGGCCGTTCGTCGTTCTCTGCCTTCGCGGCGGCCAGGTGAGCGGCCGCACCCCGGCGTAGGGCCTGCGACTCCGATGCGAGGGTGATCATCCGAAAACCCAGCTGCACCGCCGTGCGTCCGATCACCCCGTCTCCGGCGTGGACACCGGCGATCAGGCCCGCCGCGTTGGCTGCGTCGACGATCCGTGCCATCGCGTCCAGTACCTCGGGATGGGTCCACGCCTCCGATACCGCGTAGCCCATCGAAATGGCAAGATCCGCTGGCCCGACGTAGATTCCGGCGAGCCCGGGCACGGCACAAATCTCGTCCACCGCCCTGAATCCCCTGACCGTCTCCACCATCGCCAGGACGTTCACCCGAGCTTCCAGCGCGGCCACGTCGGTTCCCAGACTCGCCCGCAGCGGCCCGAAACTTCGCACGCCCCGAGGAGCGAATCGCGTCGCCGCCACGGCCTGCGCCGCCTGCTCGGCCGTCTCGATCATGGCCACGATGATCACGTCGGCGCCCGCGTCCAGGACGCGGCCGATGGGCGACGGCGCGGTGGAGGCAAATCGCACGGCGGTGAGGATCGCGACGTGTTCGAGCCGATTCAACATCCATGCCACGTCGGCATCGTCGAGATAGCCGTGTTGACAATCGAATCCGACGTAGTCGTAGCCGCTGTGGGCGAATGCCTCGGGGCCGAGAGCCGTAGGACCGACCACCCAGCCTCCGAAGATCTGCGGCTCCTCGGCTAGGACTCGCGAAAGGCTCATGCCACGATCGCGATCTTGACGCGCCCGGGGGTGGGGCGGCACGCCACCTCGAAAGCCGTCTGGACGTCGTCCGTGCCGAAGGTGTGCGTCAGATACCGGGGCAGCAGGTCGGGGTGTTCTCGAACGAATGCACCGGCCTCGTCCAACATCCGGCGCCGCTCCAGAGTCACGCTAGATTTCAGCGTCAGGTTGTTGCGCAGCATGGTGCGGATGCTGATGGGATAGGTGTCATCGTCGGTCACCCCGAAGTAGAAGACGGTGCCCCCGAAGGCCGCGGCCTCGATCGCGTGGCCGAGGGTTGCCACCTGATGACCGACCGCCTCGATCACGACGTCGGCCCGGTCCTCGGGCGCAAGGTGGCGGATCCATCGATCGCTGGTGGCCCGCACCACGGTGTCGACGCCGAATTCCGTGCCGGTGGCGGCGCGATCGACGGGGTCGACCCCGGTCACGTGGGCGGCACCGAACGCCTTGGCCACGTAGGAGAACAGCAGTCCGATCGAGCCCTGTCCGATGACGGCGACACGTCGCCCCGCGAGGTGGGGAAGCTGTTCGACGGCGTAGAGCACACATGCGAGAGGTTGCAATCCGATGGCGAGTCCCGGTGTCAATGCCGAACCGTAGGAGACCAGGCCGTCGCCATCGGCGACCACGAAACCCGTCAGGCCGTCGAACCCCGACGCCCAGCCGACCACGTGGTCGCCCGGTCGGTGGTCGGGGTGACGGCTCGCCACCACCTCCCCGGCGATCTCGTGAACCGGAAAGCCGATCATCTCGGCGGCGCAGGCACCGGTGTCACCCGGCAGCTTGCCCTGCACCCCCCGGAACGCGGGCAGATCGCTTCCGCATACCCCCGCGGCCAGGAAGCGCAGCAGCACCTGACCATTGGATAGGGAGTCCGGTGAGGGCTCGGGGAGTTCCAACCGCTCGAAGGTGTACGGCGCCACCAGCCGATAGCCCCACATCATCACACCCGAACCTCGACCGGGATGCTGTTCCAGCCCCACTGGAAGCTCGACGGGGGTCGCGAGGCGGACTCCTCCACGATCTGGAAGTCGGGCACGCGCTTCAGCCATTCGGTCAGCATCACGCTGATCTCGAGACGTGCGAGGTGCACGCCCAGGCAGAAGTGCTGCCCCCGCCCGAAGGCCAGCAGTCGCTCGATGGGCCGGTTCCAGATGAAGTCATCCGGGTCGGCATACTCGCGTTCGTCGCGGGATGCCGATGCCAGCAGCGCGATGATCCGTTGACCGGGCTCGATCGTCGTGTCGTGAATCGTGAAGGGGCGACGCAGAGTACGGGCGAACCACTGGGCGGGCGCGCAGTAGCGGATCATCTCTTCGCGCGCGATCGCCACGTTGGTCTCCAGATCGGCCCGTACGGCGGCCAACTGGTCGGGTCGCCTGCTGAGTTCCCACAGGCCGTGGGCGACGATCTTCGGTACGGTCTCGGTGCCCCCGATGAAGATGCCGAGCATCTGGACGGCGACCTCGACGTCGCTCAACGCGGAACCGTCGGGCAAGCGGTAGCCGATCAGGCCGTCGACGATCGGCAGTTCGCCGTCGCGGGCCTCCGCCCGCGTGCGCTCGACGATGGGAACCAGGTATTCGAGATAGCCCGGTCGGGCGTTGGCGGTGTTCACGCCGTCACCCGGCTGCGCCAAGCTGCCCGCATTGACGGTTGCCAACACGTCGGACGCGAGTTCTGTTGGCAGGCCAACCAATTCGCACACCATGGACGCAGCCACGATGCCACCGAAATCCTGGGTGAGGTCGAACCTGCCCAGCGGCAGCAGAACGTCGAGTCGCTGGTTGACCAACTCGCGGACCCGGTCGGCCAGCCTTCCGACGTTCCTGGGGCGCAGTGGCCCGGAGTGCGAGCGGCGGACGTCCTCGTAGATTGGGCTGTCGAAGTTGGCGTGAAACGGCATGGGGTGCCACGGCGGATCCGGCACGGGTCCGTCGTTGTGGCGGGCCAGCACCGACGCCGCGGGCAAGGTGCCCTCGGATGCCACGAACGTGCCGTCGTTGATCTCCAACACCCGCCAGATGTCCTCGAACCGTGACACCGCGTAGGTGTCCCACGTCGGCAGATAGTAGACGGGGTGCTCGTCGCGCAGGATGCGGTAGTACGGCAGCGGGTCGGCCATCACCGCTGGGTCGAACGGGTCGTAGGAAAATCCTTGCACGACAACCGATTTCGAGACGCCGTTCACAGCGACGCCGATGAAATCGGCTCCTGCAGAGGCAGAAGCGTGTGGCCGTCGTGCCTTCGCATGACCACTCACCACCCTCCGTTGGCGCTCACGGCGACCGTTGAGCGGTTGACACCGACACCGTGCGAGCGTGACACTTGTGACGTGTTTTGTAAAGCTACTGCATTCGCGTCGCCGTTGGCGGGCGGATTTTGCTTCGGCGAGGGGCCGCGCTGGTTCGAGGGACTTCTGTGGTTCTCCGACATGTTGGGCGAAGCGGTTCACACCGTCGATCTTCACGGGTCGGTGACCACTCTGCCACTACCCGGCAGGGCTCCGTCCGGCCTGGGTTTTCGACCCGACGGCACGCTGTTGATCGTGTCGACCGAGGACCGGCAGGTGCTGCGCTACGACGGGGACACCGTCGAGGTCGTCGCCGATCTGAGCGGACTGGTGCCTGCGAACCTCGGGGACATGATCGTCGACGATGCTGGGCGCGCGTTCATCGGCTCGCAGGCCCGCAGCGGCGGCGTCATCGTGCGTGTCGACACCGATGGACTCCCGCCCACCGTGGTGGCCCGGGACCTCGACTTTCCCAACGGGATGGTCATCACGCCCGATCAGGGGACACTCATCGTCGCCGAATCGACCGGCCGCCGATTGACCGCGTTCACCATCGCCGCCGGCGGCGACCTCACGGACCGGCGAATCTTCGCCGACGGTCTCGACGGACCACCCGACGGCATCGCCCTCGACGCCGCTGGCGGAGTCTGGACGGCGTTGACGCTGGCCCACGAGTTTCAGCGGATCGTCGAGGGCGGCACGGTCACCGACCGCATCGACCTCGACGGCCGGACCGCGATCGCCTGCGCGCTGGGCGGCCCGGAGAACCGGACGCTGTTCCTGCTCTCCAGCGCCGATGCCTATCCCGAACGTCTGGTTGGCACCAAGCTGTCCCGCGTCGATGCGTTCCTCGTCGACATCCCCGGCATCGGGCCGATCCCGGCCCCCCATCACTGAGGCGGAGATGTCCGACTGCTATTACGAACTGACCGACGCCGACGAGCATCACGAGACGTTCCGCGCCACCGACCTGGTCCGCGGTACGTGGACCGCGGCGATCCAGCACGCCGCACCGGTGTCGGCGCTGCTGGTGCGTTCCCTCGAACGATGCGCACCACGCGATGACGCCCGGCTGAGCCGCGTCATGATCGACCTTCTCGGGGGCGTTCCCGCCGACGGCGACCTGTGGGTCCGCGCGCGCGTCGAGCGGCCCGGCAGGCAGATCGAGCTGCTGAGCGCCGAGATGCTTGCGCCGGGCCCCGACGGGTCACTCCGAGCCGTGGCACGGGCGAGCGGTTGGCGGATGGCGACGATGGACACCACTGCCGTCGTCCACCAGCCCGCGCGACCGCTGCGCCCGCTGTCCGAGGCCGCCAGCCGCGACATGGCGAAGGACTGGGACCCCAACTACGTGCACAGCATCGATTGGCGATGGCTGACGACCCCCCTGGCCGACGGTCCCGGTGAATCATGGCTGCGCCCCACCGTCGACCTGGTCAAGGGCGAGGGGATGACGCCGCTGCAGCGGCTCTTCGCCGTGGCGGACGACGCCAATGGCATTGGCACCAAATTGGACATCCGCAGGTGGACGTTCATGAACACCGATGTGGTCGTGCACGTGCACCGCGTCCCGCAAGGTGAGTGGATCGGCATCCGCGCCGAGACCAGCTACGGGCCGGACGGGATCGGCACCACGTACGGCACGCTGTTCGACGAGAGCGGACCGGTGGGCGGCATTCAGCAGTCGATATTGGTCCGTCCGCGCCCGGACCGCTAGACCAAACCCTCAGTCCACCAACCGGAGTGCGGCGGCCGGACACTGGGTCACCGCTTGCCGCATCCGGACCTCGTCACCGTCGGGCCGCGTCGCGTCGTGAATCAGCACGCTCCCGTCGTCCTGCACCTCGAAGACGTCCTCGGCGATCGATTCGCAGATCCCGTGACCGGTGCACCTGGCGAGGTCTACCTCCACCCTCATCGGATGACGGCCGGCAGTCGCTTGACCCCGTGGACGAAGGTGCTGTGGAGGAGATCGGGCTGACCGAGCTCGATGTGCTTCAGGCGAGTGAGCAACTCATAGAACAGGTTTCGCAGCTCACTCTTGGTCAACTGGTTGCCGAGACAGAAGTGCGGGCCGCCGCCGCCGAAGCCGAGGTGGGGATTGGGCGACCGGGAGAGGTCGAACTCGGCCGGTGCGTCGAATACGCTCTCGTCGCGGTTGGCCGAACAGTAGAACAGCCCGACCTTGTCCCCCGCCTCGATGGGTTGGCCCGCGACCTCGGTGTCCTCGACGGCGAAACGGGCGAACTGCAGCACGGGCGACGACCAGCGCACGAATTCTTCGATCGCAGTACCGATTCGCCCGTCGAAGTCCTCCATCAGCCAAGCGCGCTGGGCCGGGTTCTCGACCAGTGCCATGATGGCGTGCGTGGTGGCCTGTTTGGTGGTGTCATTGCCCGCCGAGGCCAGCAGGATGAGGAACGAGCCGATTTCCTCGTCGGTGAGTCGATGCCCGTCGACCTCGGCGTCGACGATGCTCGTCATCAGATCGTCTCCGGGGTGGTGGCGCCGATACTTTGCCAGCTCGGCGCCGGTGCTCGACAGCAGCATGATCTCGTTGATCGTGTCGGCGGCGCGTTCCTCGATCGTGCTGTACTCGTCATCGCTCATGCCGAAGAGCTTCTCGGCCGCCTTCGCCACGCCCGGCTGCTCGGATGGCGGAACGCCCAGCATGTCCATGATGGTCAACATCGGCAGCCGCGCGGAACAGCTTGCGACGAAGTCGATCTCACCCACGCCGATCAGATCGTCGACGACCTTGACCGCCGTGGCATGAATCTGCTCGTCGATCCGACGGACGTTGCGCGGAGTGAACGCCGAGCTGATCAGCCGTCGATAGACGGTGTGCTGCGGTGGATCCATCGTCAGGAAGAACGAGGCGAACCGCTGCACGTCGGCGGGCATGGGATCGAGGGCCACCCCCTGCGCCGAGGTGAACAATTCGGGATGGGTGCTGACGAAGGCGATGTCGGCTCGACGCGCGAGCGCCCAGAACCCCGGCTCCTCCAGCTCGAACAGCGAAGGCAGGGGCCGGTGCCAGGTGAGCCCTTCAGAGGCGCGCAACGCGGCGAACGTGCGGTCGCGTTCGTCGAACGGCTGAGCCCAAAAGCGGTGTGAGGTGATGTCATGGTCGCTGAAGTCGCGTGCCGCGGACGCCGTAGGAGCCGTCACCGAGAGCCTCCCTTCACCGAGCCTTGACGCCGATAGCGTGACACTTGGGTAATAATTTGTAAAGCTATTGCGATGACGCGACCGTTGCCGGGCGACGAGGCGGTGCGGCCGGTCGAGGCCGACACCTCGACCCGAGAGCGGATCCTCGCCGCGACGGCCGAGGTATTGGGCAGCAACGGGATCAACAAGCTCAGCCTGTCCGACGTTGCGACGCAGGCGGGTGTCTCACGGCCCACGTTGTACCGCTGGTTCGGGTCCAAGCAGGACCTGCTGGACGCCTTCGTGGTGTGGGAGCGCTCCTTCTACGAGCAGGCGGTGGCACGGGCCTACGTCGGATTACCCAGGGCACAGCGCCTGGAGGCTGCGCTGCGAGTGATCGTCGAATACCAGCACTCCTACCCGGGCCTGCGCATGGTCGACGTCGAACCCGAGCACGTCATCCCCCGGCTAGCGCGCGTAATTCCGCTCATGCGTCGGCAGTTCGAGCGGTTGATCCCAGGGCCCGACGCCGACATCGCGGCAGCGGCCGTGGTCCGAGTGGCGATATCGCACTACCTGGTGCGCAGCGACGATGACGACGAGTTCCTCGCCCAGCTCAAATACGCTGCAGGACATAGGCATTCGCGCAGTTAGCCACCACCACGCCGCCGGGTGGCGAGCTCTGCGAGGATCTCCTCGGTGTGTTGTCCGAGGCCGGGCGCCGCTGCCGTCGGCTTCCACGGCGTGCCGTGAAAGTCCGCGGGCGTGGCCACCATCGGCTGCGTCGTGTCGCCGTCGGGCACGTAGACCACCCCACCGGCGGCGTGAAACTGCTCGTCGGCCAGCACGTCGGAGATCGAGTTCACGGGTGACCAGAAGAAGTCCGGTTCGGTCGCGAAGATCTGGGCCCACGCGTCCAACGGCTTGGTGGCGAAGATCGCGTCGAGTTCGGCGATCAGCTCCGTGCCGTTACCCGCCCGCGCCCGCGCGGTGGCGAATCGGTCGTCGTCGAGCCACGCGGTCCGGTCCACCGCGCGACAGAGGGCGGGCCAGTGGCGGTCACCCTGGAGTCCGACGATCCAGAACCGTCGTCCGTCGCCGGCGGCGTAGTTGTTCATGCACGGGTTGCCCATCGACTCCCGCTGCCCGATCGCGACCTGCTGACCTGTCAGCAGCAGCGTGTTGAGATCGAAGCTGACCGTGTAGGCGCCCTGGCGGTAGAGCGAGGTCGTCACCAATTGGCCCAGCCCGGTGCGCTGGCGGGAGACCAGCGCGGCGCAGACCGCGCCCGCCAACGTCATGGCGACCGTGTGGTCACCCATGCCGCCGCGCTGGAACGGAGGCGTATCCCCGGGCCGGGTGAGCAGGTCGGCCAACCCGGCCCGCGCCCAGAACGCGGCGACGTCATACGCCGCCCGGTCCGCGTCGGGACCTGCCATGCCGTAGCCGGTGATGAGTCCGTACACCAGGCGTGGATTGCGATCGGCGACCGCGGCGAAGTCCAGACCGAGGCGTTGCAGCGCCGCAGGTCGCACGTTGGTGACGAAGACGTCGGCGTCGGTCAGCAGGTCGAACGCCACCGACAGCCCGGCCTCGGTGGCCAGGTCCAGCACGATGCTGCGCTTGGACCGGTTGTCCATCTCGAAGGGCGGGTTCTCTCCCGACGCGATCTGCAGCATGCGGCCGAACGAGCGGGCGGGATCACCGGCGGGCGGTTCGATCTTGACGACGTCGGCGCCCCAGTCGGCCAGGATGCCTCCGGCCGCGGGCGCCGCCACCCACACCCCGAGCTCGACGACCTTGATGCCATCCAGCGGTCCGGTCACGGTGAACCTCTCCTCGGCGAGCTCGGGTTGTCCGGTTGGTCGCTTTCGCGGCTCCTGGGTACCTTACGATCGGCGGAGCATCTGCAACGTTCGGAACTGACAGAGCTGGGAAGTGGATGAACCGATGACTGCGGAGCGCGCCGCCGGTGAAGCCGGCGAGGACACCTCGACCAGGACCCGGATTCTCGCCGCCACCAGGGAGGTGCTGGGCAGCAGCGGTCAGACCAAGCTGAGCCTCTCCGAGGTCGCCTTGCAGGCAGGCGTGTCGCGGCCGACGCTCTACCGCTGGTTCGCGTCCAAGGAAGAGCTCCTCACTGCCTTCGGGGTCTACGAACGCGACCTCTTCGACTCGGGGATCAACACGGCGACGGCAGGACTTCGGGGCAACGAGAAGCTCGATGCCGCATTGCGGTTCATCGTCGACTACCAACAGTCCTACTCCGGGGTCCGGCTCGTCGACATCGAACCCGAGGTGGTGATCGCCGAGCTGTCACGCATCATCCCCCTCATGCGCACCCGTCTGGTGAAGCTGCTCTCGGGGCCGAATGCCGCCGTCAAGGCTGCGACCGCGGTCCGCGTCGCGGTCTGCCACTACATCGTCCGCAGCGATGACGACGACCAGTTCCTGGCCCAGCTCCGCCACGCCGTCGGGATCAAGACTCCCGACTGAACGACCCGTCGTCGGATCGGCCAACGGCCTGACAAATGGGCGCTGATTTGTAAGGCTCGCTCCATGACGAGCGTGCAGCACGAATCGGGTGTCCTCGCCGGCGACGAGCGGATGTTGATCGATGGCGAGTTGCGCCATGCGGCCGGTGGGGCGTCGTTCGACGTCATCGATCCGGCGACCGAGCAGGTGGCCGGTCAGGCGACCGATGGCACGATCGACGACATGGCGGCCGCGGTCGGGGCGGCCCGCCGTGCGTTCGACGAGACGGACTGGTCGCGGGATCTGGAGTTCCGGTACCACTGTCTGACGCAACTGGCTGCGGCCCTGGACCGCAACAAGGAACACCTGCGGCGGGTGTTGATCACCGAAGTCGGTTGTCCAGTCACCGTGTCGGGCAGCCAGATCGAGAGCCCGATCGCCGAGGTCACCCACTGGGCCGAGCACGGCAGGAACTTCGACTACCTCGTCGACACCGGCGTGCATGACACGCCGATGGGTCCGGCGCGTCGCAAGATCGCCTACGAACCGATCGGCGTGGTGGGCGCCATCACGCCGTGGAACGTGCCGTTCTACCTCAACGTCGCCGAGACAGTGCCTGCACTGATGGCGGGCAACACCGTCGTCCTCAAGCCGGCACAGCTGACGCCATGGTCGGGTAGCGAGTACGGCCGCATCGTTGCCGAGGAGACCGACATTCCGCCCGGTGTGTTCAACGTCGTGCTGTCGAACGCCAACGAGGTGGGCGCCGCCCTGTCGGCCGATCCGCGGGTGGACATGATCACGTTCACGGGATCGACGGCTACCGGCCGGGCCATCCTGGCGGCGGGCGCCGCGACGGTGAAGAAGACGCTGCTCGAATTGGGCGGCAAGTCCGCACACATCGTCCTCGACGATGCCGACTTCAACGCTGCGCTCCCGCTGGCGGCGATGATGGCATGCGTCATGTCGGGGCAGTCCTGCATCCTGCCCAGCCGAATCCTGTTGCCGCGCAGCCGCTACGAAGAGGGCATCGAACTGTTGAAGACCAGTATGGAGAACTTCCCGGTCGGTGATCCGTGGACGCCGGGCAACATGCAGGGGCCCCAGATCAGCGAGGGCCAACGTGAGAAGGTGCTGCGGCTCGTCACGGCGGGCATCGACTCCGGAGCCCGCCTCGTGACCGGCGGTGGGATCCCCCCGAATCTCCCCGTGGGGTACTACGTGCAGCCCACCCTGCTGGCGGACGTCGACCCGGACTGGCAGATCTCACAGGAGGAGATCTTCGGTCCGGTACTGACCGTCACGCCGTACGACACCGACGACGACGCGATCGCCATCGCCAACAACTCCATCTACGGCCTGTCCGGGGAGGTGTCCTCCGGCGACGTGGACCGGGCGATGGCCGTGGCCCGGCGGATGCGCACCGGAAACGTCACCATCAACGGCAAGTCGCACTTCGGCATCAGCAGCCCCTTCGGCGGCACCAAGCAGAGCGGGCTGGGCCGCCGCAACGGTGACGAAGGCTACCGGGAGTACCTGGAGGGCAAGACGATCGGGCTGCCTGCGTGAGTTAGCCCTCGGCGGCGAGTTGACCGCAGGCTGCCGCGATCTCGCGACCGCGGGTGTCGCGCACCGTGCAGGACACCCCGCGCTCGCGGACCCGCTTGACGAACTCGCGCTCGGCCGGTTTGGGACTTGCGTCCCACTTGCTCCCCGGTGTCGGGTTCAATGGGATGACGTTGACGTGCACCAGCGGCCCCAGTGCGCCATGCAACTTCTTGCCGAGGAGGTCCGCCCGCCAGGGTTGGTCGTTCACGTCGCGGATCAGCGCGTACTCGATCGACACGCGACGCCCGGTCACGTCCGCGTAATACCGTGCGGCGTCGAGGGCTTCGCCCACGTTCCACCTGTTGTTGACCGGCACCAGCGTGTCGCGCAACTCGTCGTCGGGGGCGTGCAGTGACAACGCCAGCGTGACGCCGAGGCGTTCGTCGGCGAGCTTGCGGATCGCGGGCGCCAACCCGACCGTCGAGACCGTGACCGACCGCGCCGAAATACCGAACCCGTCGGGCGGGGGTGCGATGATCCGCTTCACCGAAGCGAGGACCCGGTTGTAGTTGGCCAACGGCTCGCCCATGCCCATGAAGACGATGTTCGACAGCCGGCCGTCATGCTCGTCGCGCATGGCGGCCGACGCCGCCCGTACCTGCTCGAGAATCTCGGCGGTGGAGAGGTTCCTGGTGAGGCCGCCCTGCCCGGTGGCGCAGAACGGGCATGCCATCCCGCAGCCCGCCTGTGACGAGATGCACACCGTGTTGCGCTGCGGGTACCGCATCAGCACCGACTCGAAGGTGGTGCCGTCGACCGCCCGCCACAACGTCTTTCGCGTCTCGGCGCCATCACACTCGATCGACCGCACGACGTTCAGCAGGTCCGGGAACAACGTGTCCGCGACGCGTTCGCGCATGGCCGCCGGCAGATCGGTCATGGCGCGCGGGTCGGCGATCAGCCTGCCGAAGTACTGATTCGCCAACTGCTTCCCGCGAAATGCGGGCAAGCCCAGCTCGGCGACCGCGGCGGCGCGGGCGTCGTCATCGAGGTCGGCGAAGTGCCGCGGCGGCGTGCCGCGGCGCGGGGCCTCGAAGACCAGGGGAAGTTTCATGATGTCGCTCAAAGGTACTCCGATCGGTGAGAACGCCAGCCGCTCGACGACCGGCGGGCTCTCAGGCAAGAAGCGTCAGGACGACCCACGTCGCGACGGCCGAGGGCAGCACCGAGTCGAGACGGTCCATCAGACCTCCGTGTCCTGGCAACAAGGTGCCCATGTCCTTGATTCCCAGATCGCGCTTCACCTGAGATTCGATGAGATCGCCGAGCGTGCCGGTCACGACGAGCATCAGCCCCAGTGGGAGACCCACCCAGGCGGGCTTGTCGAGCAGGAAGACCACGGCGAACACCGAGGCGGCCGTGCCGAAGATCAGCGAGCCCGCGAACCCCTCCCAAGACTTCTTCGGGCTGATCGCCGGCACCATCGGGTGCTTGCCGAACAGCACGCCTGCGGCATAGCCACCGATGTCGGAGAAGACGACGCCCAGCATCAGACACAGCACCCGCCAGCGTCCGTCCTCGGGATAGACCAGCAGCACCCCGAAGGCGCCAAACAGCGGGATCCAGGCCGTCAGGAAGATGGTCGCCGTGACGTCGCGCAGGTAGTTCACCGGCGGGTCCTTGAGCCCACCCGAGAGCAGGCGCCAGATCATGCACACGACGACAGTCGCGCCGAACGCGCCAAGGGCGCCCGTAGGCCCGAAGGGCCATGTCAACCAGACGATGGCCTGACCACCGAGAAGCAGCGGGATGATCGGGATCGCGTATCCGGCGGTCCGCAGTCGCCGGACCACCTCGTGGGTGGCCACGGCCATGGCGACCGCGACGACCGGCACCCAGCCCAACGGCGCGAACACCAGGATGGCGATGACGCCGAACCCGAGGAACGCCCCGACCCCGATCGCGGCGGGCAGGTTGCGCCCGGCCCGGCCCGCCTTCTTCGTGGGCTCGGACGAGTCGGCTCCACCGACGGGAGCCGTATCGGTGTCTGCCACCGTGCTGTTGCTGAAGGTCTGGTCTCCGGTGACCTAGACCTCCAGCAGCTCGCCTTCTTTGTGCTTCACCAGGTCATCGATCTGGCCGGTGTAGGTCTGGGTGCTCTTGTCCAGGTCCTTCTCGGCACGGCCCACCTCGTCTTCGCCTGCCTCGCCGTCCTTCTTGATGCGCTCGAGCTCCTCCATCGCCTTGCGACGGATGTTGCGCACCGTGACCTTGGCGTCCTCACCCTTTGACTTGGCCTGCTTGACGAGGTCGCGGCGGCGCTCCTCGGTCAGCTGGGGAATCGAGATGCGGATGACGTTGCCGTCGTTGCCGGGGTTGACCCCGAGATCCGAATTGCGGATGGCGTCCTCGATGGCGCGCAGCTGGTTGGCCTCGTAGGGCTTGATGACGACGAGCCGGGCCTCTGGCACGTTGATGCTGGAGAGCTGGGTGATGGGCGTCGGAGAGCCGTAGTACTCGACCTTCACCCGATTGAACATGCCGGGGTTGGCGCGGCCGGTGCGAATGGACGACAGGTCGTCGCGGGCCACCGACACCGCCTTCTCCATCTTCTCCTCGGCATCGAAGAGGGTTTCGTCGATCACGTGTTTCTTCTCCCGTCCGCAAGCGCTCGCCCGGTCGTCCGCCGCCTAGGTGGTGACCAGTGTGCCAATCCTCTCACCTGCCACCGCGCGCGCGATATTTCCGTCGGTGAGCAGGTTGAACACGAGGATGGGCATGCGGTTGTCCATGCAGAGGCTGAACGCGGTGGCGTCGGCGACCTGAAGGCCACGGTCGATGACCTCGCGATGGGTGATGGTCTTGAGGAGCTCGGCATCCGGGTTCTTCCGCGGGTCGTCGGTGAAGACGCCGTCGACCGCCTTGGCCATCAAGACCACGTCGGCGCCGATCTCGAGCGCGCGTTGCGCGGCCGTGGTGTCGGTCGAGAAGTAGGGCAGGCCCATGCCTGCGCCGAAGATGACGACGCGCCCCTTCTCCAGATGCCGACGGGCGCGACCTGGGATGTAGGGCTCGGCGACCTGGCCCATCGTGATGGCGGTCTGCACGCGGGTGTCGATGCCTTCCTTCTCCAGGAAGTCTTGTAGCGCAAGGCTGTTCATGACGGTGCCGAGCATGCCCATGTAATCCGACCGGCTGCGCTCCATACCGCGCTGCTGTAGCTGCGCCCCTCGGAAGAAATTGCCTCCGCCGATGACCACGGCGACCTGCACACCGCCGCGGACGACCTCGGCGATCTGCCGGGCGACGAGAGCCACCACGTCGGGATCAAGACCGACGTGGCCACCGCCGAACATCTCCCCGCCCAGTTTCAGCAGCACACGGGAGTAACCCGACTGGCCGGCGAGGACCGATTCCGCCATCCTGACTCCTTCGGCTCCGCGACGACGCCCCCAATCCTGCCAAACGGCTGGACCGTGGGCGCCGACGGGTAGCGCCGACGCGCGTCAGGCCAGGTGCGCGGACAGCAACCAGGCACCCATCGACATCCGACCGTTGGCCTCCTCCCGGATGCCGGAACCGGCGAAGTCCTCGAGATGGGCGCCGGGGACGAAGTTTCCGTGGATGCGGGCCGGCCGTACGTCGTCGATGACCCAGTACGCCGACACCACGTCGCGGAGCTCCTGCTCGGTGACCGCGTTGACGGGGCCCACGGCGGGCATGGAGGTGCTGTCGAAGACCAGCACGAAGTACGACGCCCCCGGTGCGGCCGCCCGCACGATGGAACGTTGGTAGCCCTCGCGGAGCTCGACCGGCATCGAGTGGAAGAGCGTGGAGTCGACGATGGTGCCGAAGCGGCCGTCATACCCGGTGAAGTCGCTGATGTCGGCGACGTCGAAGGTGGCGTTGGTCAGACCTCGCCGAGCGGCCTCCTCGCGAGCCAGTGCGATCGCAGTGGCGGACTGATCGAGGCCGACGGTGGTGAAGCCCCGTTCGGCGAGCGCGAGCGCCGTCGCAGCCTCGCC
This sequence comes from Mycolicibacterium sp. TUM20985, assembly GCF_030295745.1. NCBI lineage: Bacteria > Bacillati > Actinomycetota > Actinomycetes > Mycobacteriales > Mycobacteriaceae > Mycobacterium > Mycobacterium antarcticum. Next base: position 3,741,150 of record NZ_AP027291.1, read on the forward strand.
GCAGCCGGCGTCCAGAACGTCGCCGTGGATCTTGCCCGCCGCGATCACTGCGGCGATGTCCGGCTGCGGTTCGCCGATGCTCCAGGGCGGCTTGGCGCCAAGGCCGATCTGCTCGGCCTCCCCGCGGTAGGCGGAATCGAACATGTCATCGGTGAGACGAGTCATACGTACCTGTTTATCAATCTAGTTGATATGTGTCAAGATCCTTGACATGAGCGATGCCGGGGACGACCCGCTGGGTTACCTCCTCCACCGATTGGCCACGTCGTTGCGCACCGAAGTGACGTCATCGGTCCTCGAGCCACTGGGAATCTCGTTCCCGCAGTACATCTGCATGCGCTTCCTGGCGAAGTCACCCGGCCTGTCCAACGCCGACCTGGCCCGTGAGGTCAGCGTCTCGCCGCAGGCGATGAACATGGTGGTACGCGGGCTGCAGGACCGTGGTCTGGTGACCCGGCCGGCCTCGGTGGCCTCCGGCCGCTCGCTGCCGGCCGAGCTCACCAGGGACGGCGTCGGCCTGCTGGCCCGTACCGACGCCGGGGTGCACGACGCAGAGACGAAGGTGCTGGCACCACTCAGCCCAGAGCAGCGAGCGGTCTTCAAGACACTGCTCGCCACCCTGGGCTGAGGGCACTACCCCGAGTTAGGACTCCATGGCCCGTTCAGCGACGGGCAATCCCGCGTGGTGGGCGCCATGGCACGCCTTCGGCGGCGTCGGCGGAATGTCCAGCGCCGGGTTGCCGTCGAAGAAACCAATCGGCTTCAGATGGAATCCCGTGTAGGCACACGGCATCACCGGCCAGTCCTCCGGCCGAACCACGTGATGTGCACCGAGGGTGTACCAGAGCACCACGTCGGTGTCCTCCAGCGGCGCATCGTCCGCGACGAACTCCGGCAGCCCCTGTGCTTCCGCCGACTGGTACATGTAGTCGCCCGCGGCGTACAACTCCGACTTGTCGTACTTGGTGACCCACAGGTTGTGCTGGACGAACCGCGCGCGGTCGTAGATGTAGGAACCCTCCTGCACCATCACCGGCACGATGTCCTTGGGGACCAACTTGTACGCCGTCGGGCTCCCCAGCTCGTTGATCTTCGACGGGTTGGCGACCTTCCAGTACCGGCCCGTCTTCCAATCCCAATCGCGAGCGCCCTCGCCCTCGGACGCCACCAGGGTGTCCTGGGTGATCCAGGCATTGTTGTGCGGGTTCAGCTCGGGATCGGGCTCCGGGATCGAATCCACCTCGTACACACTGTTTCCCGGCCCGTCGACGCTCATGTCGAGCCGGAAGTTGAAGAAGTGCTGATGGTTCGGGCCGTAGACGCCCGGGGCGACCAACTTGCCCCAACGCGGGACCTCACCCTCGGCGATCGAACCGGTGGTGAGCACGCCGGACAGCTTGACCTCGACCTCGATCGAGGCGTCGTTGTAGAAGTACCAGAAGAATCCGTACTCGTAGTTGCCCACCGTGCAGATCATCGAGACGACGAGCCGACGCGACCGCCGGACCTCGACCTCACCGGTACGGAAGTCCGTGTGCTTCCAGGAGATTCCGTAGTCCTCCTCGTGCATGCAGATGGCGTTGGGAATCGTCACCGGGTTGCCGTCGGAATCGTTGACCGTGCCGTCGAAGTAGTGGATCTCGCCGAGGCAGTCGCAACCGAGTGTCAACGGGTTGGCCGAGAAGCCCATCCCGACCTCGCCCATGTCGAAGACGTTCTTGTTCCAGTGCGTTGGCGACGTGTCGCCGTAGGGCACCACCATCTCCGACAGCGACCCTCGGTAGAGGATCGGTCGCGTCTCGCCGCGGTCGGCGTAGGTCACCTCGTGCAACGTGATTCCCTCGCGCGGATTGAAGCCGATGCGCATGGACCACTTCTGCCACGTCACGTGCCACCCATCGACGGTGAAGCTGGGCCCTTCGGGCTGGGTGATCTCGATGGGCTTGACGTCGGAGCGGAACTCGGTGAAGGCCGGGCGGTTGTTCGGATCGAACATGAACTTCGGGTCGTAGTTGCCCGCCGTCGGCGGCATCGGCACCACACCGTGGTCCTCGATGTCGATGATCTCCATGTTGTCGAGGTCGAAGGTGACGATTAGACCCTCGACCGGTCGCGCGTAGCCGTGCTCGGACGGCGCCGCGCGCATGAAGGTCAGCGGGCGGCAGATCAACGGCGAGTTGTCGTAGTGGTCGCCTTGGCCGTAGTAGCCAGCCGGCCACGGATCGATCATCGCCAGATCGAAGTCGGTGATGCCACGCTTGCGCATCGCCTCCTGCCACCGCGGATCCTCCCGAACCTTCTCCTCCACCCCGGTCATGTGCTCGACCAGGTAGGACGGGAATTTGCCGGGAACCGCCTTCCACGAGTCGATCATGCTGGCGCCGAGATCGACCACCGCCTCATAGATCATCTTCGCGGCGGCGTCGTACATCGTGGCGAACGCGCAGCGGGGCACGTCGACCCCGGCGAACGTCAACTCGGCGGTCTTCGCCGGCTCCGCCAACTGGATCATCACGAACTTCAACGTCGGCGAGGCATATTCGGACGCCATGACGATGGCGGCCGCGGCCTGGATCTCCTCACCCGACAGTGGGTCCAGCGGATAGTTGGTCTTGTCCTCGGTAGCGTCCGCGCGAAGCGTGGTGCTGTCCAGGGTCATTGGATTTCGACTCCCTCTTGGTTCGTGAACATCATTCTGTGGTTTCAGACTTCTTGAGATCGAAGACAGCCAGGTGAGCCAGCGAGTCCTCTTGGCTGGTCTTGTGCGCGGACCGGCGGCCGAAGACGTAGACGATCAGACCTAGGGCGAACATGCCCAGGCTGATACTGCCGACCCACGTCATCCAGGTGGCCTGCGGAACGTCGATCCACGGCGTGACGAACGAGTAGTAGATACCCCCGACGGTTCCGACCGAACCGATGACGACCACGATCCACACCCCGACCATGCCGCCCGGGATGCGCCAAAACTTCTCGCTCACATACCGATCGGCGTACTTCTTGCGGGCCACGACCACCGGGATCAGGAAGAAGAACCCGGACAGCAGCCAGACCGTGCTCAGCCCGCCCTGCAGGTAGATGGTCACGTTGGCCATGCTGCTCTGGGAGTACAGGCCCACCGGGATGAGCGACGAGATGACACCCTGGATGAGGATGGCAGACACCGGGTTCCGGGTACGCGGGTTCAGGTGGGTGAAGATCCGCGGCAGGTGACGTTCCAGGCCGGAGACGAAGATCAACCTCGAGTAGGCCACCTGGTAGGTCATCAGCGCCACGATGATGATGCCCGCCAGCACGACGGCGCAGATCTCCATCAACCCGGGGAAGCCGGCGACGTCCAGCATGCCGATGACACCGGTCACCGGGTCTATCTCGTCGCTGGGTAGAGCCATCATCGTGCCGACCGTGGTCAGCAGGTAGATGACCACCAATGCCGTTGAGCCCCAGAGGATCATCTTCGGTCCGCTCTTGCGCACCGACAGGAACTCCGCACCCATGTTGTACGGGGTCTCGACGCCGAGCAGGTACAGCAGGACGGTGCCGTACAGGAAGCCCGCGACCGCGAAGTTCGGAATCGTCGCCTCCGCCCAGCTGAACGGAGTGGCCGAGCCGTTCTCGACGGCGAAGAGCAGTCCGCAGATGAAGATCGTCAGCGTCAGGACGCCGTACACCACGAACACGACGTTCATGATCTTCTGGCTGGCCGAGAGTTTCGCCAACGCCAGCCCGACCACCACCCACAGGATCACCAACTGCAGGATGATGCTGGTGGTCAGTCCCAATTCGGTGTGGAACGCCAACAGCAGGAACTGAAGTACCACCGCGGGAGAGGACGCGGCGTTGAGGATAACCGGCACCCAGGAGAGGTAGCCGCCGATGAAACCCCAGGTTTCGCCCATCGTTCGCGTCGCCCAGATGTAGACACCACCCTGGCCGGGCCACAGGTTGCCCAGCTCTACGATGGCCATGCCGGCCGGCACCAGGAAGGTGAGGATGCCGAGCACCCACATCGGGATCGCCGTCCACCCGCCGGTAGCCATCACCGACGATCCGGTGATCCAGCAGATGATGAAGACGTAGGCAGCCGTAAGCCCGAAGGTCTTCATCACCTTGGGCAGAATCTGCTCCGGCACGAGCTCCGTCGTCATCAAGGCGTCGCGGTCGGACGGCCGCGCTTCCATCTCTTGTGTCATTGTTTCTCTCTTGATCGGATTGGATCCCAAGGGAACCGGGTCAGTTGACGATCTGTCCGTCTCTCATCCGGACGACGCGACTCGCCTCTTCGGCGACGATCGGGTCGTGGGTACTGGCGACAACGGTGACGCCCATGGTCGAACACAGGTCGCGCAGCATGCGCACGACCGTCTCCCCCGTCTTGTGGTCCAGGTTGGCCGTCGGCTCGTCGGCGAGGACGAGCGTCGGGTTGCTGATCAGCGATCGCGCGATAGCGGTGCGCTGCTGTTCACCGCCGGACATCTTGGTGGGCTGATGGTGCAGACGGTGACTGAGACCGACTAGCTCGAGTAGCTCGAGTGCTCTCTTGCGCAACGCCTTTCGATCGTAGGGCTCGAACATCAAGGGCAGCTCGACGTTCTCGACCGCGGACAGGAACGGAATCAGGTTGTAACTCTGGAAGATGAAACCGATGGTGTCGTGACGCAGCGCGGCGAACTGACTTTCGGTGAGTGCCCCGGTGTCCTTGCCCGCCACCGTCACCGAACCCTTCGTCGGCCGGTCCAGCCCGCCGATGATGTTGAGCAGGGTGGACTTTCCGCTACCGCTCGGACCCATCAGGCAGACGAACTCGCCAGGCATGACCGTCAGGTCCGCCGCGACGAGCGCCTTGACGACTTCGTCGCCGAGCTTGTGCAGCTTCCAGACGTCGGAGACCTCGATGACCGGCGACGCCGTCGCACCGGGGGTCGACACCGGTGCTTCGACATCGGCGACGTCCATGGATTCGTCGTTTTCGTTGATGACCGTCATGAATTAGCCTCCCGCGGAGAGCGAATGAATCGGTGGCCGCGACGCTGCGGTCCAGGTGGGCAAGATACTGGTCGCCAACGCAGCGACGATGCTGACGACGATCGCGATGCCGGCGCCGAGCACGAGACCGCCGACGGCGACCCCGGTGGGTACGAAACCCGTTGCCCCGAGTCCGAGTGCGACGACCGCGGCGAGCGCCGCGCCGACGATGGCTCCGACCACGGCGGAGATCACCGGCTCGACGAGCAGTGCCGCCACCACCGGCACTCGCGGCACTCCGTTGGCGCCGAGCACCCCGAGTTCCTTGGTGCGATGAGCGACCGTTCGGGTGGTTGCGACGGCAACCTCCACGACACCGACCAGCAGGACGGTCACCGCGATCAGGATCACGGCGCGGCCGATCTCGTCGGCGTGGCCGAGGGACGCCGACTGCGCCCGGATGCCGTCCTGCATGCCGAACACCAGCACCACCAGGAACGCGCCCGTCGCGGTGGTCACCACGGGGAGCAACATCTCACCGATGCGTCTACGCGCGGCGAGCCAACCGTAGGCCAGACCCTTGCTCAACATCAGCGGTCCCCCAAGAGGTCGACGGGCCTCTGTTGCAGCAACCGGTGCACCGGCACCAGCGCTCCGACGATGGCCATTGCGGGCAGGAACGCGGCCACCATCGCCGAGGCCTGCAACCACGCCGTCGGTGTCGCGATACCCGGAATCACCAGTGCCACTGCAACTCCCGCACCAGCGATGCCGATCAGGTAGGCGACCACGAACACGATCGCCGATTCGACGAGGAAGAAGTACAGGACCTCGTCGGCGAGGCCGATGCTCGACATGATGCCGAACTCACGCTTGCGCTCCTGTACGGCGGCCAAAAACGACGAGACCGCAATCACGAAGCCGAGCCCCAGGCCGATGGTCGAGATCAGTCCGAGCGTGGAACTGGTCACCTTGCCGGAGAACAGCGCCGAGAACTTCTGCTCGAAGGTCAGCGGTCCATTGCCGCCCACGGTGTCGTAGACGAGACCGGCGCCGCCTGGATCCGGCATCACCGCAGGGTCGGCAGTGAACGGCAGGCCCGTCGCGCTGCTGAAGGACTGCGCGAGGCGGCGGTCCTCCTCCTGCCCCTCCGGGGCGAACACCGTCCACCATCCCTTCTCGCCGGCGATCGACCGGGCGAGCTCGGTGGACACCACGGCGGACTGTCCCTCGCCCGCGACGTCGACGACCAGACTCTGGCCGCCGATCACCACTCGGTCGCCACTGCCGACACCCAGCCGCTCGGCCAGGGCCGAACTCAATCCCACTTGGCCGGAGGCCATTCCATCACCGCTGCGCAGTGAGACCTCGTTACCGTTGACGGTGGTGACGCCCGACAGGGTCAGGACGCCGGTCCAACCGGCGGGGAGCACTAGTTCCGGCGCGGCGCCGTCGGCCACCAGGGCCTGGGCGTCCGGGTCGAAGTGCACACCCGCAGCGGGCACAGCCCATAGCTGCGCTCCTCCCAATACTTCGGTCACCGAGTCGGCGCCAGTGATGGCGAAGCTCGACGAGATGGTGCGGACGATGGCGACACACGCAATCGCCAGCGCAATGCCAAGGACGGACAGCACAAACCGTTCGGGTCGACGACGGATGTTCGCCAATGCGAACCGGACCAGATACCCGAAGGTATTGCCGGAGGCAGTGGCGATCGCCGGTGATCGAAGGGCCGTGGGTGCAGGGGACTCCACAGCGATGATGTTCAGCTCGCCGTGTTTCTTCGGTTGCCACTAACGATGTCCGGCAGGTTAACGCGACCTAAGTCGCGTTACGCCCCTGTGTCACGTCCACGACGAAATCCGTCGCCTTGCGGCCATGGTGAAACCAATCAGGTTCGCGGTCAGCGTGATTGGGCTTCGGAATCCGCACCGCCGAGGGACCCGAGGCGTGCGAACGGCACCGCCTCCTCCAATTCGTAGGCCAGCTCCAATAGCGTGGCCTCGCGACCCAGTCGTGCGCTGAACATCATGCCGATGGGAAGACCGTCCACCGACTGGCCCAGCGGTAGCGAGATTGCCGGATCGCCGGTGACGTTCTGCAGCGGTGTGAAGGCCACCCAGTCCACCAGCCGGTCGATGATCTGTTCGTAGTCGGCCGTCGGGTCGAGATGCCCGACGGCGGGGGGAACGTCGGCCAGCGTCGGAGTGAGCAGTACGTCGTAGTCCCGCACGCGCGCGAGCGTTCGGCGCCGCAGCGTCGCCAGCCGGGCGATCGCCAACGGAAGCCGGTGCAGATTGCCCGCCGCGAACCGTTCCAGACCAAGGCTGAGGTTGTCGAGCTTGTCGCGGTCGAAGGTGTCACCGAACCGGGCCCGACCGCCTCTCACCAGGGCGAACGACAGCAGTGCCCAGTACAGCAGGAAGTCGTCGATGAACGACGGCGGTACCGGCGGGTCGTCGAGACGTTCGACGCGGTGTCCCAGGCTCTCGAGGAGGGCGGCGGTCCGCAGCGTCTGATCGCGCACCTCGGGACTGCACTCGCGCTTGACGGACTTGGTGAACACCGCGATCCGCAGTCGGTCGCGGCCCGGTCGCGTCACGTCGCCGATGGGATCGAGCTTCGAGTTGCGCCAGACGTTCTCGGCCTCGCGGTAGAACGCGGCGGTGTCACGGACCGAGCGGGTCACCACTCCATTGGCCACGATGCGGATCGGCATCTGGCGCATGTTCGCGTCAAGGGGCAGCCGGCCGCGCGAGGGCTTGAGTCCGACCAGCCCGTTGCACGACGCCGGAATCCGAATCGAACCTCCGCCGTCGTTGGCATGCGCGATCGGGACGACGCCCGCCGCGACGAACGCGCCGGATCCCGACGACGACGCACCGGCGGTGTGGTCGGTGTTCCAGGGGTTGCGCACGGCGCCAAGACGCGGGTGCTCGGCGACGGCACTGAAGCCGAATTCCGACATCTGCGTCTTGCCGAGCGCGATGAGACCCGTCGACAGGTAGGTGCGGGCGAATTCGCCGTTCGACGTCTCCGGGCGCGGGCGCCAGGCGTCGGTACCCTCCATCGTCGGCATGCCCTCCACCGCGACGTTGTCCTTGACGAAGGTCGGCACCCCGTCGAAGAACCCGCCGTAACGGGTCGGGGCCGCCGCGCGGGTGCGGGCCCGGTCGAAGGCCTCGTAGGCCAACCCGTTGAGCCGGGGGTTGACCAGCTGCGTGCGGGCGATCGCCGCGTCGACGACCTCCACCCTGGATACCGCGCCGGACCGGAGGGCCTCGGCCACCGCCGTGGCGTCGAGAGCACCGAGAGCGTCGTCGCCGAAGGCCGATACCCGCGCAGCGTTGGAGATCATCATTCGACGCTAGCAACCCGGATGCGGAGAAACCCCGCGCCCACCGGGATCACCGGTGGGGACGCGGGGTCTCCGTGATGAGCGATTTGGTGCGTCGCTCACGTCTTGGCGCCTAGGCGCGACCGACCTCGAAGCGGACGAACCGGGTGACGGTCAGTCCGGCCTCGTCGATCACGGCCTTGACGGTCTTCTTGTCGTCGGAGATGGCCTGCTGCTCCAGAAGGACGACGTCCTTGAAGAACCCGGTGAGGCGACCTTCGATGATCTTCTGCATGGCCTGCTCGGGCTTGCCCTCTTCGCGAGCCGTCTCCTCGGCGATGCGACGCTCGTTGGCGACGGCATCGGCGGGAACGTCGTCACGCGTGAGGTACTTCGCCTTCATCGACGCCACCTGCAGTGCGACGGCGTGCGCGACGTCAGTGTTGCCACCGGTGTACTCGACGAGCACACCGACGGCGGGCGGCAGGTCGGACGACCGCTTGTGCAGGTACGCCTCGACTGTGCCGTCGAAGTACGTGGCGCGACGCAGTTCCAGCTTCTCGCCGATCTTGGCCGACAGGTCGGCGATGACCTGCTCGACGGTCCTGTCACCGACGACTGCGGTCTTCAACTCCTCGACGCCGGTCGCCTTGAACTCGGCAGCCGCGGCCACGATCTGTGCGGCCACCGCCTGAAACTCCTCGTTCTTCGCAACGAAGTCCGTCTCCGAGTTCAGCTCTATCAGCGCGCCACCCTTGGCAGCGACCAGGCCTTCAGCCGTCGCCCGCTCGGCGCGCTTGCCGACGTCCTTGGCACCCTTGATGCGCAGGACCTCGACAGCCCGCTCGAAATCGCCGTCGGCTTCGACGAGGGCGTTCTTGCAGTCGAGCATGCCCGAGCCGGTGAGCTCCCGAAGTCGCTTGACGTCGGCAGCGGTGTAGTTCGCCATTTAGGCCTCCGTGGGTGTCGTTTCGGCGGCAACCGGCTCTGCCTCGGCAGGAACAGCAGCCGGTGCGGTCGCCGTGGCGAGCAGTTCCTGCTCCCATTCGGCCAGCGGCTCGGCGGCACCCTCGGCGGCACCCTTGTCGGCGCCGGCACCGGAACGGGCCTTGAGCCCCTCGGCGACCGCGGAGGCGATCACCTTGGTGAGCAGTGCGGCCGAACGGATGGCGTCGTCGTTACCCGGAATCGGGTAGTCGACGAGGTCCGGGTCGCAGTTGGTGTCGAGGATCGCGATGATCGGGATGTGCAGCTTGCGCGCCTCCGCGACGGCGAGGTGCTCCTTGTTGGTGTCGACGACCCAGATCGCCGAGGGCACCTTCTGCATGTCCCGGATACCGCCAAGGCTGCGCTCGAGCTTGTTCTTCTCGCGGGTCAGCATCAAGATTTCCTTCTTGGTGCGACCTTCGAAGCCACCGGTCTGCTCCATGGCCTCCAGCTCCTTCATCCGCTGAAGGCGCTTGTGGACCGTCTGGAAGTTGGTGAGCATGCCGCCGAGCCAGCGCTGGTTGACGTACGGCATCCCCACACGGGTGGCCTCGTCGGCGATGGACTCCTGCGCCTGCTTCTTGGTGCCGACCATCATGATGCTGCCGCCGTGGGCGACGGTCTCCTTGACGAATTCGTACGCCGTGTCGATGTACGTCAGCGTCTGCTGCAGGTCGATGATGTAGATGCCGTTGCGGTCGGTGAAGATGAACCGCTTCATCTTGGGATTCCAGCGACGGGTCTGATGCCCGAAGTGAGCGCCGCTGTCCAGCAGCTGCTTCATTGTTACAACAGGCATGATTGCCTTGTCCTCTATGTCGTCGGTTTACGTCCGGCGTCGGGTGATGCCGGACCCTGGCGTCCGTTGCGTGCCGAACCCGTGTCGCCACGGGACCAACCGGCATGCGAGTGCGACCTTGAGATAACGGGGCCGCGCACAGGCGCGCGAAGTCAATCCGCTGATGCAGATTGCGGGACCGAGTTTACACCGTTGACATGCATGCTTCGTCCACGAACCGATCCACAGTGGCGGTTTCATCCACAGATGTGCCTCGACGCTCTTCCGTCAGTCCGATCGGCACGCTGAACTGGGTGGATGAGGTTCCTCGCGGTGTTCATGGCGGTCAGCCTGCTCACCGCGGCGCCGGCTGGGGCCGTCGATGGCCGGCTGGACTGGCCGCTGCGGCCCCGGCCCGGGGTGCTGCGGGTGTTCGACGCCCCCACCCCCAACTGGAACCGCGGCCACCGTGGCGTCGACCTGACCGGCGCGAACGGTCAGGCCGTGTACGCCGCGGCGGCGGGCACGGTGGTCTTCGCCGGCGAGTTGGCGGGCAGGCCCCTGGTGTCGATCGCCCATTCGGGCGGATTGCGTACCACCTACGAACCGGTGCGGGCCGTCGTGCGGGTGGGCCAGCTCGTCGACCCCGGCAGCGTGGTCGGTTCGTTGGTCGCGGGTCACCCCGGCTGCGGCGCGTCGGCATGCCTGCACTGGGGTGCGATGTGGGGTCCGTCGTCACGGGCCGACTACGTCGACCCCCTGGGGCTCGTGGAGACGACGCCGATTCGGCTCAAGCCCGTGGATGCGCCTGATCGTGAACGGCCCGCAATCGCGCCACGGTGACATGGGTGTACAGCTGCGTGGTCGCCAGACTCGAGTGACCCAACAGCTCCTGGACGACGCGCAGGTCCGCGCCACCTTCGAGCAGGTGCGTCGCCGCGCTGTGCCGGAGACCATGCGGCCCGATGTCTGGAGCTCCGTCGACGGCGGCCATCGTCTGGTGCACGACGGTTCGGGCCTGGCGCGGGTCGAGGCGCTTGCCTCGCGCACCGAGCAGCAGTGCGGGACCAGACGTCGGCGTCGCCAATGCGGGCCTGCCGTCGGTGAGCCAGGAGGTGAAGGCCCGCAGAGCTGGTTCGCCGAAGGGCACCGTCCGCTGCTTGTCCCCCTTGCCGAGGACCCGCAGCACGCGCCGCCCGGTGTCCACGTCGTCGACGTCGAGACCACACAGTTCACTGACGCGAATACCCGTGGCGTACAACATCTCCACGATCAACCGGTCGCGCAACGCGAGTGGATCACCCTGCTCTGCGCCGGACGTCGCGGCGTGCATCGCGTCGAGCGCCTGGTCCTGGCGCAATACGGCGGGGAGGGTGCGGCGCGCTCTCGGCACCTGCAGGCGCGCCGCGGGATCTCCCTCCAAGAGACCTCGGCGCGAAGCCCATGCGGTGAAGGTCTTCACCGCCGACGTCCGCCGCGCTAGAGTCGTGCGCGCGGTGCCTGCCGCGGCCTGGGTCGAGAGCCAGGTCCGCAGCACCGCCAGGCTGAGCCGCTCCAAGGACGGGTCCGGCGTCCGGTCGGCGAGGAAGCCGAACAGCGACCGCAGATCACCGAGATACGCGCGACGGGTGTGCTCGGAGCGGCCGCGTTGCAACGCGAGGTACTCGTCGAATTCCTCGAGAACCGCATCGACCGCCACCGCCACGCTCCTACGGTGGCAGAGGGTGCGCGGAGTCGCGTTCGGGCGCAGACGCATGTCGGGAATTCGAGATCACACAGTGACCTGTATGTGTCAGGGCGCCGAACTTGGCCGCCGCCTGTCTCCGGTGACCACTCATGTGGAGTCCTAGGTTCCGTTTCTGCGTCAGGGTCGCGGTTCGGCGCGTCAGAGGGCAGATCGCCGCCATGGTGCAGACAACGCGCTTAGCGCTGAAAGAGTGGTCATCCCCCGGAGGTCGCGCCAGACGCTTGCTCACCTCGAAGACGACGACGCGGCGTGACGATCAGGGAGCGACGGCCGCGCTGGTCGGATCGATCATGATCTTCGCGTGCGTCTCGGGGTCGCCGAGGGCGTCGAAGGCGGTCTCCACCCCGTCGAGGCCGACGGTGCCGGTGAGCAGTGGCGAACCGTCCACCTTGCCGTCGGCCAGCATGTGCAGGGTGTCGCGGAATTCCAGCGGCGTGTAACCGAACACGAACCGCAGATCGACCTCCTTGGCTATTGCCAGCGCGGGCCGCAGCTTGTCCTCTCCCATGCAGACGCCGACGACCACCACACGCGAGTTCAAGGGTGCCGCAGCGATCACGCCGTCGATCATGCCCGGGACGCCCACGCATTCGAAGATGACGGGCCGCTTCGGGCCTGCCGCACCGAAGGCGTCCGCCGCGCGGTAGACATGCGACCAGCCGGGTAGCTTGCGCAGCTTCTCCATCGACCCAATGCCGAGCTCGTACAGATCGGGGGCCTTGGTGATCGTTCCCTTGCTGCCCGCCCGTTCGTACGGTGAGTCCACCGACGGGTCGACGACGACGTCGGCACCGCATCGGGTGGCCAAAGCTCTTCGGCCAGAGGAGAAGTCGCTCGCGACGACGGTCTTCACCCCCTTCGCCTTGAGGTGGCTGATCACGGCGAGCCCGACGGGGCCGCAGCCGATCACGATCGCCACGTCACCCTTGCCGATGTCGCTGCGGCGCACCGCGTGCAGCGCGACGGCCATCGGCTCGGTCAACGCCGCAACGTCGGCCGACAGACCGTTGGGGACGACGAAGGTCATCGCCGCCTCGGCGAGCACCTGCTCTGCGTAACCACCGGGCGCCAACGGCGACAGCCCCGTCAGGTGCACGCCGCCGTGCGCGCGCACCAACGGGAACGAGACGACGAGCGTGCCGACCTTGAACTCCTTGCCGACCCCGTGGCCTCGTTCGGCGACCTCGCCGGAGAACTCGTGGCCCATGACGACGGGGGTGTCCGCGCGCATGAAGTCCTCGTACCCGACGGTGGCCATCACGTCCTCGAGCTCGCCGGCGTGATGGCGGGCGTGGAGATCGGAACCGCAGATACCGCACCGCCGCACGTCGAGTACCAGCTGGCCCTTCTGCGGCCGAGGCGCCGGAAGATCCACGACCTCGAGGTTGCCCTGCAGGCAGCGCACGGCCCTCATCGCGACACCCCGGCCGACTCGACGCGGTGCAGCGCATCTGGCACCAGATCCTTCAGCGAGCTATAGCCGTCGATCCCCATGATGAGGTCGGCTTCGGCGAGCAGCGAACGCAGAACGTGCACCACGCCGTCGACGCCGCCGAGCGCCAGGCCGTAGGCATAGGGCCGGCCGACGCCGACCGCGGTGGCGCCAAGGGCCAACGCCTTCACGATGTCGGCGCCGCTGCGGATGCCGGAGTCGAACAGCACCGGCACGCCCCTAGCCGCCTCGACGATGCCCGGTAGGCAGTCGATCGCGGGCAGGCCGCCGTTGGCCTGCCGCCCGCCATGATTGCTGCAGTAGATGCCGTCGACCCCGCCGTCGATGGCGCGGCGGGCGTCGTCGGGATGCTGGATGCCCTTGACCAGAAGCGGCAACTTCGTCAGTGATCGCAGCCAGGGCAGGTCATCCCAGGACAGCGAATTGCCGAAGATCGAGACCCATTTCAAGATGGCGCCCTGCGGGTTCTCCTCGGGCGTCTGCGGTAGTGAGGCGCGGAAGACGGGGTCACTGGTGTAGTTCGACAGGCAGTGCCCGCGCAGCTGCGGAAAGTTCGACGTCGACAGATCGCGCGGCCGCCAGCCGGGCACCCAGGTGTCCAGGGTGACGACGATCCCCTTGTATCCGGCGGCCTCGGCCCGCGACACCAGGCTGGCGGCGAGGTCGCGGTCCGTCGGGGTGTAGAGCTGGAAGAACCCCGGGGTGTCGCCGAACTCGGCGGCGACCTCCTCCATCGGATCGGCGGTCAGCGTCGACACCATCATCGGGACACCGGTTCGGGCGGCCGCCTTCGCCGCGGCGAGGTCACCGTGGCCGTCCTGCGCGCACAGTCCGATGACGCCGATCGGCGCCATGAAGACCGGCGAAGGGAGGGTGAGCCCGAACAGGTCGACGGACACGTCCCGTTCCTTGGCGCCCACGAACATCCGCGGCATCAGGCCCCAGCGTTCGAACGCCGTCACGTTGACGCGCTGGGTGCGTTCGTCGCCCGCGCCGCCGGCCACGTACGACCACACCGACGGGGACATGGCGGCCTGCGCCTTGGCCTCCAGTTCGGCGAACGCCATCGGCAGAGACGGCACGACGCCGGAGAGGCCCTGTAGGTAGATCTCGAGTTGGTAGTCACCGAATGCCATGGGCCAAGAGTGCCAGCCTTGCTCAGCCCGCGGACGCAGACTCCGCTTTCGCCAGCTCGGCCTTCCATTGGCGGAAGGTCTCCTCGGTGCGACCGCGTCGCCAGTAGCCCGATATCGACGCCCACTTCGCGTCGACGCCGTGCTCCTTGCGGACGTAGGACCGCAGGTTGTGCATGACCGCCTGCGCCTCACCGTGAATGAAGACCTGCACCTGCCCCGGCAGCCACAGGGTCTCCTTCACGGCCGCGACCAGGGGCGCGTGGTCGCCGGCCCGCTCCTCGGGAACCATGTCGGCGCGACCCCCGCGGTAGATCCAGTGGACGTCGACGCCCTCGGGTGCGGTGAGCTCGAGCTGGTCCTCGGGGCCGCTGACTTCGATGAATGCCTTCCCGACGGCATTGGGCGGCAACGCCTCCAATGCGGCGCTGATGGCGGGCAGCCCGGCCTCGTCACCCGCGAGCAGATGCCAGTCGGCGGCCGGGTCTGGGGCGTAGGCGCCGCTGGGACCCATCAGGTAGGCGGGGTCGCCCGGCTGGACCGAGCTGGCCCACGGGCCCGCCACTCCGTGCTCACCGTGGACGACGAAGTCGATGCTGATCTCACCGCGGGCCGGGTCGACGCGGCGCACGGTGTAGGTGCGCACGACCGGCTGATGCGCGTCGGGCAACTCCTTGAAGCTGTCGAGCGTCAACGGCGTCGGCAGCGCCGACACGTCGGTGCCGGACCGGGGTAGCACGATCTTGACGTAGGAATCGGTGTAGTCGCTGGGGGTGAAGGTGGTGAAGCCACCGCCCAGCACCACCCGAATCATGTGGGGCGCCAGCCATTCCGTGCGGACTACCTCGAACTGGTGGATCGGACGCCCTGCCACAGTCACCTCTTCATCGTCGGTCGGCCTCCCCGACTATACGAGCGGGCACGCCCGGGTGGGCAGCTACCGTGCGAGCACACCCGCGGTGAACTTGGGCTGCCAGTCCGAGGTCAGCAGCGCTCCGAAGTTGTCCTCACGGTTGCCGGGGTTGGCGGTGTCGACGTCGCGGATGCTGTAGATGAACGCGGGCCCGCTCCACCCCGCGGCGGCCACGCCCGCAAGCACGTCGAGGATCTGCTGGGCCTGTTCCTGTTGGCTGACACCCTCGGCGGCCGGATCGGACGTCGGGGCGCCGAACTCCGTCATCCACACCTTCTTGTCACCGTCGCCGTTGAGCGTCATCACGTCGTGTGCCCGGGCGAGATCGGACCAGGAGTTGTCCGGATCCTCTGCGAGGCCACCGGGAAAGACGTAGGGATGCATGGCAACTGCGTCGAAGTAACCCTTCGCACCGTTGAGGTACATGTCGTTGAGGAAGTTGGCGGGCCCGTCGACGCCGACGGCGGGGCTCAGTCCGGCCGACATCACCGTGCTGTTGGGTTGCACCGCCTTGATCGCCGGATAGGCCGCCTTGAGCAGCCCGACGTAGACCGCGGCGCGGCTGTCGGCGAACCCGAGGAAGCGCGGCAGGTTGGGCTCGTTCCATACCTCCCAGTCCGTCACGCGATCGCGATAGCGCTTCGCGACGGTGGCCGCGAACGCGGCGTAGTCGCCGGGGTCGATCGGTGGTGCGTACAGCGCCGTGCCCGGCACCTTCGCCCAGTCCGGGGTGTTGGTCAGCAACCCCAGCACCCGCATGCCCCGCGCCCGGGCGCCATCGATCCAGCGGTCGACGTAATCCCAATTGAACTGTCCCCGAACCTTTTCGATGGCATGCCAGTCGATGTGCACACGCATCCAGCGGGCACTGGTCATCGCCGCGGCGTCGAGTTCCCGGTTGGCGTCCTCGGCACTCATCCAGATCTGCGAGGCGCCGACGCTGAATCCGTAGCCATCGGCCGGCACCACCGGTTCGGTTCCCGTGGTACGGCATCCGGCAACGGTCGTGGTCACGACGAGCAGGAGTGCGGCCACCCGACGGCCCCATGTCCCGATGCCGTGCATGGCGCCAACCTACCGGAGCGCGATCCGCCACCTCCCGTCCCGACGCCGCACCAAACCGGCGAGTTCCAAGGTCGCCAACGGTCCAAGCACCTCGGTGGGCGGCATACCGGCGGCCACCGCGATCTGGTCGACGGTGCGCGCACCCCGCGCCGGAAGCGCATCGTAGGTGCGCAGCTCGACGTCGGTGAGACCGTCCAACGGCGAAACGGGTCGGGCCGGCTCGGGGGCGATCTCCCCCGCCGCACCCACGAGCTCCACGACCTCCTCCACACGGGTGACCAGCAGCGCGCCGTTTCGGATCAGGACGTGGCACCCCGCCGACGCCGACGACGTGACCGGGCCCGGATAGGCGCACACCGGACGCCCCAGGGCCTCGGCCCAGGCCGCCGTACTCGCTGCACCGCTTCGCAGGCCCGCCTCGACGACCACCGTCGCTCCCGACAGCGCGGCCACCAACCGGTTGCGGGTGAGGAAGCGATGCCGGGCCGGCCGAACTCCCGGGGGATATTCGCTCACCAGCAGGCCCTGTTCACCGATGCGGCGCAGCATCGCCGAATGCGCGGAGGGGTACGGCACGTCCACTCCACCCGCGAGCACCGCGACGGTCAGACCCTCCGCACCCAACGCCGCACGGTGCGCGACACCGTCGATGCCGAAGGCGCCGCCGGAGACCACCGCCACGTCCCGTTCCGCCAGGCCGGCGGCCAGATCTGCGGCCTGATACTCACCGTAGGACGTCGCCGCCCTGGTGCCGACGATCGCGCATCCGCGTTCCGCGACGTCGGCGAGGGAATCCTGCCCGATGACCCACAGCACCATCGGCGCTCGTCCCGCTGGCCGGTCGCGGACGGGCTGTCCGCTGAACGACGTGAAGGCCAGCAGCGGCCAGTCCGCATCGCCGGGGGTGAGCAGGCGGCCACCAAGGCGCCCGATCACGTCGAGATCCTTTGTTGCACAATCAAGTTCGCGTCGTGCCGCCGTGAGCCGGGCCAGCTCGCGGGGCGCGGCGTCCCGTTTGATGCGGTCCGCGGCCTCGACGGGTCCGACGCGCGTCACGTACTCCGCGAGGTCGTGGCATGGCGGCTCGACGACCCGCGACAGGTACGCCCACGCCCGGCTCTCGTCGTTCACCGCTCGCCTCCGACCTGGCGAAAGCTCAGCGCGGTGTTGACGTCGCACAGCTCGGGCCGCGGACGACCCGCCAGGTCGGCGAGGGTCCAGGCGACACGCAATGTCCTGTCGACGCCGCGGATGCTGAGCTCGCCGCGGTCCAGCGCACTACGCAGCGGTGTCATCACCGTCGTGTCCAGGCGGAAACGCCGGCGCAGCAGCGGTCCGCCGACCTCGGCGTTGGTGCGCACGCCATGCGGCGCCCACCGAGCGGCCGCGGCGGCCCGGGCAGCGGCCACCCGTTCTCGGACCGTCGCGGTGGATTCGCCCTCGGCGGCCGCGATGGCACCCGATCGGACAGGATGCAGTTCCACCCGAAGGTCGACGCGATCCATCAGCGGACCGGACAGCCTGCCGAGATACCTGCGCTTGACCGCGGCCGCACAGATGCAGTCACTTGGCTTGGCCGGGGCACACGGACACGGGTTCGCTGCCATGACGAGCTGGAAGCGGGCCGGATAAAGCGCAACGCCGTCCCGGCGCGCGAGACGAATCTCGCCATCCTCCAATGGTGTTCGCAGCGCTTCGAGCACGCTGGAGCTGACCTCGGCGCACTCGTCGAGGAAGAGCACCCCGCGATGCGCGCGGCTCACCGCCCCCGGCCGGGCGGTACCCGAACCGCCGCCGACGAGTGCGGCGACGGTCGACGTGTGGTGCGGAGCGACGAACACCGGCCGCGTGATGAGCGGCGTGCCGCCCGACAGCAGGCCCGCCACCGAGTGGATCGCCGTCACCTCCAACGATTCTTCGTGGGACAGCGGCGGCAGCAGACCCGGAAGCCGTTGCGCCAGCATGGTCTTGCCCACCCCGGGCGGCCCGGTCAACAGCAGGTGATGGGCGCCCGCGGCGGCGACCTCGACCGCGAACCTGGCGTGTGACTGCCCGACGACGTCGGCGAGATCGGCCATTGGTTCGGCCTCCGACGCGCAGGCCTCCACCCGGTCGTCGAGCGGACCCTTGCCCGAGAGCCAGGCCTGCAGATGTCGCAGCGTCCGCGCCCCCCACACCTGGATGCCGTCGACCAGGCTGGCCTCGGCCAGATTGTCGACGGGCACCACGACGGCAGGCCAGCCCTCCCGCTTGGCCGCGAGCACCGCGGGCAGCACGCCCTTCACCGGTCGCACCCGCCCGTCGAGTGCCAACTCGCCGAGCAGCACCGTCGTATCCAATTTCGCCCAGGACCTCTTCAGATGCGCCGACAGCACTGCCAACGACAGGGCCACGTCGTACGCCGAACCAGTCTTCGGAAGGGTGGCCGGTGACAACGCCAGCGTCAGCCGGGACATCGGCCAACTGTGGCCGCAGTTGGTGATCGCGGCCCTGACCCGGTCGCGGGCCTCCTGCAGCGCGGCGTCGGGCAGCCCGACCAGATGGACCCCCGGCAGACCCGAGGTGATGTCGGCTTCGATCTCGACGATCGCACCGTCCACCCCGCACACCGCCACCGAGTACGCCCGCCCCAGCGGCATCACCCCACCCCCTCGAGATGGGTGAGCTCGGGGGTCGGGCCGCGTCCGATCCGGACACCGATGACGTCGATGCGCACCTGCGCCCAGCGCTGGTCCTGGGTGGCCAGCCATGCGCCCGCGAGGCGACGCAGGCGCCGCACCTTCTGCGGTGTCACCGCCTGCTCCACCCCGCCGAACCGGTCACTGGTGCGGGTCTTCACCTCCACGAACACCACCGCACCCGCCTCGTCGTCCGCGGCGATGACGTCCAGTTCGCCATGGCGACAACGCCAATTGCGGGCCAGCACCCGCAGCCCCGACGCCCGTAGATGCTCGACCGCCATGTCTTCGCCGAGCGCACCGATCTGGGCCCGGCTCCAGGTTTCCGTCATGCCCACACCATGCGGGCAGGCTCTGACGAGATCGGCCCTACATCGGCCGTTCATCCACAGACGCGAGTTCGTCCACAGGCAAGGCTCCGAAACCGGCGTGCGAGGATGGCCGCCATGGCTGGCCGAACCCCCCACCGGGCCCTCGCGTCCGCGCTCCTGCTGCTCGTCGCTGCCGTGGCGGTGGCCGGCTGCTCGGGCACCATCGTCAACACCGACGAGGCCCGACCGACCACTCAGACCAGCACGACGGCCCCGCCGCCGCTGCCGAACCGACCCACCAACGACGCCCTGGCCAACGCCTTCGACTACGCGTCACCACAGCCAAACGGTGACTCGGCGTACTACTTCACCAGCCCCAGCAAGCGGTGGGTGTGTGCGATCATCCCGCGGGCTGAGGCCGGCTGTCAGGCGTCGACCGGTTCGGGGATTCCCGTCAAGGATGCCCCCGACGCCGTCGCGAACGCCGACGGGACGGAGGAAGCGCCCAACGCCATTCGGGTGGGCCGGGCCGCGGAACCCGAGTTCGCCGTGCTCGACTCGCCCGGATACTCGCTGGTTCCCGGCCCCGCCGCGATCCTCCCGTTCGGGAAGGTGCTGATCGTCGCCGGCTTTCGCTGCAACGTGCAGGAGGCGACGGGCATCTCCTGTGCCAGTGAGTTCACCGGCAACGGCTTCACCTTCAGCGCCGACGGCTACACCATGCAGTACACGGATCTGCCCGCCTGAACGCTAGGGCAGCGCTGATGGCTAGAACCCGAGGAGGGCGCCTCGCCCCTCCGCGTTCCAGGTATGTTCGTTAGGTAAACCTCACCTGATGTGCGCTGGCGGACCCACCACCAGCGCGGAAGGGACGAACTGGATGCGGTCACCTTGGAGGCGGATCGGCGCACTGCTGTCCGCCGTCGCCCTCATTGCGAGCGCGACGGCGTGCTCGTCGACATCCGACGAGTCCGACGGGCTGTTGATCTACAACGCCCAGCACGAGTCGCTGACCAAGGAGTGGATCGACGGTTTCACCAAGGCGACCGGCATCAAGGTGACCTATCGCCAGGGCGGTGACACCGAACTGGGCAACCAGTTGATCGCCGAGGGCGCCTCGTCCCCGGCCGACCTCATCCTCACCGAGAACTCACCCGCCATGGCCGCGGTCGAGAAGGCCGGGCTCTTCGCGGACGTGGACCAGGCGACCATCGCCCAGGTGCCCCCGCAGTACCGCCCCGCGACCAACAAGTGGACCGGCGTCGCCGCACGCACCACGGTGTTCGCGTACAACACGTCCAAGCTCACCGAGGCCCAGCTGCCGAAGTCGATCATGGACCTCGAACTGCCGGCGTGGAAGGGCCGTTGGGGCGCCCCGCCGGTCAAGCCGGACTTCCAGGCGATCGTCGCGGCGATGCTCGACCTCACCGGGGAACCCGCGACGGCGGCCTGGCTCGCCGGGATGAAGGTCAATGCGGAGATCTTTCAGGACAACATCGCCACCCTGCGGGCCATCAATGCGGGTGAGGTCGACGGGGGCGTGATCTACCACTACTACTGGTTCCGGGATCAGGCCAGCACCAAGGAGATCAGCGGCAACACCGCACTGCACTACTTCCGCAACGAAGACCCCGGCGCGTTCGTCTCCATTTCCGGTGGCGGCGTGCTGAATTCGAGCAAGAAGAAGGAGCAGGCCCAGCAGTTCCTGACCTTCGTCACCAGCAAGGCGGGTCAGGAGGTGCTCCAGAACGGCACGTCCTTCGAGTATCCCGTCGCCAGCGGCGTACCCGCCAATCCGGCGCTGGTGCCGCTGGCCGAGTTGCAGGCTCCTGCGGTCAATCCATCGGATCTGGACTCGCAGAAGGTGACCGACCTGATGACGAAGGCCGGCCTGCTCTAGATGGTGCAGTAGTAGGTGATCACCACCGAGACGGTCCCCGCGACGCCGCGCCCACAGCGCGCCGACCGTTCGGGTGCGCGCCCTGGGCCGCTGCTGATCGGGGTCGTGGCGTTCTTGGTCGCAGCCACGCTCGTGCCGATCGGCTACGTCGTCTGGTCGGTCGTCACGGTGGGGCCGGCCCGCGTCTACACCCTCGTCGCTAGGCCGCGCGTGGCCGAGCTGCTGCTCAACACGATCGGTCTGGTCGTCGTCACCGTGCCGCTGTGCATCGTCCTCGGCGTCGCCACCGCATGGTTGGTGGAGCGCACCGACGTGCCGGGCCGCGCGATCTGGCGTCCGCTGTTCGTCGCGCCGCTGGCCGTCCCGGCGTTCATCAACAGCTACGCGTGGGTCAGTGTCGTGCCGTCGCTGCACGGCTTCTGGGCGGGCATCCTGGTGGCGACGATGTCGTACTTCCCCTTCGTCTACGTGCCCGCCGCCGCGACACTCCGCAGGCTCGATCCCGCGATCGAGGAATCCGCCAGGGCGCTGGGTTCCAGTGCGACGGAAGCCTTTCGGCGCGTGGTACTCCCCCAGCTGCGCCTGGCCATCCTGGGCGGCGGGCTGCTGATCGGGGTGCACCTCCTCGCGGAGTACGGCGCCTTCGCGATGCTGCGCTTCGCCACCCTGACGACCGCGATCTTCGAACAGTTCCAGGCCACGTTCAACGGCGCGGCGGGCAGCACCCTCGCGGGCGTCCTGGTGCTGCTCTGTCTGGTCCTGCTGGTCGCCGAGGCCGCAGGCCGCGGGAACGCCAGGTATGCCAGGATCGGCTCGGGCGCCCAGCGGCAGCTCTCGCCACATCGCCTGCGCGGCAGAACGATTCCGGCCATGGCCGCACTCACCGCGCTCGGCGTGCTCGCCCTTGGCGTTCCGGCGTGGACGGTGACCCGCTGGCTGTGGATCGGCGGCACGAGCGTGTGGGCCACCGACGACATCCTGCCCGCCACCGTCCAGACCGCGGGCCTGGCGGCGGTGGCCGCCGCGGCGACGACCGTGCTCGCCTTCCCCTTCGCGTGGGTCGCGGTGCGGTACCGCGGCTTCTTCGCCCGCGTCGTCGAAGGGTCCAACTTCGTCACCAGTTCGATGCCCGGCATCGTTACGGCGTTGGCCTTGATCACGGTCGCCATCGGCGTCGCTTCGCCGCTCTACCAGACGATTTCGCTGGTGCTGGCGGCGTACGTGCTGATGTTCATGCCGCGCGCCATGGTCAACCTGCGCTCGGGTCTGGCGCAGGTGCCACCCGGGATCGAGGAGGCGTCGCGATCGTTGGGCGTCTCACCCACCAGGACCCTGCTGCGCGTGACCCTGCGACTCACCGCCCCGGCCGCCGCAGCAGGTGCCTCGCTGGTGTTCGTCGCCGTCGCCACCGAGTTGACGGCGACGCTGTTGCTCGCGCCCACCGGCACCAGCACGCTGGCGATGCGCTTCTGGTCGTTGAGTGGCGAACTGGACTATGCCGCCGCAGCACCGTACGCATTCCTGCTCGTGCTGCTGTCGGTACCGGTCACCCTGGTGTTGTTCCGCCAGTCGACCAGGGTGGCCGCGCTGTGACCACCAATGCGCTCGAAGTCGCCGGCCTGGCCAAGTCGTTCGGCGGTCACACCGTGCTCCACGGCGTCGACCTCACCATTCCCGAGGGCACCGTCACCGCCGTCGTCGGCGCCTCCGGGTGCGGTAAGACCACCCTGCTGCGCCTGGTCGCCGGCTTCGAGACCCCGGACGCCGGAACGATTTCCGTGGCCGGGCGCATCGTCGCCGGTCCGAAGGGGTGTGTCCCGGCGCACCGCCGCGACATCGGCTACGTCGCGCAGGACGGTGCACTGTTCCCTCATCTGACCGTCGGCCAGAACATCGCGTACGGGTTGACCGGCAGTGCCCGCAGGTCGCGCACCCGGGTCGCCGAGTTGCTCGAGACCGTTTCCCTGGACCCGTCCCTGGCGCGCCGCCGACCCCACGAGCTGTCCGGCGGCCAGCAGCAGCGGGTCGCACTGGCGAGGGCGCTCGCCCGCGAACCCGCACTGATGCTGCTCGACGAACCCTTCAGCGCGTTGGACACCGGTCTGCGGGCGTCGACCCGCCAGGCCGTGGCCCAGCTGCTCGCGGAAGCCCACGTGACGACGCTTCTGGTCACCCACGACCAGGAGGAAGCGCTCTCGATCGCCGATCAGGTGGCCGTCATGTGCGAAGGGCGGTTCGCCGGAGTCGGTACCCCCCAACAGGTCTACCTCGCACCGAGGGACGAATTCACCGCCCGGTTCCTCGGCGACTGCGTGTTGTTGCCGGGGACGGTCAGCGGAGATGTCGCCGATTGCGTGCTGGGCCAGCTGCCGGTGCGCGACCGGGTCGACGACGGGCCGGCGACCCTGATGCTGCGGCCCGAACAGCTGACCGCCACGCCCGTGTCCGACGGCGACGAGCACGGCAAGGGACTAGGGACCGTGCTGTCCTCGGAGTTCCGCGGACACGACGTTGTGCTCCTCGTCGATCCTGGTGCAGGAGAACCGATCATCGTGCGCCAGCACAGCCTCGATCCCCCGGCCGTGCACGCCAAGGTGCGCGTCGACGTCATCGGGCCGGTGGTCGTCCTCGCCCCGCGGCAGGCGTGATGTTCGACCGCTTACTCGATCACCTCGTCTCCTTCGGTGATCATCCCGCACTGCTGACGGCCCACCAGCGACTGTCGTACCGCGAACTCGCCGATCGCGTCACGGCCGCTGCGTCCGAACTCGGCAGCCAGCGCAGACTCGTACTCCTCGAGACCCGCAACGACGTCGACACCGTGGTGAACTACCTCGGGGCGCTGGCGGGCGGCCACGTCGTGATACCCCTGCCCGCCGACGCCGACCACACGGCGGTGATCGAGGCCTACGACCCCGAGGTGATCGTCCGCGGCGACCGCGTGGAGCACCGTCACCGCGCCGCCCACGACCTGCACCCAGACCTCGCACTGCTGTTGTCGACGTCGGGCAGCACGGGATCACCGAAGCTGGTCCGCCTGTCGACGGCGAATCTGACGACCAACGCCGAGGCCATCGCCACCTATCTGAACATCCGCGAGAATGACAGGGCCGCAACGACTTTGCCGATGTCCTACTGCTATGGGCTATCGGTGCTCCACAGCCACCTGCTGCGCGGCGCCGGCATGGTCCTGACCGATCACTCGGTCGTCGACGACGAGCTCTGGGACCTGATGACCCAGCACCACGTGACGAGCTTCGCAGGTGTGCCGCACACCTTCGATCTGCTGGACCGCGTCGGCTTCGACGACATGGTGCTGCCGCACCTGCGGTACGTCACCGCGGCCGGTGGCCGGCTGGCGCCCGACCGGGTGCGGCGCTTCGCCGAACTCGGCCGCCGCCGCGGGTGGCAGCTGTTCGTCATGTACGGCGCGACGGAGGCCACCGCGCGCATGGCCTATCTACCACCGGAACTCGCGACGGAGAACCCGCACTCGATCGGGGTGCCGATACCCGGTGGCGCGTTCGAAGTCCTGCCGTTGGACGGCGAGCCGGTCGACGGAATGCCCGACGGCGTCGGCGAACTCGTCTACCGCGGCCCAGGGGTGATGATGGGTTACGCGCACGGGCCCGGCGATCTCGCGGCGGGCCATGTCGTCGAAGCCCTGCACACCGGTGACCTCGCCCGGCGCAACGCCCACGGTCTCTACGAGGTCGTGGGCCGCATCGACCGGTTCGCGAAGTTGTTCGGCCTGCGCCTCGATCTCGAACGGGTGGAGGCAAGTCTGCGCACGGCAGGCGTCACCGCGATCTGCGCGGAGGGAGACGGCCTCCTCGTCGTCGCCGCGGCCGACCGGCCGCCAGGATGCGACGTGGTCAGGCACGCGGCGGAGGCCTCGGGGCTGCCCCGTGCGGCGGTCCGCGTGCTCGACGTGGACGAGATCCCCCGATTGCCCTCTGGCAAGCCGGATTTCCAGAGCGTTCGCGAACTTGCCGACCGCCCCCCGGCAGTCGACCCGGGCCGATTCGATCTCCGTGCGCTGTTCGCCGACGTGTTGCACCTCGACGTCGACTCGATCGATCGAAGTGCCAGCTTCGTCGACCTCGGCGGAAACTCGCTGTCGTACGTATCGATGTCGGTCCGCCTCGAGCGGGCGATCGGCCACCTTCCCGCCGACTGGCAGCAGCTCCCGGTCGGGGAGCTCGAGGCTGCGGCGAAACCCCGGCGGTGGTGGGGCACGACGCTCGAGACCAGCGTCGCACTACGCGCGATCGCGATCGTCATGGTCGTCGGGTCACACGCGGGGCTGTACACGCTGTGGGGCGGCGCCCACGTCCTTCTGGGCGTCGCCGGGTACAACTTCGGCCGCTTCTGCCTGACCCCGCTGCCGCGCTCTCAGCGAGTTCGGCACCTGCGCAACACCATTGCGTGGATCGCCGTGCCCTCGGCGGTATGGGTGGCCATCGCGCTGGTGATCACCGATGACTACACGCCGTGGAATCTGCTGCTGGCCGACAAGTTCCTCGGTCCGGGCGACAGCCTGACGTCGGGCAGGTTGTGGTTCGTCGAGATCGTGGTGTGGATTCTCGTGGTCCTGGCGCTGGTCTGTTGGATGCCCCTCGCCGACCGACTCGAGCGCCGCAAGCCGTACGCGTTCGCGATGGCCTTCCTGGCGGCGGGTCTGGTGGTGCGCTTCGACGGGTTCGGCATGGGTCACGCGGCGTGGTTCACCGTGCTTGCGTTCTGGTTCTTCGCGATCGGCTGGGCGGCGTCGAAGGCGTCGACGGTTCGCCAACGCGCCGTCGTCACTGGGTTTCTCGCGATCGGCGTCATCGGCTACTTCGGCGAAGTGCACAGGGAACTGTTGGTGTTCGCCGGTCTGGGGCTGCTGATCTGGCTGCCCGGCCTGCGGTGCCCGTCAGCGCTGACGGCGGTGGCCGGTGTGCTGGCCGAAGCGTCGCTCGTCATCTATCTCGTGCACTATCAGGTGTATCCGCTGTTCGGCGACCACCGGCTGGCGGGCGTGACCGCATCGGTGCTGGCGGGTGTCGCCCTCACGCAGCTGTTGATCATGGCGCGCAGGCGGATTCGGATCGGTGGGGCCCGGCCCGTCAGTTCTCGGCCTGCGGCTCCCGCTCCGCGATGAGGCCCTCCTGCGCCACGGTGGCGGCGATCTCGCCGTCCGCACCGACCAGGCTCCCGGTGATCACGCCCCGGCCCCGGGCCGCCGCGGGCGACCTGGTCTCCAGCAGGTTCCAGCGGTCCGCCCGCACCGGTCGGTGAAACCAGATCGACGAATCGGTCGTCCCGCTGCGGTGAGTGCGCGCCGACATCGAATGGCCGTGCACCTGCAACGCGGGATCGATCATGTACACGTCGCAGACGTAGGCCGCGATCACGTCGTGCAGCAGTGGCACCTCGGGAACCGGCACCTCGACGCGCCACCAGAGGCGTCTGACGAACTCCCCCGTCGACCGGTCGTCGACGACCCGGACGTCGATCTCGTCCAGGGGCATCGAGGGGGCCGGGCCCGGCGGGCCGGTGCGTGGCAGGGTTTCGGGATCCGTGGGCATCGAGGTGAACCGGCCGTGTTCGGGACCCGCCAGCGGCACGGCGAACGAGACGCTCGCCGCCGTCAGGAGGCGACCGGCCTGTCGGGACTCGACCCGGCGGGCCGAGGTGGTCCGCCCGTCGAACACCCGCTCCACCGTGTACTCCACGTCGTCACCCGCCTCACCGCCCCGCAGGAATTGCAGATGCATGGTGGTGGGCAGCTTCGACGGTTCGACGGTGCGGGCAGCGGCGGCGAGGGTCTGGGCCATGAACTGCCCCCCGAACGCACGCTTGCCCTCCGGTCCGCTGGCCGGCCCGATCCAGCAGTCCTCCGACGGGCCCGCCACGACGTCGAGCAGGCGCAGCAGTGCACTCACGCGACCGTACCCGCGTCGGTCAGCCGCTGAATCTCGTCGTTGGACAAGCCGAGTCGATCGCGGAGCACGTCGGCGGTCTGGTCGCCGAGGGCGGGAGCCGGCACCGCGGGTCGGTAGACACCGTCGACCGCCAGCGGCAGGCCCGGCGCCAGGTACTCGCCGATGCGTGGCTGATCGAGCGTGCTGAACAAGGGATTGTCGGTCACCTTCGGATCGGCCGCGGCCTCGTCGAAGGTGCGGTAGCGCTCCCACAGAATGGACGTCGCCGACAGGGCCGCGGTGACCTGCTCTGCGGTGTGCTCGGTGAACCACACCGTGAACAGCCCCGTGAGCGCGTCGCGATGCCGATAGCGCTGCCCCTCGTCGGTGAAGTCGGCACCGAGCGATTCACCAAGCGCAGCAACGGCTTTGACGGTCCCGGTCAGCTCGGCCAGATCACGGAAGTGCCGGCCGGTGAGCGCGACGATCATGAACGCAACACCGTCGGCGCTGGTGAACGCCTGGCCGTACTGACCGTAGATCGAGTTGCCGATGCGCTCGCGCCCGACGCCGTTGATCATCACCTCGGTCAGAAAACTCAGGTTGCCCGCGGTGGCCAGGGCGACGTTCTCCAGGGGGACGGCGACGCGCTGACCCCGACCGGTGGCCTCGCGGTGCCTCAGCGCGGTCGTCACGGCAAGGGCCACGTACAGCCCGCAGGTGACGTCCCACGCGGGCAGGACGTGGTTGACCGGGGCGGCGAGACCGGCCGGTCCGGTGACCAACGGAAAGCCGATACCTGCATTGACGGTGTAGTCGACGCCGGTGCCACCGTCGGCACGGCCCGACACCTCGACGTGGATGAGATCGGGACGCGACTCGACCAACGCATCATAGGAATGCCATTGCCGCCCAACCACATTGGTGATCAAGATGCCACTGTCGACAATCAAGCGCGTGACCAACTCGCGCCCCTCGTCGCTGCGCGCGTCGATGGCGGCGGAGTGCTTGCCCTTGTTCAGCCCGGCCCAGTAGATGCTCTCGCCGTTGGCGGTCAACGGCCAGCGGTGATAGTCCGCGGCCCCGCCGACGGGATCGACGCGAATCACCTCGGCGCCGAGCTGGGCCAGTGTCATCCCGGCCAAGGGAACGGCGACGAAGCTGGAGATCTCGATGATCCGGACGCCGGCCAGCGGCTGGGTGGCATCGGCCATCAGATGAGGTCGACCGCATCGGCGATGGAGTCGAGCACCCGGCTGGGCCGGAAGGGATACTTCTCGATGTCACCCAACGTCGTCGATCCCGTGAGTACCAGGATCGTCTCCAACCCGGCCTCGATCCCTGCGACGACGTCGGTGTCCATCCGGTCGCCGACCATGAACGTGCTCTCCGAGTGCGCTTCGATGCGGTTCAGCGCGCTGCGGAACATCATTGGGTTCGGCTTGCCCACGAAGTAGGGTTCGCGTCCGGTGGCCTTGGTGATCAGCGCCGCGACCGATCCGGTGGCGGGGGTCGGTCCCTCGGCCGACGGCCCGGTGACGTCGGGGTTGGTCGCGATGAAGCGGGCACCCCCGCCGATCAACCGGATCGCCTTGGTGATCGCCTCGAACGAGTACGTCCGCGTCTCGCCGAGGACCACGAAGTCGGGTCCGGTGTCGGTCAGCGTGTACCCGACCTCGTGCAGTGCCGTCGTCAGCCCCGCCTCGCCGATGACGTAGGCGGATCCGCCGGGCAGCTGGTCGAACAGGAACGCCGCGGTGGCCAGGGCCGACGTCCAGATCGCGGCCTCAGGCACTTCGAGGCCGGATCGCAGCAGCCGCGCCGCCAGATCGCGTGGCGTGAAGATCGAGTTGTTGGTCAGCACCAGGAAGGGGCGCTCCTTCTCCACCAACCGTTGCAGGAATTCGACGGCGCCGGGAAGCGCACGCTCCTCGTGTACGAGAACGCCATCCATGTCGGTGAGCCAGCACTGCGGTGTCTTGCGCATGCCCCCAGTGTGGCAAGTCCGCCGCGGCGACGTCAGCGCACCACCACGGTCGACGGAACGCGTGGCGCGCCCAGAGCGTCCCGGTGCGACGGCGGCCGGCGGCCGTCGACGTCGGTGATGCCGTATCGGTCGGCGAGCTCGGCACCGATCAGCGTCTGACCGCTCAGCTCGCCCAGCGCCGGATCGCGGTGCAGTGCGTCGATCAGACGCCCGGTGAACTCGGGCGTCTCGGCGTGCCGCGCGGTCTTCGCCAATGCCTCGGGCCGGCGAGAGAAGGCGCTGCGGAACTTCTCCGTGAGGAGGATGCCCATCCAGATCGACACGGTCGTCACGCCGGTACCGGCGAAGTCGACGGCCATGTCGGCCGCGAGCTTGTCGACACCCGCCTTCTGCGCGCCATACGCGGGGCCGTGCATGTAGCACACCGACCCCGGTGAGGAGGTGAACGCGATGAGTCCACGGCCGTTCGCCAGCATCAGCGGCGCAGCGTGCCACGAGGCCACGTAGGCCGATCGCAAGCCGACGTCGAGGACGTCGACGAGTTCTAGCGGCTTCTCCCAGAACGGCTTCGAGCCCGTGAGTTGGTCGTGGACCGCCGCCGCGTTGTTGACGAGGAGATCCAACCTGCCGTCGCAGTCGTCGGCGACGCGGGAGAAGAGGGCGGCCACCTGAGCGTCGTCCCGGTGGTCGACGGTCACGGCGATGCCGCCGGCCCCGGTCTCGGTGACCGTCCGACCGGTCGAATAGACCCGCCAGCCCGCTGCCAGCAGCGCGGTGGCGATGCCGCGTCCCGCACCTCGGCTGGCCCCGGTGACGACGGCGACGGGCGCCCGGTCTTCGGTCACGTCCGGACTCAGTCGGGCAGCCGCAGTTCGGGCTTCTCGACCTCTTCGATGTTCACGTCCTTGAACGTGATGACCCGCACCTGCTTGACGAAGCGGGCGGGACGGTACATGTCCCAGACCCACGCGTCGGCCAAGCGGAGCTCGAAGTAGACCTCGCCGTCGGCGTTGCGCGGCACCAGTTCCACGCTGTTGGCGAGATAGAACCGGCGCTCGGTCTCCACGACGTAACTGAACTGCCCCACGATGTCCTTGTATTCGCGGTACAGCGAGAGCTCCATCTCGGTCTCGTACTTCTCGAGATCTTCGGCACTCATCGGTTCAGTGGTCCTCCGGTCGGTATTCGGTACATCTTTCCTCAGGCCCAATCGGCGTGCCGCCCGGCCTCCCGCTGGAGCCCACCCGACGTACGTTGATGAACGAGAAGCGGTGCTCGCTACAGGGGCCTCGCTCGGCCAATGCCGCGGTGTGGAAGGCGGTGCTGTAACCCTTGTGCTCGGCGAAACCGTAGCCGGGATGCCGGGTGTCCATCTGCACCATGAGACGGTCGCGGCTCACCTTGGCCAGCACGCTGGCCGCAGCGATGCAGGCCGCCGCGGCGTCACCACCCACGACCGGCAGCGACGGCATCGGCAGCCCCGGCACCCGAAAGCCATCGCTCAGCACGTAACCCGGCCGTAGGGGCAGGCCCGCGACCGCGCGCCGCATCCCCTCGATGTTCGCCACGTGCACCCCGCGTCGATCCACTTCCGTCGACGGGATGAACACCACGTAATAGGCCAACGCATAGCGTCGAATCAGCGGAAACAGCCGCTCGCGCTCGCGTTCGTTGAGCTTCTTCGAGTCGTCGAGAGACGACAGGCTCTCCAGCCGATTGGGGCCCAGCACGCACGCCGCGACGACGAGCGGTCCCGCACAGGCGCCGCGCCCCACTTCGTCGACCCCGGCCACCGGGCCAAGACCACCGCGATACAGCGCAGATTCGATCGTGCGCAGGCCCGCGGACTTGCGGATCACGGCGCGAGGCGGCCAGGTCGCCGGCACTCAGCACTCCTACTGAGACGTCTGCGGATCGACGGCGGACACGCTGCCCCACCGTCCCGGGGGCCATGCGATGAACCGCGCCTTGCCGATCACGTTGTCGACCGGAACCGTGCCTGCCATCGGGTCACCCGTGCACAGCAGACCCTTCTGGGCGTCCGTGGGTTGGTTGGTGCAATGTGCGCGCGAGTCGGCCGAGTGCGTGCGGTTGTCACCCATCACCCACAGCCGGTCCGCCGGGACCGTGATGGGGCCGAATTCATTGCCCAGGCACGGGTAGATCTGCGGGTCGGCCATCATCGTGTTGGCGTCGAGGTACGGCTCGTTCAGCTTCTTGCCGTCGACCGTGAGCCCCGTACTGGCCCGGCATTCGACCGTCTGACCACCGGTCGCGATCACGCGCTTCACGAGATCGTTCTCGTCGGGCGGCACGAAGCCGATGAACGAGAGCGCGTTCTGGAGATAGCGGATCGGGGTGCTGTCCGAACGGATCGACTTGTAGCCGATGTTCCACGCGGGCGGTCCCTTGAAGACGACGACGTCACCCGGCTCCGGCGAGCTGAACCGGTACGTGACCTTGTCCACCATGATCCGGTCCCCGACGCAGCCGGCGCAGCCGTGCAGCGTGGGTTCCATGGACTCCGACGGGATCAGGTACGGCCGCGCCACGAAGGTCAGCATCACGTAGTAGAGGACGAGCGCAATGCTCAGCAGGATCGCGGCTTCGCGGACCGCGCCACGCTTCTTCTTCGGCGGATCCTCGTCGACGTCATCCCGCTCGACGTCAACCCCCTCGGTGGCGTCGGGGGCGTCAGAGGGTCCGGTCACGCCTTCAGAGTAGTCAGCGCGGTGCGTGGCACCGCGCTGCTCGGGATCCAACCGTCACACCCGTCCGGGGGCAGTCTCGGCGCTGATCAGCGCTTCTCCTTGATCTTGGCCTTCTTGCCACGGAGTTCGCGGAGGTAGTACAGCTTGGCGCGTCGCACGTCGCCGCGGGTGACGACGTCGATGTGGTCGATGTTCGGGGAATGCACCGGGAAGGTCCGCTCGACGCCGACGCCGTAGCTCTCCTTGCGCACGGTGAAGGTCTCGCGAACGCCGCCACCCTGCCGACGCAGCACGACGCCCTTGAAGACCTGCACGCGCTCCTTGGAACCCTCGATGACCTTCACGTGGACGTTCACGGTGTCGCCTGGGTTGAAGGGCGGGATGTCGTCGCGGAGCGACGGCTTGTCGATGAAGTCCAGGGTGTTCACGGTGACACTTCCTCGTGGTTCGGATTTACTGATCGTGGTCTCGTTGCGGCCGTGGACATCACGTCGCTGTGCGTCGTGGAGCCGGGCCGAGGTCTTGCGTGGTATCGCGCATCAGGGGGGATGGTGTTCCCCGTCGTGCACAGACAACTGGTCAATTGTGCCAGACGGGCACCTCACCGACGAAATCGTGTGCAAACGGCGGATGAACGACGCTGGCCAAACGGGGTTCGCCTACGGGCGCGGCTTTGAACCCCAGCCGTTAGGGTATTCATTGGGCACACGTTCGATTCGTTCGACTCATTCGACCAATGGAGGGCCATGTTCCCGCGGCCGTCGAAGCTGCTGATGGTGACCGCGGTCGCGTCAGTCGCCATGACGGTCCTTGGCGGATGCGAGGCCAAGGTCTACGGGACGCCACCGGCCCCAGCGTCGCCCCCACTCATCGTGGTCGCCCCGCTGGGCAGCATGGCGCCGCTGCCGGAGGCACCGCCCGACGAGCCGGCCGCCGCATTCACCGGATTGGATGTCCGGGAGCGTCAGGCCACCGCGGCGGCATCGGACTCCGGCGCGGACATCACCGTCGCGGTCCTCGACCGCAACACCGGCCAACTCGTCACCAACGGCGCCATCGGCACCGTCGCGATTGCCTCGGTGGTCAAGCTGTTCATCGCCGACGACCTGCTGCTGCAGGTGTCCAAGGGACAGACGCGGCTCTCCCCCGACGACCGCACGGCCTTCGACCGAATGCTGCGATCCTCCGACGACAGCGCCGCGGAGACCTTCTGGAACCGCAGCGGCGGCAGCGCGATCATCAGCCGGGTGGTGGCGCGCTACGGGCTGTCCGCGACGCGGGCTCCGAGCAACGGCCGGTGGTTCAACACGATGAGCACCGTGACCGATCTGGTGCGCTACTACGACATGATGTTGGCGGGCACGGGCGGATTGCCGCCCGAGCAGGCCAGCGTGATCATGTCCAATCTTGCGGCGTCCACCCCCACCGCGCCCGACGGAATGGTGCCCGGCGGCGTCTACCCGCAGCGGTTCGGGATCCCCGAGGGCCTCTACGCCGAACCCGTTGCGGTGAAGCAGGGGTGGATGTGTTGCATCGGCTCGGACTGGTTGCACGTGTCCACCGGCGTGATCGGACCGGATCGTCGCTACGTCATGGCGATCAGCTCCATGCAGGCCACCAACGCCGAGACCGCCCGGGCGACCATCACTCAAGCCGTCAAGACCATGTTCCCCGGCGGCCGCATCTAGCTCAGAGCAGGTCGGGTCTGCGCTCGCGGGTGCGCTGCACCGCCTGTTCGCGACGCCACGACGCCACCTTGGCGTGATCGCCGGACAACAGCACCGGCGGAACGTCGAGCCCGCGCCAGCTCGGCGGGCGCGTGTAGCTGGGTCCTTCGAGCAGGCCGTCGGAATGCGAATCGTCTTGATGCGAAACGGGATTGCCGAGGACGTCCGGCAGTAGGCGGACCACAGCCTCGATCATCACCAGAGCCGCCGACTCCCCACCCGGCAGGACGTAGTCCCCGATGGAGACCTCCTCGACGCGCATCCTCGCGGCCGAATCGTCCACCACCCGTTGGTCGATGCCCTCGTAGCGTCCGCACGCGAACACCAGGTGTGATTCGAGGGTCCACCGCTGCGCGTCGGCCTGCCGTAACAGTCGGCCCGCGGGTGTCGGCACGATGAGAAGGGTGTCACCGGTGCACAATTCGTCGAGGGCCTCACCCCACACCGGCGCCTTCATGACCATGCCGGGGCCACCCCCGTACGGGGAGTCGTCCACCGAGTGATGCACGTCGCGAGTCCAGCGCCGCAGGTCGTGCACCGCGATGTCGACGGTTCCGTTCGCAATCGCCTTGCCGGGCAACGATTGCCGAAGCGGATCGAGGTAGTCGGGGAAGATCGTGACGACGTCAATGCGCATGACGCACCTAGATCGAGTCCAGGTCGAGCAGGCCCTCCGGAGGGTCGATCTCGACGAGGCCGTCGTCCAGGGATACCGCGATCACGATGGCACTGACGAACGGCACCAGGATCTCCGGGCCGTCCCCTTCGCCGGGTCGTACCGCCAGGATCTCTCCCGCCGGGGTGTGCAACACCTCGCCAACGGTGCCGACGTCGAGGCCCGCCGTGGTGCGCACCCGCAGCCCCTCGAGTTGATGATCGTAGAACTCGTCGGGATCCTCGATCGGCGGCAGGTCGGCCGTGTCGACGACGAAGAGGCTGCCGCGCAACGCATCTGCCGCATCACGGCTCGCGACCCCGTCGAGCCGGACCAAGAGACGGCCACCGTGTTCGCGCATCGAGTCGACGACGAAGTTCCGTTCGCTCTTGTCGCGTGCCTTGGCCCGCAGGGCGGTACCCGGCGCGAACCGGTCGTGCGGGTCGTCGGTGCGAACGTCGACGACGACCTCGCCACCGATTCCGTGCGCCTTCACGACACGTCCGACGACGAGGTCCATGGTCGAGTCGTCTACTGGGCTTCTATTGATCCGTGTCCACCACGTCGACGCGGATACCGCGGCCACCGATACCGGCGACCAAGGTGCGCAGCGCCGTCGCGGTGCGGCCACCGCGACCGATGACCTTGCCGAGGTCGTCGGGGTGCACGTGCACCTCGACGGTGCGGCCGCGGCGGTTGGTCACCATGTCTACGCGGACGTCATCCGGGTTGTCGACGATGCCGCGCACCAGGTGCTCGACGGCGTCGACGACGACAGTGCTCATTCGGCGGCGGCGGGTGCGGCCTCGGCAGGTGCCTCGGCGGCCTCAGGCGCCTCAGCGGCCTCGGCCTCGTCGGCCTTCTTGGCCGGGGCCTTCTTCTTCTTGGTCGTCGTGGCGTCACCGGTCGGCGCGTCGTCGGCCGCGGCGAGCGCTGCGTTGAACAGGTCCAGCTTGCTGACCTTGGGCTCCTTGACCTTCAGCGTGCCCTCGGCACCCGGCAGGCCCTTGAACTTCTGCCAATCACCGGTGACCTTGAGCAGCGCGAGCACGGGTTCGGTGGGCTGGGCTCCAACGCTCAGCCAGTACTGCGCCCGCTCGGAGTCGATCTCGATCAGGCTGGGATCTTCCTTCGGGTGGTACTTGCCGATGACCTCGATGGCGCGGCCGTCGCGACGGTTGCGCGCATCGGCGACGGAGATGCGGTACTGGGGGTTGCGGATCTTGCCGAAACGGGCGAGCTTGATCTTGACAGCCATGGTGAAACGAATTCTCCTGTGCTTGCCGCGCTTGCAATTCAGCGACGCGAGCGGGTTGCCCGGTCCGGTCTTGCCTTGCGCGTGTGACCGCCGCACAGCCGGAGTCGTGCGGTAGACAGCCGCCAATTGTGCCAGAGCCAGGTACGAGGAAGGAAATCGCCGAACTGCAGGTGACGAATCAGACGATCTTGTCGAAGCACTTCGCCTCGACGCGGCGGGTGATCCGCCAGCCTTCGGCGGTGCGGATGAACTCGTCGTCGTACCAGAGTCCGCAGAACATGATCTGACCGTCGGCGGCGTCGTTGAGCTTCATCGGGTTGAAGCACAGGATGCGCGACCTAGCGGTGTCCACGGCGGCATCGCGGATGATTTTGACGTCGAAGTTGCCGATCAGGTGTGAGTACGCCGGGAAGTTCGGCAGCACCTCCGCCAGCCACTTCTTGACGTCGGGGAACGTGCCGTCGATACCGCCGAGCTCTCGATAGTCGATGTAGGCGTCGGGGGTGAAGACCAGGTCGAGGTCGTCGAAGCGGCGGGTGTCGATCGCGGTCGAGTAGTCGACGAGGAGCTGTTGAATTTCCAGGCGGTCGGAGATCTCTTCCAGACTCAGCATCGCTGCATTCAAACACCTCGGCTGAGCGGAGACATCCCTTTAGGCCTGCGGCCCCTCCGACGGGGGCCAGTGCTCTCCCGGCGACACGTCACCCGGCTCGGTGAAGTCGCCGCGGGACAGGGGCACCCACTGGTCGGTGGGCGCGGGCTGCTTCGACGACGGGAAGTCGCGGAGCTTGCCCGACGGTTTGGCGTCCCACTGGGCGAACGTCAGGGGGGTACTCAGCCAACTCTCGAGGAGCAGATAGCACGCCTCCAGCGAATCGAGGTGGCTGCGCTCCCAGCCGTGGCTGCCGTCGAGCCCGAAGGCGACCAGCGCAGCGCGCGTGTTGGCGCCGGCCTCGATGGCGGCCGCCGCGTCGGAGCGATAGAAGCGGAAGATGTCGCGGGCGTGGGCGATGCCCCGTTCCTTGGCCAAGCGCAACAGGTTGCGGGTCAGGTGATAGTCGAAGGGGCCGTGCAGATCGGCCATCGGAATGGTCACGCCGTGCTCGAGCGAATGCTGCCCAGGGGCGCACACGGCGTTGTCGACCGACACCAACTCGGCGACGTCCGCGGGCAGCCCGCTACTGGCGCCGTGGCCGACCTCCTCGGTGATGGTCACCATGATCGTCGTGCGATGCGGCAGCACCACCTGCTGCTGCATCACGTTGCGGGCCAACGCCAGAGCGACCGCGACACCCGCCTTGCCGTCCAGATGGCGCGAGACGATGAAGCCGTCTTCGGTGAGTTCGGGGCTGGTGATGAACGCGACGAAGTCACCGACGTTGAAGCCCAGTGCGACCAGGTCATCGCGGCTGGATACGTTTCGGTCCACGCGAACCTCGACATGCTCCCAATCCGTTGGCTGCGTGTCGATCTCGTCGCCGAAGGCGTGTCCCGACGCCTTGAGCGGCATGACCGTTCCGGTGAAGAACTCCTCCATGTCGTCGGTGAAGATGCGCACCCGCGCGCCCGCGGCGAACCGCGCCGAGAACGTACCCACCGGGATCAGCTCGAGCCGGCCGTTGTCCTTCAGCTCGCGCACCATGCAGCCGATCGTGTCGGCGTGGACCACGATCGCGCGGTCGGTGGTGGTTGACTTGCCGGGGAGCTCGGCGGTCAGCGCGCCACGGCGGGTCAACGTGAACGGCACGCCGAGTTCGTCGAAGATGCCGCCGATCAACTGCATCACCGCATCGGTCCGGCCGGAGGGACTCGGTGTCTGCAGCAGGGCGAGCAAGGTGTCCACCATCCAGCTGCGGTCGTCGGTGGGCATCCGGGCGGCGGAGGGCGCGAGGTCGGTCAAGATTGCCTTTCCGGTTCTAAGAATCGTCGACGGGGAGCCTAGTGCGGCTCCGTCTCACTCGACGGGGGTGGGCTGCCACGCCCATGGCGTCGCTGCCGTGCGCGGGAAGAGCAGATCGACGAATGCCTGTGCGGTAGGACGAGGTTCGTGGTTCGCCAGCCCGGGACGTTCGTTGGCTTCGATGAAGGCGTAGTCCTCACCCTCCACCGACGGCACGATCAGGTCGATACCGGTGACCGGGATCCCGATCGCATCCGCCGCCTCGACGGCGACCTTCGCCAGGACCGGATTCAGGTCGTCGGTGACGTCGCGAATGGTTCCGCCGGTGTGCAGGTTCGCGGTACGCCGGACGATCAGACGGTCGTTGAGGGGCAGCACGTCGTCGATGTCCCAGCCCGCCTCGCGCACCGTGTCCACGGTGAGATCGTCGACCGGAATGGTGGACTCGCCGTGCGTGGCTGCGGCGCGCCGGCGGCTCTGCGCCTCGATGAGGTGGCGGATGGTGTGATCGCCGCTTCCGACGACCTCCGGGGGACGGCGCAGGGCGGCGGCGATGACCTTGCCGTTGATGACCACGACGCGCAGATCCTCGCCCTCGCAGAGCTCTTCGATCAGGACGTCGGGGTTGTGCGCGGCCGCCAGTTCGAGCGCGCGATCGAGATCCTCGGGACGGGTGACGCCCACGGTGATGCCGGCACCCTGTTCGCCACGGGCCGGCTTCACCACCACCGAGCCCACGCTCTGGAGGAATTCGTGGTCTTCGTCGGTGAAGGTGGCGGTGCGCCCCTGCGGCACCCGGATGCCCGCTTCGGCGACCACCCTGCGGGCCACCCGCTTGTCATCGCAACGGCTCATGGCGACGGCGTTGGTCAGCTCGGAAAGCGACTCGCGGGTGACGACGCTGGTCCCGCCGTGAGTCAGCTTCAGATAGCCGCCCTTGGCGTCGAGCACCTGCACCGCGATGCCGCGCATGATGGCCTCGTCGGCGATGATGCGGGCATACGGATTGAGTTGGGAGAGTTCGTCTTCGGACTTGGCCGGAGCGAAGAGCTTCTCGTTGATCGCGTTCTTGCGCTTGATCCCCAGGACGGGCACCCTGGCGAAGCCCATGCGTTCGTACAGCGCGATGGCGCCTTCGTTGTCGTGAAGCACCGACAGGTCCATCTGAGCGCGGCCGCGCCGGATGAACTCGTCGATCAGGGAGCGGACGAGCAGTCCCCCGACGCCGGGCCGCGACAGCGTGGGATCCACGGCCAGACACCACAGACTGGACCCGTTCTCCTCGTCGCCGAACAGTTGGGCGTGGTCGATCCCGGTCACCGTGCCGACGACGGCGCCGGTCGCGTCGTCGGTGACCACCAGGTACACCATGTGCGGCTGAGACTGGCTGTTGTTCCACATCAGGTCGACGTCCGCCGGGACCATGCGGCACTGCAGGTAGATGTGGTTGATCGCCGCACAGTCGGTGAGGTCGACCACCGAGCGCACCGAGAGGCCGGGCACCGGTGACGGGTCGTAGCCCAGCGGCTCGGTCAGGTCGATCCGATAGGTGAAGCTCGGATCGATGAAGAACTCCTGCGGATGCAGGGCGACGAAGACGTGCTCCGCGTCGAGGTACATGCCGATGTCGCGACGTCCGCTCGCCTCGGCACGCAACGCGTTGCCGAAGTCCTCCCAATCGTCGTAGGTCTGACCGAAGACCAGGCGCCCCCAGCCGAGATCCTGGGCCACGCCGACCTGCACGTCATCGACTGCGTCCACGGCGATCACTTGACCCCGTCGACGTGGCGGCCGAGCCACAGTTCCAGTAGGCCGATCTGCCACAACGGATTTCCCCGCAGTGGCGTGAGGTTGCCGTTGGGCTCGGCCAGGAGCCCGTCGACGGCGGCCGGTGCGAACAGGCCCCGGTCACGGGCGGCGGAGCTGAGCAAGGCGTCCCTGACGAGATCGAGGTAGGGCCCCTGCAGATGCTTGAGCGCGGGGACGGGGAAGTACCCCTTCGGCCGGTCGATGACCTCGTGCGGGATGACCTTGCGCGCCGCCTCCTTCAGGACACCCTTGCCGTCGTACGCCGTCTTCAACTCGGGAGGGCAGGTGGCGGCCAACTCGACGAGTTCGTGATCGAGGAAGGGCACCCGACCCTCCAGTCCCCAGGCCATGGTCATGTTATCGACGCGCTTCACCGGGTCGTCCACCAGCATCACCGTGGTGTCCAGCCGCAGGGCCCGGTCGGTCGCGGTCGCGGCGCCGGGCGCCGAGAAGTGGCCGAGCACGAACTCCTCGGCGACGTCGCTGCCGAGCTGCCACTGGGGCTGCAGAAGCCGGTTGACCCCGTCGTGGTCGCGGTCGAAGAACGCGGCGCGGTACCGTGCGAGCGCATCGCGCGGGTCACCGTCGGCGGCGTGGGCCATCGGCGGGTACCAGTGGTAACCCGCGAAGATCTCGTCGGCGCCCTGCCCGGACTGCACCACCTTCACGTGCTTGCTGACCTCCTGGGACAGCAGGTAGAACGCGACGCAGTCATGGCTCACCATGGGCTCGCTCATGGCGCCGATGGTGTCCGTCAGCGCCGGAAGCATCCTGGCGGTGTCGATGCGGATCTGGTGATGGTCGGTGCCGTAGTGCCGGGCGATGACGTCGGAGTACTTGAACTCGTCACCCTCTTCGCCGCCCACCGCCTCGAAGCCGATCGAAAAGGTCTGCAGCCCATGCTGTCCCGCCTCGGCGAGCAGTCCGACGATCAGGCTGGAGTCCAGACCGCCCGATAGCAGGCACCCGACGGGCACGTCGGCGACGAGACGACGCTCCACGGCGGTGCGCAGCGACGTCAGGATCGCGTCCTGCCAGTCCGCTTCGGACCAGTCGGCCCGCTCGGCGGAACGCTCGAACTCCGGCGCCCAGTACGTCTCCGTGGTCCTGGTGCCGTCGGCCTCGATGCGCATGATGGTGCCGGGCTCCAGCTTTCGGACGCCCTTGAGGATCGTCCGCGGCGCAGGCACCACCGAGTGGAAGCTCAGGTAGTGATGCAGCGCAACGGGATCCAGGTCGGTGTCCACCCCGCCTGCGGCGACCAATGCCGGAAGTGACGAGGCGAAGCGCAGCGCACCCGTGCCACCACCGTCGTTCACGTCGCACCAGTAGAGCGGTTTGACGCCCAACCGGTCGCGGGCCAGGACGACACGTCCGGTGGTGGTCTCGGCCACCGCGAACGCGAACATCCCCTTGAGGTGGTCGACCACCCGTTCGCCCCACTCGCGGTACCCCTTGAGGATGACCTCGGTGTCACTGTGCGAGAAGAAGCGGTAGCCCAGGCCCAGCAACTGCTGGCGGAGCTCCGGGTAGTTGTAGATGCAGCCGTTGAAGGCGACCGTCAGCCCCATTTCCGGGTCGTGCATCGGCTGGTGACCGCTGCTCGACAGGTCGATGATCGCGAGCCTGCGGTGGCCGAACGCCACTGCGCCGTTCGCCCATGCGCCGCCGCCGTCGGGACCGCGCGGGACCATGCAGTTCGTCATCGCGCCGACGGCCCCGAGATCAGCGGGGCGTCCTCGAGCGATTTCGCCGGCAATGCCGCACATGGTGATCGACTCCCTCGGTGGTGTCAGCGTTGGCGTGGCCGTGGCCAGGGCACGACGTTGTGAGCCTGGCGCCGGGTAGCCCCTTTCCGGGCGAGCCAAACCCCGGGGGTGGCCCGGGCCACCCGCCGGATGGGTAGGCTCACCCTCCATGGTCAGGCTCGTCGGCGCCATCGCCGTGTCCCTCGTGGCGCTCCTGGTGGGTTCACCGGCCGGGTGGGCGGACTCCGGCGTCCGCCAGGTCGGCACCGCAGCGATTCCGAATGGGCCCGCGCCCGCGTGGATCGTCGCCGACCTGGATACCGGCCAGATTCTTGCTGGCCGCGATGAGTACGTCACCCATCCGCCCGCCAGCACGATCAAGGTCCTCCTCGCGCTGGTGGTCCTCGACGAGTTGCCGCTGGACGCCACCGTCGTGGCCGACGAGGCGGACGCCAAGACGGAGTGCAACTGCGCTGGGGTCGAGGCGGGCCGTACCTATACGACGCAGGAACTCCTCGATGGGCTGCTGCTGGTGTCGGGCAACGACGCGGCCAACACCCTGGCTCACATGCTCGGCGGCACTGACATCGCGGTCGCCAAGATGAACGTCAAGGCCGCCGCGCTGGGGGCTACCGGTACGCGGGCCGGGTCGCCGTCGGGGCTGAACGGGCCCGGTATCGACGGTTACACCACACCGCACGACCTCGCCGTCATCTTCCGCGCCGCGCTGGCCAACCCCGTGTTCTCGGCCATCACGTCATCCCCCACCGCGCCGTTCCCCGGCGAGGCAGGGCCGGTGACGTTGATCAATCAGGACGAGATGCTGATGCGCTATCCGGGCATGCTCGGCGGCAAGACCGGCTTCACCGACCCGGCCCGCAAGACCTTCGTCGGAGCCGCGCAGCGTGACGGTCGACGGCTGGTGGTCGCCATGATGTACGGCCTGGTCGTCGAGGGTGGACCTACCTATTGGGACCAGGCCACCGGCCTTCTGGACTGGGGTTTCGCGCAGGACCGCGCAATGGGGATCGCCGCGCTGTAGCGCACCCGGACTTCCGACACCAGATGGAGACCTGATCGCGCGCTGGCCGAGTCACGAGCTCCCTACGCTCGCGTCGTGCGAAGACCCATCGCGGCGCTGACGTTCCCTGCGCTCGCCCTCGTCACGACCCTGATCCTCGCCATCGCGCCGGCGGCTGTGGCCCAGCCGGGAGGCGAACCCGTGGGTACGGTCGCCGCCCCACCGGATGGCCCGGCCGCAGCGTGGCTGGTCGCCGACCTCGACAGCGGCCGGGTGGTCGGCAGCCGCGACCCCACGACGGCGCGCGCGCCGGCTAGCACCATCAAGCCACTGTTGGCGATGGTCGTGCTCGACCACCTCAACCCGAATTCGTTCGCGAGGGCCAACCAGAGCCACACCAGGGTCGAGTGTTCGTGCGTTGGGCTGGTGCCCGGTCAGGTCTACACCACCACCCAGCTGCTCTCGGGGCTGCTGATGGTGTCGGGGAACGACGCCGCGAACATGCTCGCCGACATGCTTGGTGGCCAGCGGGCGGCGGTGGCCGCGATGAACGCAAAGGCGCAGTCGCTCGGCGCGCGCAGCACCCGCGCGAACTCCCCCTCCGGGCTCGACGGGCCCGGCTGGGAAACCGTCACCACCCCGTACGATCTCGCGCTGATCTATCGCGAGGCACTGAAGTATCCGCTGATCGCGCAGATCTTCCAGTCTCCGACGGCGCAATTCCCGGGCAAGACCCTCCAGGCGCAGAACGAGCTGCTCGAGCGCTACCCCGGCGACTTCGCGGGCAAGACCGGATACACCGACCTCGCACGTAAGACGATGGTCACTGCCGCACAGCGCAATGGGCGGCGGCTGCTGGTGGTGTTGATGTACGGCAGCGGCGATCTCTACGGGCAGGCGATCAACTTGTTCGACTGGGGTTTCGGCCAGCCGGCCTAGGTTCCGCCCCGCCCGCTCCCCTCTCGCATGGGAGGGCACTAGCGGCCACGCAACATGACCACCCTCGGATTGCCGATCACCCCGGCGGTCGCGCACGAGCTCACTACTGGTCCGACCTCCGACGGGGTGCGTCTTTGCTGCAATGTGGCGATCCACTACTGCATTCAGACGTGAACTGGAGACGCACGTACTGCAAATTCACGGCACATGGCTGAAATTCGCGCTGTTAACACGAAGGTCCACATAAAACGCAGCCTCTTCAGATAGATTCGCCACGACACCTGTCATTTCAGCAAAGACGACGCCCTGATGCGTTGGTCATGCTGCGCCTCGGCAACCAACTCGAATCAAGGGGAATCCCATGGCTGGGAAGCATCGCAGCGGCACACCGAGGACGCACCGGCGCGACGGTGGTGACCATCGCGTCTTGCCGGTGTCGAACTGGCTGGGTGCTGGAGCGGTCACACTGGGATTGGGTGCGGCCCTCATCGCCAGCGCAGGACTGGCGCAGGCCGAACCGACGGGCTCGGACGGCGGGTCATCCTCGGCGTCGAAGACGAACGCAGGAAGCACCGGTACGTCCGACGGTTCGGAAGCATCGTCCTCCAACGATCACGGCGCCACGACCACATCCGGTTCGGCGAACGGTGCGAGCGACACGGCCGACGGCGAGGGCGGCACTTCGTCTACGCCGTCCACCCCGCCATCGGGCACTTCGGGTTCCACTACGTCCACCCCCACCTCTCCCGGACAGCGTCCCCGATCGAGTCACACGGCTGGTGAGGACGGTGCCGCGCAACATGACGCGGTCGCCTCGAGCACCCGGCCAATCACCAGCGTCAGCAGCGTCTCGAACCAAGGATCATCGGCTTCTGCCTCGGCGCCGTCGCCCGACCCACAGCCTTCGACCAGTGGCGTCTCGGATTCACCCAGCCAAACGATCATCAAGCCGAACGTGCAGTCGTTCGCTCGTACGACCGCTGCACCGGTGACCAAGATCGCCCCGATGGCCGTTGCACCCGCGCCTCCAGCGGCTCTGCCGGATCTCGGCGCCCTGCTCGGGAGCGCCTTCGCGTTGTTCATCAGCAACGGCACCGCGGCCAATCCCAACGCGGGACTGCTCTTCGGCGCCGGCTTCAGTTATACCGATGCCACCTGCGCGAGCGGCGTGGCATGCGCTGGCGGCAACGGCGGTCTTCTGTTTGGTATCGGCGGCAGCGGCTTCCGAGGCGGCAACGGCGGCTCCGTCTTGGTGGCCGGTAACGGCGGCGCAGGCGGCGCCGGGGTGGCCGGCATCAACCAGGGTGCAGGCGGACGCGGCGGCAACGCCGGCCTGCTGCTCGGAACCGGTGCGGCCGGCGGGGCCGGCGCGGCGGGAACCCCGGGCACCGACGGCATCAACGGTGTCGCCCCCGGTGAATCGGGCACCAGCGGTACTGCCGCCGTCACGGGCGGGGCCGGCGGTGACGGTGGCAACGGTGGCCTGCTGTTCGGTAACGGCGGCGCCGGCGGCGCCGGTGGTGTCGGCGCCCTCGGCGGGCTGGGCGGCAACGGTGTCGACGGAGCAGCAGCCACCACCCCGGGCGGCGCCGGGCAGGTCGGCGGCAACGGCGGCGACGGCGGAGCCGCGAGTCAAGGCGGGGCCGGCGGCGCCGGTGGCAGTGGGTCACTGCTGATCGGCAACGCCGGCGCCGATGGCCGCGGCGGCGACGCCGGAACCGGAGGCAACGCGGGGTCGGCCGGGTCCGGCGGAGCCGGGGCAGCTGGCGACGGCACCACACCTGACGGCGGAGCAGGCGGCGCGGGCGGGAACACCGGTACCGCCGGTGCCGCCGCGGTCGGTGGAGTCGGCGGTGGACGCAGCACCACCACGCTGGCAGGCAA
This sequence comes from Mycolicibacterium sp. TUM20985, assembly GCF_030295745.1. NCBI lineage: Bacteria > Bacillati > Actinomycetota > Actinomycetes > Mycobacteriales > Mycobacteriaceae > Mycobacterium > Mycobacterium antarcticum. Next base: position 3,785,965 of record NZ_AP027291.1, read on the forward strand.
CGTCGGTTTGGCGGGAACGCCAGTCACCGGCGGGGGCAACGGAGGGAACGGCGGCAACGGTTATAGCCCGGTTACGCCTGCGATCGTCGTCGGGAACGGGGGCCGCGGCGGCAACGGTGGCAACAGGGGCAACGGTGGAGACGGCGGCGCTGGCGGTACCGGGCTCACCGGTTCCAACGGCGACAACAGCACTTCCGCGACCCTCCCCGGCGGCGCCGGCATCGCCGGTGGAGTAGGCGGCACTGGCGGCGCCGGCGGCCTCGGGGGATCCATCTCCGGCGAGGGCGGCGACGGCGGCGTTGGCGGTCAGGGTGGTCGTGGCGGCAACGCCGGTCGCGGCTTCGACGGCGCCGACGGAATCTTCGGCACTTCACCCGATGGGGTGGACGGCACGGACGGCGGTGACGGCGGCACCGGCGGGACCGGCGGCATCGGCGGCGCAGGGGGCGGCATCGCCGCCGGTGGTTCAGGCCAGTCAGGCCGCAACGGGAACGGCGGCACGGGCGGGGCGGGCGGTAACGCCGGCGCACCCGGTGACGGCGGCGACGGAGCCTTCGGCTTCTTCACCTTCGCGAGTGGTGCCGGCGGCGACGGCGGCAATCCCGGAGAGGTCGGCGCGGGCGGCCTGGGCGGCCTAGCAGGCGACGGCGGCCTCCTCGGCAGCGGCAACGCGGGCGGCATGGGCGCGGCCGGTGCCGCGGTGACCAGCGGGGGCAACGGAGGCAACGGCGGCAGGGGCCCTGACGCAATCTTGCCTACTGACGACGGTGGCGTTGGCGGGGCCGGCGGCAACGGCGGGTCGGTCGGCAACGGCGGCATCGGTGGGGCAGGCGGCAACGGCGTCGCGGGCACCGCGGGTGGTCGTGGCGGCGACGCCAACGGCCCCGGCGGCGCAGGCGGTTTCGGCACGTTTGGTACAGACGGCGGCAACGGTGGAGCCGGCGGGTCCGGCGGATCGACGTCGGGCAACGGCGGCAGCGGTGGCGCAGGCGGCAACGGGGCCAGCGGAGGCAACGGTGGCGGTGGCGGCAACGGCGAGTCGGGCGGTTTCCTCGAGTCCGGCGAGCGCGGAGGCAGGGGTGGCGAGGGCGGCTTCGCAGGCAGCGGCGGCAGCGGCGGCGCCGGCGGCGCGGCCCTGGGCTCGGGCAACGGCGGAGCCGGCGGCGTCGGCGGGTTCGGCGGAGTCGGAGCGAGCGGCGGGAACGGCGGCTTCGGCGGCCAGAACGGAAGTCAGCCCTTCGTCGATGGCAATCCCACCGGCGACAACCGTGCCGGCGGCGGCGGCGCCGGTGGGTACGGCGGCGGCGGAGGATTCGGCGGGAACGGTGGTGCCGGCGGCGCGGCCCTGGGCAACGGCAACGGCGGCGTCGGCGGCAACGCCGGGGCGGCGGGCGCCGGTGGAAAGGGTGGCAACGGTGAGCTCGGCGGTAGCGACTCGGGTGTCTACGGCACCAGCGCCGGCTCGGGAGGCGCAGCCGCCCGCGGCGGCAGCGCCGGCTTGGCCGGTCGCGGCGGCTCGGGCGGCGCGGCTCTTGGAAACGGCACCGGCGGAGCGGGTGGCGCCGGCGGAGCCGGTGCCAACGGTGGTGCCGGCGGGTTCGGCGGTAGCGGCGGCGTCAGCAACGAGTTCGCCGGCTTCGGCAACGACGGTGGAGACGGTGGTTACGCCTCGGGCGGTGGCGACGGCGGTGCCGGAGGCGTTGCGTCGGGATCCGGTAGCGGCGGCGCCGGCGGAGCAGGAGGCGTCGGCGGTATCGGCGGTAACGGCGGCGGCGGCGGGTTCGGCGGCCAGCTCAAGGATCCCGGACCCCTCCGAGCCGGTGGCGGCGGAGATGGCGGCAGCGGCGGCCGCGGGGGCAGCGGCGGATTCGGTGGCGCCGGCGGCAACTCCGTTTCCGGTCCGGCCGGCGCGGGTGGCACCGGCGGGAACGCCAACGTCGGCGGCGCGGCCGGCACGGGCGGCAACGGTGGCACCGGTGGTTACGGCGGTGCGTTCGGAACGTCGGCGGGCTTCGGTGGCAGCGGCGGAGCCGGAGGTAACGGCGGGTCCGGCGGGTCCGGCGGGTGGGGTGGGTACGGCGGAAACTCGTTGTCCGGCCCCGGTGGTGACGGCGGCAACGGCGGCAACGGGGCGAAGGGCGGCAACCTGGGTGCCGGAGGGCCCGGTGGCTACGGCAACAAATTCCTGGGCCAGCCTTCTGGAAACGGACCGGCGGGCGCGGTGGGCACCGTGGGCGCCGTCGGTGGTGCGGGCCTCGGCCGGCTCGGTGGCGGCGGCACGCCTCCCGGTGATCCCGGCACCAACGGCGTGGCGGGATCCAACGGCCCCTAGCGGTTCCGAGCCGTGCCGCCATCGATCACGTCGGTGGCGGCACGGCTACCGGTTGGGACTCACACGATTCGGAGACCCTCGGGCATCCTCTGCCGGTCGCGCCAGAAGGCGTCGTTGGCGAAGCGCTCGAACAGGTCCGGCGGCAGCAACGTCGCACGCGTGGACGCCGTGACGCGCTTGCCGACAGTGTGCAGTCCCGGCGTGCCCGCGCGCCTGTCGAAATCGGTGACGTCGTACTCCACGTGGTCGAAGTCGTGCTCGAACGGCGCCTCGTCGAGGAAGTCGTAGATCGCGCTCATCGTCGCGGCTGGATCGGTGGTCAGGGTCTCGTACTGCACGAGGAGCAGCCGATCCCGCTGCGCGCCGTAGCAGGCCTGCTTGAGAGCGTCGTAGGGCCCGCCTACCATTCCATCTTGTCCCGCAACGACATTGGCACGGGTGTAGACGGTGCCCCCCGCGCTGTAGTTGAAGATGGAGGACGGGCTGAAGACGTTGCGTTGGATCAGTCGTTCGATGCTGTCGATCACCCACGGCAGATCGCGCACGCAGGCGATCACCTTGGCATCCGGGAAGAGGTGCGCGATCGCAGGCATCCACGCACACCACCCGCGATTGGTGTCGAAGATGACCTCGGCGTCCGTCTCGGCGTAGAAACTGTCGAACAACCCCCGGAGGATGCGCTCGCGCTTGGCGTCGTCGATGAACACCGAGTACTCGTGACCCGCGCTCATCTGGCCGAGCAACGCGCCGAAGAGGCCGGCCAACGGACCCGACATCCCAGCCTCGAAGCGTGGGTTCTGCCGGAGCAGCGCAGCCAACAGCGTTGAACCCGAGCGAGGTAGGCCCGAGATGAAGTGCTGAGTTGCCATGGGCGCTCCTCGTTTGGGGTTGCCCGGGGGGCACCGGGGTCATACGTTAGCCGAGCTGGTTGGCGTCTCCCCCTCTCTTGCGACCAGACGCAAAGTGCACGACACGCCGGGTGTGAGCGCACCTTTGCGTCTGCTCGGCGGGGGGAAGTGGGGCTAGAAGACGCGGCCGCGCAACATGACCAGACTCGGATGGCCGACCACCCCGGCGCCGCCACGCGGATCCTCGGCGTAGCAGACCAGATCGGCCGAGGCCCCGTGCTCCAGCGCCGGTCTGCCCAGCCATGCCCTGGCGTCCCAGCACGCCGCGCCGAGCGCCGCCGTCGGACTCATGCCAACGGTCTTGAGCGCCTCGACCTCGTCGGCGATCCGGCCGTGGGCGATCATGCCGCCCGCGTCGGTCCCGGCATAGATGGGCACACCCGCGTCGTGGGCGGCGCCGACCCGCTGCGCGCAGGAGGCGTAGAGGTCCCGCATGTGCGTGGCATAGGTCGGATACTTGGCCGCCGCGTCGGCAATGCCGGGAAAGTTCTCGATGTTGATCAGCGTCGGCACCAGCGCGGTGCCGTGCTCGAGCATCATCTCGATGACGTCGTCGGTGATCCCGGTGCCGTGCTCGATGCAATCGATGCCCGCCTTGATCAGACCGGGCAAGGCGTCCTCGCCGAACACGTGGGCGGTCACCCGGGCGCCTTCGACGTGCGCCGCCGCGATGGCGTCGACCAGGACGGCGTCGGACCACAGCGGAGTGAGATCGCCGACGCCCCTGTCGATCCAGTCCCCCACCAGCTTCACCCAGCCGTCACCCCGACGGGCCTGCTCAGCGACCGCGAGGGGCAGTTGCGACTCGTCCTCGATGTCGATCGGTACGCGCGGGAGGTAGCGCCTCGGCCGCGCCAAGTGGCGGCCGGCGCGGATGATGCGGGGCAAATCCTCCCGGTCGTCGAGGCTGCGTGTGTCGACGGGCGAACCGGCATCGCGCAACAGCAGGGCGCCGGCCTCCCGTTCGGTCTCGGCCTGCGTGACGGCCACGTCGAACTCAGTCGGTCCGTCCCGCCCGAGGCCGACGTGGCAATGCGCGTCGACCAGCCCTGGGATGATCCAACCGCCGTCGAAGACGTTGTCCGCGTTGGCGATCGGCTCGGCGCTGAGCACACCGTGGGCGATCCACCACTCGACCGGCTCGCCATCGGGCAGGCCGCGTCCCCGAACGTGCAGACGCACGTTTACTTCTGGCCGGGAAACTTCAGCTTGGACAGGTCGAAGTTGGCCAGGCCCGGCGGTAGCTCGTCGAGCCCCTTCGGCATGTTGGACAGGTCGGGGAAGCCGGCGGGCATACCGCCGCCGACACCGAGCGGATTGGGCGCCTTCGGCTGCGTCGGACCCCGGCCGCCCTTCTTCTTGCCTGCCTGCTTGTTCTTGCCCTTGGCCGCCTTGCGCGAGGAACCCTTGCGGGCGAACGGCATTCCCATTTGTCCGGCCATCTGCGACATCATCTTGCGGGCATCGAAGAACCGGTCGACGAGGGAATTCACCTCCGCCACTGCGACACCCGAACCGTTCGCGATGCGCAGCCGTCGCGAGGCGTTGATGATCTTCGGGTCTGCGCGCTCGGCGGGCGTCATGCCCCGGATGATGGCCTGGACGCGGTCGAGCTGGGTGTCGTCGACGGCGGCCAGCGCATCCTTCATCTGGCCGGCGCCGGGCAGCATGCCAAGCAGGTTGCCGATCGGACCCATCTTGCGGATCATCAGCATCTGCTCGAGGAAGTCCTCCAGCGTGAGTTCGCCGCTGCCGATCTTGGCCGCGGCTTCCTCGGCCTTCTCGGCGTCGAAGACCTGTTCGGCCTGCTCGATGAGGGTCAGCACGTCACCCATGCCGAGGATGCGGCTGGCCATCCGGTCGGGATGGAAGACGTCGAAGTCGTCGAGCTTCTCGCCGTCGGAGGCGAAGAGGATCGGCACGCCCGTGATCTCGCGCACCGACAGCGCAGCACCACCGCGGGCATCGCCGTCGAGCTTGGTCAGCACGACGCCGGTGAAACCGACGCCCTCGCGGAATGCCTCCGCGGTCATCACGGCGTCCTGGCCGATCATCGAGTCCAGGACGAACAGCACCTCGTCGGGGTCCACCGCGTCCCGGATCGCCGCCGCCTGGTTCATCAACTCCTCGTCGATGCCGAGGCGGCCGGCGGTGTCGACGATCACGACGTCGTAGTGCTTGGTCTTGGCCTCTGCGAGACCGGCGGTGGCGACCGCGACGGGGTCGCCCGGGGCGGAGTCGTCGGAGCCCTCCACCGTGCCGCCGTGCGGTGCGAACACCTGCACGCCCGCACGTTCACCGACGATCTGCAGCTGGTTGACCGCGCCCGGACGCTGGAGGTCGCAGGCGACCAGCAGCGGGGTGTGCCCCTGGTCTCTGAACCACTTGGCGAGCTTGCCGGCCAGGGTGGTCTTACCGGAACCCTGCAGGCCTGCCAGCATGACGACTGTCGGCGGCGTCTTGGCGTAGCGGATCGTCCTGGTCTCACCGCCGAGGATGCCAACCAGCTCATCGTTGACGATCTTGACGACCTGCTGGGCCGGGTTCAGGGCACCGGAGACCTCGGCGCCCTTGGCGCGGTCCTTGATTCGGGTGATGAAGGCGCGCACGACGACCAGCGAGACGTCGGCCTCGAGGAGGGCCAGCCGGATTTCGCGCGCGGTGGCGTCGATGTCGGCGTCGGTGAGCCGACCCTTGCCACGCAGGCCGGTTAAGGCCCCGGTCAATCGGTCGGAAAGCGATTCGAACACGTGGTTAGCCTAGCGGTCGGCGTCGGTCGACGGCGGTGCGGTCACACGTCGTGGACGTTCGCCGTCAGCTGGCCTCCGGTACGGCCTTCGGCGGAGGCGGAGTGGGGAGCACCGCGAACAGGTCGCGCTCGAGTTCCCGGCGCGCCTCCGCGTGATCCGCCGTCACCGCGTCGTCGATCAACGAGGGCACCACGAGGCCGAAGGCGTCCACGACCGACGAGCCCAGCGTGGTCACCTTCGCCCAGGCGATGTCGACCCCGTCCCGCTCGATCGCCGCCGTCAGTCGGGCCAGCAGCCCCGCGCGGTCGGTGCTGCGGATCTGCACGACGAACTCGCCAGGGGACGTGCCGTCGAACCACAGGACGCGGGGTGGCGGCGGGGCGTTGATCGGCACGGCGTCCGGTATGTCCCCGGCCCGTGTCGTGTTCGTCGCGGCGGCATCGCGGTCCCGTCGTTCCAGCGCTCCGATGACGTCGAGGTCGCCCGACAGCGCCAGCCCGAACTGTTCCCGCAACAGTTCGGCGGCCGGCGGGGAGCCGAAGTGTGGTGACACCGCGAACGTGTTGATCGCGACGCCGTCGTGAATGTTGACCGACGCCGAGTGCACCCGCAGCGAATTCAGCGCCAAGACGCCGGCCGCCTTGGACAGGAGCCCACGGCGATCGAGGGCGATCATCGTGACGTTGAAGATGTGCGGGCTGTCACCGGCCACCAACTCGACGTGCACTCCGCGGTCCGCGGCCAGCGAAAGATGTCGTGGCTCAACCGGATCCGGCTGCGGCAGGGGCTCTCCCGCCATCACCATCCTGCAGCGACGGACCAGATCACCGATGAGCGAGGCCTTCCAGTCACCCCACACCCCCGGTCCGGTCGCCAACGAATCGGCCTCCGCCAGTGCGTGAAGCAACTCGAGCAGCACCAGGTCACCGTCGAGCGCGTCTACGACGGCGGAGATGATCTTGGGGTCCTGCAGATCCCGGCGCGTCGCCGTGTCCGGCAGAAGCAGGTGGTACCGCACGATCTTGGACAGCAGGGCGACGTCGGTCGGCCACAGGCCCAGCCTGGTGCCGATCTGAGTCGCCAGATCGGCGCCGATGACGCTGTGGTCGCCGCCCCGCCCCTTGCCGATGTCGTGCGTCAGGGCCCCGAGGACGAGGAGATCCGGGCGCGAGACCCGGGTGGTGAAGGCGCTTGCGCGCGAGACGGTTTCGACGAGATGCCGGTCGACGGTCCAGGTGTGGATGACGTCTCGCGGCGGGAGGTCCCGAACGGCACCCCATTCGGGGAATAGCCTGCCCCACAGGCCGGTCCGATCCAAGGCCTCCACGGTGGCGACCGTGGCGGGACCGGCCGCCAGCATCACCAACAGGTCCTTGAGCGCTTGACGCGGCCACGGCGTGCGGAGTTCGGGCGCCGTCTCGGCCAGTCGACTGAGGGTGGACGCCGACATCGGCAATCCGTTCGTGGCCGAGGCAGCAGCGACCCGCAGGATCAGGCCAGAGTCCCGTTCGGGGCGGGCGTCGCGGGCCAGCATGACCTCACCGCCGTACTCGATGACACCCTCGTCGACGGGCCGTCGCACGGGACGCCGCAGCGCGGACAATCCCCTACGCGGCAACGCATTCGACGCGGTGCGGATACCCGCGTCGACGTAGTAGCTGATGGTGCGCGCGGCATCGCTGAGCATGCGTGCGAGATCGAACCGGTCACCGATGTGCAGGGACGCGCCGATCTCGTCGGCGTACTGCGCCAACAGCATCTCCCTGCCGCGGCGTGAGACCCGGTGCAGTTCGGTGCGCACGTTGAGCAGCGCGAGGTGGGCGTCGCCCAGCGATCCGGTGGGCGAGGCCAGAGACCGGCTCGGGTAGGCGTCGGCCAGCTGCGCGATGGCCAGCGCGTTGAGCAGCTGTACGTCGCGCAACCCGCCTCGGCCGTTCTTCAGGTCGGGTTCGGCGCGGTGCGCGATCTGACCGCTGCGCTCCCAGCGCGCGCGGGTGTGGTCGACGAGCTCGGGGAAGCGAGGCGCGATACCGGTACGCCACTGGCGACGGGCGCCGCCCACCAGCAGAGCCGAGAGGTCGGCGTCACCGGCGATGTGTCGGGCGTCGAGCATGGCCAGGCCCGCGGAGATGTCCTCACCGGCGACCTTGAGCGCCTCGGGTACCGTGCGAACGCTGTGATCGATGTGAATGTTGGCGTCCCACAACGGATACCACAGCAGCTCGGCCACCTGTGACACGACGTCGCGGGGCATCTCGTCGTGGACGAGGGTGAGATCCAGGTCGGAATAGGGCAGCAGTTCGCCGCGGCCCAGACCGCCGGTCGCGACGATGGCGAACCCGCTGGTGGCGGTGATGCCGATCTCGGTGGCCTTGGTGGTGAGCCAGAATTCGTGCAGATCGAGCAACGCGTTGCGCAACGCGGCGGAGTCGAGCTTCGCCCCGCCGGTGAGGAGTTGTTCGGCCGCGGTGGCCAGATCCTTCGCCGGACGCGACGAACCCGCCGGCGGGGCCTCCCATCGAGAGGCCCCGTCGGCGGTCGTCATCTCCTCGCGCGAGCGCTCGTCGGCGGGATCTGGTGTCTGCTTCGTCATCTCGGTGTCCTCCCCGGACGTGCGATCGAAATGGTCCTCGGTGCGCGTCCGGGAGACGACGCTTAGATCACTTCTGCATCAGATGGCGTCGCTTCCCCGTTCGCCGGTCCGCACGCGGACCACGGTGTCGACGGGGCTGACCCACACCTTGCCGTCACCGATCTTGCCGGTGCGGGCGGCCTGGACGATGACGTCGACCACCTTGTCGACGGCGGACTCGTCCACCAGCACCTCGACCCGCACCTTGGGGACGAAGTCGACGGAGTACTCCGCACCACGGTAGACCTCGGTGTGGCCCTTCTGCCTGCCATAGCCCTGCACCTCGCTGACGGTCATCCCGAGGATGCCCGCCTGTTCGAGACCCGTCTTGACGTCCTCCAAGGTGAACGGCTTGACGATCGCAGTGATCAGCTTCATGTGGTCAGTTCCTTCCGGGTCATTCCCAACGCCCCTATCAATACTTCCCGATCACGCGAGTTCATAAGCCGTTTCCGCATGCTCGGCTTCGTCGATGCCGTTGGCCTCTTCCTCTTCGTCCAGCCGCAGACCGACGGTGAACTTGACGATGTAGGCCACCACGGCCGTGCCGATTGCCGAGTACAGCAGCACCGCACCGGCTCCGACCGCCTGCCTCCACAGCTGGTCGACTCCGCCGCCATAGAACAGTCCCGCCACACCGGCACCCGCCTCGGGCGCGGCGACCAGGCCTACCAGCAGCGTGCCGATGATGCCGCCGACCAGGTGGACGCCGACGACGTCGAGCGAGTCGTCGAAGCCGAGCTTGAACTTCAGCCCGACCGCCAGCGCGCAGAGCACGCCGGCCACGACGCCGATCACCAGTGCGCCAACCACATTCACCGACGAGCACGACGGCGTGATGGCGACCAGGCCGGCCACGATGCCCGACGCAGCACCGAGCGAGGTGGCGTGGCCGTCACGGATCTTCTCCGTGAGTAGCCAGGCCAGCATCGCGGCGGCGGTGGCGACCGTCGTCGTGACGAAGGTGGCACCGGCCAAACCGCCTGAGCCAACGGCAGATCCGGCGTTGAACCCGTACCAGCCAAACCACAGCAGACCCGCACCGAGCATCACGAACGGCAGGTTGTGCGGACGCATCGGCGCGCCGGGCCAGCCTCGGCGCTTGCCGAGGATGATGGCCAACACCAAGCCGGCGGTACCGGCGTTGATGTGCACGGCAGTACCACCCGCGAAGTCGACCGCGGCGAGTTGGTTGGCGATCCAGCCGCCCTTCTCACCGGTGAAGCCGTCGAAGGCGAACACCCAGTGCGCCACCGGGAAGTAGACGACCGTGACCCACAGACCCGAGAACAGCAGCCAGCCACCGAACTTCAGACGATCGGCGACCGCACCCGAGATCAGGGCCACGGTGATGATCGCGAACATGAGCTGGAAGGCGACGAAGACCGACATCGGGATCGTCCCGGCAAGCGGAATGGTGATCGCGTCGGCAGCCTCGACGCCCGCACTGGGATCGGCGACGATCGCCTCCGCGGCATTTCCGCCGATGATCCCCTTGAGCCCGAAGTACTGCGTCGGATCACCGAAGAAGTTGAACTTGTCGTTGCCGAACGCCATCGAGTAGCCGTAGAGCACCCACAACACGGTGACGACACCCATGGAACTGATGCTCATCATCAGCATGTTGAGGACGCCCTTGGCGCGAACCATGCCGCCGTAGAAGAAGGCCAGTCCAGGGGTCATCAGCAGCACGAGTGCGGCGCTAGCCAACATCCATGCCGTGTCGCCGGTGTCCGGCGCACCCATTATCGGAAATCCGTCCACTCCCAGTTTCCTCCTTCGCCCATGCCACGGTTAGTCACCGATGACCTAGGCCAAGACAATGCGCACTGGTTGTTTCGCGAATGAGCCGCCCGTGTTTCGCCGATGTGAACGGATCGACGGATTTCGTTTCGTCGGTGTTAACCGCCTCGTCAGGGCGTTGGTTGAGCAGGTCGCGTCAGCCGAATGGGGCGTCAGCCCAACAGGGCGTCGACGAACGCGGCGGGCTCGAATGGCGCCAGGTCGTCCGGTCCCTCGCCGAGTCCAACCAGCTTCACCGGCACACCCAGTTCCTGCTGCACGCGAAAGACGATGCCGCCCTTGGCCGTCCCGTCGAGTTTGGTCAGGACCACACCGGTGATGTCGACCACCTCGGCGAAGACCCGCGCCTGGGGCAGGCTGTTCTGCCCGATGGTCGCGTCGAGCACCAGCAACACCTCGTCGACCACCGCCCGCTTCATCACGACGCGTTTGACCTTGCCGAGCTCGTCCATCAGGCCGGTCTTGGTGTGCAGCCGGCCGGCGGTGTCGATGACCACGACGTCGGCCCCCGTGGCGATGCCTTGATCGACGGCATCGAACGCCACCGAGGCAGGATCGGCCCCCTCCGGACCGCGCACGACCTCGGCCCCCACCCGCGACGCCCAGCTCTGCAACTGATCGGCCGCGGCGGCGCGGAACGTGTCGGCCGCCCCGAGGACCACCCGACGGCCGTCGGCAACGAGGACCCTGGCCAGCTTGCCGACGGTCGTGGTCTTGCCCGTCCCGTTGACGCCGACGACGAGTAGGACCGAGGGTTTGTTCGCGTGCGGCAGAGCCCTGATCGAGCGATCCAACTCGGGCCGCAGCTCGTTGATGAGCACCTCGCGGAGCACCGCCCGGGCGTCGGCCTCGGACCGGACACTCGTCGCGGCCATCCTGGCGCGAAGGGCGCTCACCACGGACTCGGTGACGACGGGTCCGAGATCGGCGACCAGCAGGGTGTCCTCGATCTCCTCCCACGAGTCCTCGTCGAGGTCGCCACCGCCGAGCAGGCCGAGCATGCTGCGGCCCAGCGCGTTCTGCGACTTCGACAGCCGCCCGCGAAGCCGCTCCAGCCTGCCGTCCGACGGGGCGATCGACTCGATTTCGGAGGGAGCTTCGAGAGCCTCCGGCTCGGGTTCGGGCCGGACCTCGGGTTCGACGAGCTCGGGTTCGGGTTCGACGAGGTCGGGTTCGGGTTCGGGTTCGACGAGGTCGGGCAGCTGGACGTCGGAAATCGACCGCTTGGGCGCATCGCGCGGAACGGTGGCGTCGTCCCCCACCGCGGGCAGGCCCTGGACGTCCAGCGGGGTGTCCGTCGCCTGGGTGAACGAGATCGTCGAGGACGCCGTGTAGCCGCCAGACTTGTCGACGGGTTTGTCGAGGGCGGCGGCATCATCGGGCCGCGACAGGCTGATCCGTCGCCGCCGGTAACGCACCAGCCCGACGACCAGCGCCACCATCACGAGAACGGCGATGACCGCCACGGCGATCCAGAGACCCATCAACTGACCTTGCGTCACCGCGTCATTGTCTCAGGGCGGGGTCCGGCAACGGGCTAGGTGGTCGTGGTGACGAGTTCCTGGCCCCGCATCCGCTGCGAGATCACGGTCGTGATGCCGTCGTCGCGCATGGTGACGCCGTACAGGGCGTCGGCGATCTCCATGGTCGGCTTCTGGTGGGTGATGACGATGAGCTGCGACACTTCGCGGAGCTGTTCGAACAGGCTGATCAGGCGGCGCAGGTTGACGTCGTCGAGCGCAGCCTCGACCTCGTCCATGACGTAGAAGGGTGAGGGGCGGGCCCGGAAGATGGCCACCAGCATCGCGACCGCCGTCAGCGACTTCTCGCCGCCGGACAGCAGGGACAGCCGCTTGATCTTCTTGCCGGGTGGACGGGCCTCGACCTCGATGCCGGTGGTCAGCATGTCGTCGGGGTTGGTCAGCAGCAGCCGGCCCTCACCGCCGGGGAAGAGCGTGGCGAACACCTGGGTGAACTCTCGCTCCACGTCGGCGTATGCCTCGGCGAAGACCTGCAGGATGCGCTCGTCGACGTCGGTGATCACGTCGAGCAGATCCTTGCGTGCGGCCTTGACGTCCTCGAGCTGCGTGGACAGGAAGTTGTAGCGCTCCTCGAGAGCTGCGAACTCCTCCAGCGCAAGGGGATTCACTCGGCCGAGTTCGGCGAGCTCCCGATCGGCCTTCTTGGCCCGACGTTCCTGAGTGGCCCGGTCGAACGGCATCGGCGCAGGCGTGGTGACCTGCTCACCCCGCTCCTTGGCCTGTTCGTACTCGGCCATCTCCAACTCCGAGGGCGGGAGCGGGACGTGTGGGCCGTACTCCTCGACGAGATCGTCGGTCGCCATGCCGAACTGTTCGAGCGCCTGTTGCTCCAACTGCTCGATGCGCAGGGACGCCTGCGCCTTCGCCACCTCGTCGCGGTGCAGGGAGTCGGTGAGCGCGGTGATCCTGGCGTTGAGTTCGTTGACCTCGTGGCGGACCCGGCTCAGCGCCTCGGCCCGGTGGCTGCGCTCGGCGGCCAGTCCGTCCCTGGTGCGACCCGCCACCGCCACCGCCACCGCGAGCCGGGCCGCGACCAGTCGGCCCGAGTCCGCGACCGCCGCTGCGACAGTGGCGGCGAGCTCACGCGCCTCGCGGGCCCGCTGCGCGCGCAGCCGCGCCTCACGTTCGGCGGCCGCCGCTCGGCGTAACGAATCCGCCCGTCCGCGAACGGCATTCGCCCGTTCCTCTGCGGTGCGGACGGCCAGCCGTGCCTCGAACTCCGCGGCGCGTGCCGCCTCGGCCGCAGCGACGGACTCCTGACGGTCGACCGGTTCGGCGTCGAACATGGGCAGCTCCTGCGCATTGCGCAACCGCTCCTCCAGACCCGACAACTCCTCGACGGTCTTCACCCGCCCGGCCTCCAGCTCGTTGCGCTGGCCGTTGAGGCGTTGCCACTCCTCCTCCGCCGCGCGGGTCTCCTGCCCCAGTCTGCCGAGCTGTTCGTAGATCCCCGAGATCGCCGCATCGGATTCGTTGAGCGCCGCGAGGGCATCCTCCGCGGAATCCTGACGCGACTGCTGCTCGGCCACGGCGCCAGACAGAGCCGCGGTCAGCTCGGACACCTGTCGTTCGGCGGACGCCAATTCCGCACGCGCCTTGTCGATTTCGGAGGTGATCTCCAGCGTGCTCGGCTTGCGGTCGGAGCCGCCGGTCAGCCAACCGGCGCCGACCAGGTCGCCGTCCGCGGTCACCGCACGCAGCTCGGGATTGCGCGCGACGAGATCGAGTGCCGCGGTCAGATCGGACACCACCACCACCCCGGCGAGCATCGCCGCCATCGCGCCGCGCAGACGTGGGGCCGGCTCGACCAGATCGACCGCCCACAGCGCGCCATCGGGCAGCGAGTGATTCGAACCCGTTGCTGGCGAGGCAGTTTCGGGCCAATCCCCCAGCACGATCGCCGCGCGGCCGCCGTCGGCCCGCTTGAGGGCCGCGACCGCCGAGCGCGCGGCGCCGAAGCTCTCCGCGGCCAGCGCATCGGCCGCAGAGCCGAGTACGGCCGCGACCGCCGCCTCGTGTCCGGCGCGCACCTGCAACATCTTTGCCACCGACCCCAGCAGTCCAGATCCGTCGTGGTGCTTCTGCAGCCAGGCGGCGCCATCCCTGCGGTCCAAACCCACCGCCAGCGCGTCGATGCGCGCCTGCAGCGACGCCACCTGCCGTTCGGCGGCGCGTTCGCCGGCCTGCAACTCCGCGACCCGCGAGTCGGCCAGCCGCAGCGCCATCACCGTGCGGTCGTGTTGATCGTCGAGACCGAGCTCGCCCGCGTCGAGCTCGCCGACGCGATTCTGCACGGTCTCGAAGTCCACCCGGGACTGCTGGACCCGCAGTGCCGACTCCTCGATGCTGACCGTGAGGCGAGCCACCCCCTCGTCGATCGACTCGACTCGCGTGCGGATGGTGTCCACCTGGCCGGAGAGCCGCGCCAACCCCTCGCGGCGGTCGGCCTCAGCCCTGGCCGCGGCGAGATGGGCACGTTCGGCCTCGGCCGCAATCCGTTCGCGCTCACCCAGTTCCGCGCGCGCCGCCTCCTGCCGCTCCCGGCACTGCGCCAGCTCGACGAGCAGCTGCCGTTCATGGGAGGCCACCTCGTCGGCCTGGGCCTCGAGTGCGTCCGGATCCGCGCCCTGGGCCACCTCGGCATCGGCGTCGAGGAGTTGCGTTCGCTCGCTGGCGATGCGCACGGTCGCACTGACCCGTTCGGCCAGCGCAGACAGCCGGAACCACGTCTGCTGCGCGGCCTCGGCACGCCCGCTCAGACCGGCCACCGCCGTCTCGTGGGCGGCCAGCTCGAACGTCGCGGTCTCCAGGCGGGTGCTGATCTCGTCGTGCTCGCGCCGCAGCGTCGTCTCGGCCTGGTTGGTGTCGTTGAACTCGGCGCGTCGCGTGACGAGATCGTCGGCGGCCAGGCGAAGCCGGGCGTCGCGCAGATCGGCCTGGATGGTCTGGGCCCGCCGCGCCATCTCCGCCTGACGTCCCAACGGTTTGAGCTGTCGCCGCAATTCGCTGGTGAGGTCAGTGAGCCGGTTGAGGTTCGCCGACATCGAATCGAGCTTGCGGACCGCCTTCTCGCGGCGCTTGCGGTGCTTGAGCACGCCGGCGGCTTCCTCGATGAACGCGCGACGGTCCTCCGGCTTGGACTCGAGGATCTCCGAGAGCTTGCCCTGGCCGACGATGACGTGCATCTCGCGCCCAATGCCCGAGTCGGACAACAGTTCCTGAACGTCCATCAGCCGGCAGGCGTTGCCGTTGATCTCGTACTCGCCTGCGCCGTCGCGAAACATCCGCCGCGTGATCGACACCTCGGTGTACTCGATCGGCAGCGCGTTGTCGGAGTTGTCGATCGTCAGCGTCACCTCGGCGCGGCCCAGCGGCGCCCGCGACGACGTCCCGGCGAAGATGACGTCCTCCATCTTGCCGCCGCGCAACGTCTTGGCGCCCTGCTCGCCCATCACCCACGTCAACGCGTCGACCACGTTGGACTTACCCGAACCGTTGGGTCCGACGACGCAGGTGATGCCCGGCTCGAACCGAAGAGTCGTCGGCGAGGCGAAGGACTTGAAGCCCTTCAGCGTCAGACTCTTCAGATGCATGACGTGCCACCTTACCTGCGAAGTTGCTATCGCTCGGCGAAGCCCTCGATCGGGTCGCCGGCGTCGGACCAGTCGAAGACGACGGTGTCGACCCGCCCCGGCGTGGCCCCACCCTGGAGCATGTCGAGCAGCCGCTGACATGCCGCGTGGGAACCGCGGGCGACCACGTGCACGCGGCCGTCGTCCTTGTTGGCCGCGAACCCGGTGAGGCCCAGTTCCAACGCCCTCGCCCGGGTCCACCAGCGGAACCCGACACCCTGGACCCGGCCGTGCACCCACGCGGTCAGGCGGACGTCGTCCCCGACCGGCGGCATCACTTCTGGGTGACCTCGAACGTCACCTCGGCCCCGGTCTTGAGCGTGCGCCCGACGGTGCACACCTTGTCGATCGAGCGCTCGACGATGACGAGGAGCTTCCTGATCTCCTCCTCCGACAGCGCCGACAGATCGACCTCGAGGTGCTCCTCGAGCAACGGGTAGCGCTCCTGCTCGCGGTCCGCGGGCCCCGACACCCGCACCGTGGCCTCGTAGTCGTCACCGAGCCGGGCGCGCAGGGCGTGGTCGCTGCTCATCCCGCTGCATGCGGCCAGGGCGATCTTCAACAGCTCCCCCGGGGTGAACACGCCCTCGACGTCCTCGGACCCGATCATCACCTCCGCGCCCCTGGTGCTGCGACCGGTGTAGCGGCGCACGCCCGTGCGCTCCACCCATAGGTCAGTCATGAAACACCCTTCGTCGACACCGGTCATTCGCAGACAGTGAAACAGTGCGTCCGCCGCTGCTGATTCCGGGCCCCGCGTCAGCCTCTTGAGCCGATCAGCTGCTTGGCCCGTCGGGCGCACTCGACGAGCAGGCGCAGCGGCGCCGGCAACCCCCGCCGGATGATGGCGTGCTTGCGGACGTACTGCGGCACATGCCAGGTGGACCAGGTTCCGGCTCGGAACAGCGCGGCGTCCCCGGCGCGCAGCCAGGTCGGCGGCACCCCCTCACCGCTGACCTCGACCTCACCCTCGATGACGTAGACGGTCTCGTCGCGATCGAAGTACCACCTGAAACGGCCCGCAGTGCAATCCCACACGTAGTGGTTGGCCATCCGGTCGGCGCTCCCGCACCACCAACTACTGCGGCTCTTCGGCGTCCCCTCGAGAATCCAGTCCGGGTCGATGGTGGCGTCGAGCAATTCCGGGCCCTGGCCCTGGCACACCTCGATGGGCCGATTGGTCACGACATCCCCTTGGGTCGACGATGCAATGGTCACACAGGAAGCTCACAGTAACTGGTCTACGACGGGCGTGGCGGGCGCGGTCTCGGCTGGCAACGGGGGCAGTAGAACGACGACCGGTTCATGAACTTGTCGCGCTGCATGACCGCACCGCAGCGGCCGCACGGCTGCCCCTCGCGGCCGTAGGCATCCAGCGAGCGGTCGAAGTAGCCCGACTCGCCGTTGACGTTGACGTACAGCGAGTCGAACGACGTGCCGCCCTGACCGAGCGCGTCGCGCATCACGTCCGTAGCGTGGTCGAGGATCGAGGCCAGTGTCGGCTTGGTCAGCGTTTCGGCGATCCGCGCGCCGTTGACCTTCGCGCGCCACAGCGACTCGTCGGCGTAGATGTTGCCGATACCCGAGACGACCGTCTGATCCAGCAGCTGCCGCTTGATCTCGGAATGCTTGCGCCGCAACACCTTCACCACCGCGGCACGGTCGAACAACGGATCCAGCGGATCGCGCGCGATGTGTGCGACGGGGACGGGGACCTCGGTGCCGTCGACGGTCACCAGGTCGGCCAGCCGCCAGCCCCCGAACGTGCGCTGATCGACGAAGCTCATCGCCGTTCCATCGTCGAGGAGGGTGGCGACCCGTAGATGCTCGGTCTTCGGAACGGGTCCCAGCAGCATCTGCCCACTCATGCCGAGGTGGACCACCAGGGCGTCGCCGCTGGCCAGCGTCAGCCACAGGTACTTACCGCGTCGCCCCGTTCCGGTCACGACGTTGTCGAGCAGTCGTGCCGTCAGATCCGCCGGGCCCTCCTCGTGGCCGCGGACGGCGCGAGGATGGTTCACCCGGACCGCGGTGATGGTCCGTCCGACCACGTGCGCGGCCAGCCCGCGCCGGACGACCTCGACCTCGGGAAGTTCAGGCATTCCGCTCGGGCGTGCGGTTGGGAGATGTGGCGTCTTGGCCGGCGAACTCGAGCGACTCGAGTGCCTTGTACGCCGCGGCGGCGGCCTGTTGTTCGGCTTCCTTCTTGGTCTTGCCCTCGCCCACGCCGAAGTCCTCGGCGTTGACGATCGCCCGCGCGGTGAAGTGCTTGTCGTGTTCGGGTCCGGTGGAGGCCAGGACATAGCTCGGGACGCCCAACCGGCGGGCCGCCGCGAGCTCCTGCAGGCTGGTCTTCCAGTCGAGACCCGCACCCAGGTTCGCGGCGGCCTCGAGTGCGCCGGAGAACAACCTGATGACGACGTCGCGTGCCACCTCGTGTCCGTGCTGCACGTACGCCGCGCCGAGCAGTGACTCCACCGCGTCGGCGAGCAGGTTGGCCTTGTGGGAGCCACCGCTGGCCACCTCACCGCGGCCGAGCAGGAGGTAGGCGCCGAGCCCGTCGGGGGGGAGATTCCTGGCGATCCGGGCCAGCGCCTGGGTGTTGACGACGGCGGACTTCAGCTTGGCCAGTTCGCCCTCGCTGCGGTCGGGGTACTTGGCGAAGATCTCCGCGGTGATCACCAGACCCAGCACGGCGTCGCCGAGGAACTCGAGGCGCTCGTTGGTGGGCAGCCCGCCTGCCTCGTAGGCGTAGCTGCGGTGGGTCAGGGCCAGGGTCAGAAGATCGTCGGGCAGGTCGACGCCGATGGCTTCGAGTAGCGGAGTCCGGTCGACCGTCACTCGCGACCCCCGGGCACCTGATCCGACGATCCCTCTCCGACGGGTTTCATGGCAGCCAGCTTCGCCCACCTCGGGTCGATGACGTCGTGGTGGTGCGGGTCGGCGTCATTCTCGAAGTCGGCCAACGCGGCACCGCACTCCGGGCACAGGCCCGGGCAGTCGTCCCGGCACAGCGGCGAGAACGGCAGTTCCATCCCCACGGCGTCGATGATCGGTTGCGTCAGATCGACGGTGTCGTCGATGACGCATCCGACCTCGTCGTCATCGTCGGTGGTGGCCTCGGTGGTGCTGTCCGGATACGCGAACAACTCGGTGAGGTGGATCTCGACGTCCCCCGCAACGGCAGTCAGGCAGCGGGCACACTCCCCTGCCGTCGGCGCCGACATCGTGCCGCTGACGAGCACGCCCTCCGACACCGACTCAAGACGCAGATCGAGTTCGACGGGAGCACCCTCGGGGATGGCGATCAGCTCGATGCCGATCCGCGACGGCGACGGCACCGTTTCGGCGAACGTGATCATCGAGCCGGGCCTCATGCCCAGTCGTGCCACGTCCAGCACGAACGGAGACTGCGGCCCACGGCCAGACCGACCATGTGCGCCATGCTTCGACTTTCCGGCCATTAGTCGATCTTACGGCCGTGGTCGGCAGTCCCTACCGTTGCGCGTAGTCGTGCGTCCCTGCAGCGGTGCGCAGTTGGTGGCGGCCACGCCCGACGGAGCGCAGCGTGCCGTTCAGATAGTCCTCGAATTCGGCGAGCTTGCTGTCCACGTAGATGTCGCATTCGCCGCGGAGGCGGTCGGCCTCGGCGTGCGCGGTGTCGATCAGGCGGGTGGCCTCCGAGGTCGCGGTCTGCACGATCTCGGTCTGCGACACCAGGCGCTGTTGCTCCTTGATGCCCTCCTGGACGGCCTTCTCGTAGGACAGGTTGCCGTTCTCGATCAGGCGGTCGGCTTCGGCCTTGGCCCGTCCGGTGCTTGCCTCGTACTCACGCTTGGCGGTGGTCATGATGCGATTGGCCTCCTCGCGGGCCTCGCCGACCATTCGCTCGCTGTGCTGGCGCGCCTCGGCGACCATGCGGTCGGCCTGGCTCTTGGCGTCGGACAGGATGCGGTCCGCTTCACCACGGGAGTGGTTGACCAGTGAATCTGCCTCGGCGGTCGCCGTCGAGACCATCGAATCGGCGTGATCCTTCGCCTCGCGCAGCATCCCGTCGCGGGCGTCGAGCACGTCCTGGGCGTCGTCGAGTTCGCCGGGGATGGCGTCCTTGATGTCGTCCAGCAGTTCGAGAACGTCGCCGCGGGGCACCATGCAGCCAGCCGTCATCGGCACACCGCGGGCTTCCTCGACGATCGCTCCGAGCTCGTCGAGCGCCTCAAATACTCGGTACACGGCAACACCCTCCCGGCCTAGTTTGGTCGTTACCAGTGTGCCTGGTGTTGCTCGTGTGACTAGGGAAGCCACGCCGGTGAGTCGGGTTTCGCCCAATCGGCCCGCAACCCCTCGAGCGTGCGATGTCATCCGCTTCGCCCGGCGAGTTGCGTATGACACCGCACAGCCGGCGCACGGTGGCGGGAGGGCTCAGCGCTCGGCGAGCTTGGCCCGGAGGCGCGCGTTCACGGGCGCTGGCAGCAACTCCGAGACGTCACCGCCGAGGAGTGCGACCTCCTTGGCGAGCGAGGACGACACGAAGGAGTACTGCGGCGTCGTGGCGACGAAGAAGGTGTCGACGCCGGCAACGTGCTTGTTCATCTGCGCCATCTGCAGCTCGTACTCGAAGTCGGTGCCGGTGCGCAGCCCCTTGACGATCGCGGTGAGGCCGTGGGACTTGACGAAGTCCACCACCAGGCCGCTACCACTCTGCACCCGCAGATTCGTCAGGTGCGTCGTCGACTCGCGGATCAATTCGATGCGCTCCTCGGCGGTGAACATGCCTGCCTTGTTCGGGTTCACCAGCACGGCGACCACGACCTCGTCGAACTGTGCAGCCGCACGTTCGAAGACGTCGACGTGGCCGAGGGTCACGGGATCGAACGAACCGGGGCATACGGCGCCACTCATGCCCGACGACGCTACGCGATCTCCCCGAACTCGAGGCGGGTGTCGCCGTAGCGGCGGTCCCGCCCCGCCGACCACGCGGCGGGCCACGCCAGAGGCGGCGCAAACGTCGGCCGCTCGACCACGGCGATCGCACCGGGACCCACCCAGCCGCGATCGGTCAGGGCGTCGAGCACCGCCTCCACGTCCGCCGACGCGACCTCGTACGGCGGGTCGGCGAACACCAGGTCTACCGGCCGGCCGGTACCCGCCGCGAGCACCGAGTCGACGCTGGCGCACCGCACCACCGCGCCGGTCACGCCAAGGGCCGCCGCGTTGGCCTCGATGACCGCCACCGCGCGCCGGTCGGACTCCACGAACACCGCGGACGCGGCGCCGCGCGAAAGCGCTTCCAGCCCAAGGGCTCCCGAACCCGCATACAAGTCCAGGACATTGACACCGTCCAGATCGAGGCGCGCGGTCAACACGTTGAACAGGGACTCGCGGACCCGGTCCGTCGTGGGACGGGTGCCCCGACCGGACCGGCTCTGCGGTACCGCGATCCGGCGACCGCCGTACCGACCGCCGACGATCCGGGTCAGTTCGATCCCCCGGTCGCTTCGCTCTCCCCCGCCGAACTCGATCCCCCGGTCGCTCCGCTCCTGCCCGCCGGGGAAATCACCGCCAGCAGGTCGCCACCTTCTACCTGTGCGGTGGCCGAGACGGCGACACGGTCGACGGTGCCCGCCTTCGGAGCGGTGATCGCCGCCTCCATCTTCATGGCCTCGATGGTGGCGATGGCCTGGCCCGCGCTGACCTGATCGCCCGCGGCGACGTTCACGGTGACGACCCCCGCGAACGGCGCGGCGACGTGGTCGGCGTTGGACCGATCGGCCTTCTCCGCTGCGGGCACGGTTTCGGCGATGCTCTCGTCGCGGACCACCACCGGTCGCAGTTGCCCGTTCAGGATGCACATCACGGTGCGCATGCCGCGCTCGTCGGCCTCGGAGATCGCTTCGAGGCCGATGATCAGGTCGACGCCACGGTCGATCTGGATGCGGTGCTCATCGCCGTGGCGGAGGCCGTACCAGAACTGGTTGGCCGACAGGCGCGAGGTGTCACCGTAGATCTCGCGGTGCGCCTCGAATTCCTTCGTCGGCCCGGGGAACAGCAGCCGGTTCAGCGCCCGCTGGCGCACGGTGCCGGGTTCGCGGAGCAGCGCCTCGTCCTGCGGGCTGAGTTCCGTCGGCGGCTTGGCGGGCGAGCGGCCAGCGAGTGCCTTGGTGCGCAACGGTTCCGGCCATCCGCCCGGTGGATCGCCGAGTTCACCGCGCAGGAAACCGATGACGGAGTCGGGGATGTCGAAGCGCGCCGGGTCGGCCGCGAACTCGTCGGCCGTGACGCCCGCGCCCACCAGTGCCAGGGCCAGATCGCCGACGACCTTCGAGGACGGCGTGACCTTGACCAGATGTCCGAGGACCCGGTCGGCACCGGCATAGGCGTTCTCGACGTCCTCGAAGCGGTTGCCCAGCCCGAGCGCGATCGCCTGCTGCCGCAGATTGGACAGCTGACCGCCGGGGATCTCGTGCGAGTACACCCGCCCTGTCGGGGCGACCATGCCAGATGCCCCAACATCGAACGGCGCGTACACCTTTCGCAGCGCCTCCCAGTACGGCTCGAGATCGCACACCGCGGACAGCGACAGCCCGGTGTCGTAGCGGGTATGCATGGCCGCGGCGACGATCGAGGACAGCGACGGCTGACTGGTGGTGCCCGCCAAGGGCGCAGCTGCACCGTCGACCGCGCTGGCGCCCGCCTGCCAGGCCGCCGTATAGGTGGCCAACTGACCGCCGGGCGTGTCGTGGGTGTGCACGTGCACGGGCAGATCGAACCGGCTGCGCAGGGCCGAGACCAGGGTGGCCGCTGCGGGCGCCCGCAGCAGACCCGCCATGTCCTTGATGGCCAGCACGTGCGCGCCCGCGTCGACGATCTGCTCGGCGAGCTTGAGGTAGTAGTCCAGGGTGTAGAGCGTCTCGGCAGGATCGGACAGGTCACCGGTGTAGCTCATGGCGACTTCGGCCACGGACGTTCCGGTTTCGCGGACGGCGTCGATGGCCGGTCGCATTGATTCGACGTTGTTGAGGGCGTCGAAGATCCGGTAGATGTCGATGCCCGTAGCCGTGGCCTCCTCCACGAAGGCCGAGGTCACGACTTCCGGATACGGGGTGTAGCCAACGGTGTTGCGACCCCGCAGCAGCATCTGCAGGCAGATGTTGGGCACCACCTCGCGCAGCGCCGCCAGCCGCTCCCACGGGTCTTCCTTCAAGAAGCGCAGCGCCACGTCGTATGTCGCGCCGCCCCAGCACTCCAGGGACAACAGCTCCGGGGTCATCCTTGCGATGTACGGCGCGACGGCCATGAGCCCGGAGGTGCGCACCCGGGTGGCGAGGAGCGACTGATGCGCGTCGCGGAAGGTGGTGTCGGTGACGCCCACCGCAGGCGAATCCCGCAGCCACGCCGCGAAACCCTCGGGTCCGAGCTCGACCAGCCGCTGCCTGCTGCCGGGCACTGGAGGCGCCTCCACGTCGACGACGTCGGCGCCGGGGAGCTTGTCCTGGGGGTAGATCCGCGTCCGGTCGCCGTACGGGGAGTTGACGGTGACCTCGGCGAGGTAGTTGAGCATCTTCGTCCCGCGGTCGGCCGAAGCGTGTGCGGTGAGCAGTTGCGGGCGTTCGTCGATGAACGACGTCGTCACTCTGCCCGCGCGGAAGTCGGGATCGTCGACCACCGCCTGCAGGAACGGGATGTTCGTCGACACCCCGCGAATCCGGAACTCGGCAAGACCGCGCCTGGCGCGCGTGACGGCGGTCGAGAAGTCCCGGCCCCGGCACGTCATCTTGACCAGCATCGAGTCGAAGTGGGCGCTGATCTCCGCACCGAGGGTGGTGCCGCCGTCCAGCCGGATGCCCGCCCCACCCGGAGACCGGTATCCGGTGATGCGGCCGGTGTCGGGACGGAATCCCTTGGCGGGATCCTCCGTGGTGATCCGGCACTGCATGGCAACACCGCGCACCCGGATCGAGTCTTGACTGAGCCCAAGATCGGCCAACGTCTCCCCCGCGGCGATGCGCAGCTGGCTGGCGACCAGGTCGACGTCGGTGATCTCCTCGGTGACGGTGTGCTCGACCTGGATGCGTGGATTCAGCTCGATGAAGACGTGGTTGCCGCGTTCGTCGAGCAGGAACTCGACGGTGCCGGCGCAGGAGTAACCAATCCGACGCGCGAAGGCGACCGCGTCCCCGCAGATCGTGGCGCGCAAATCGTCCGACAGGTTGGGGGCGGGAGCGAGCTCGATCACCTTCTGATGGCGCCGCTGCACGCTGCAATCGCGTTCGAAGAGGTGGATGACGTTGCCCTTGCCGTCGGCGAGGATCTGCACCTCGATGTGGCGAGGGTTGAGCACCGCCTGTTCGAGATACACCATCGGATCGCCGAACGCCGACTCCGCTTCGCGGCTGGCGGCCTCGATCGCCTCGGCGAGGGCACCGGCGTCCGCGACGCGCCGCATGCCGCGGCCTCCGCCGCCGGATACCGCCTTCACGAACAGCGGGTACTCCATGTCCGCCGCCGCGGCGACCAGTTCCTCGACCGATGCCGACGGCGCCGAGGACGCCAGCACGGGCAGACCCGCATCGCGCGCGGCGGCGATCGCCCTTGCCTTGTTGCCGGTCAGCTCCAGCACCTCGGCGCCGGGTCCGACGAACGTGACGCCCGCCTCCGAGCAGGCGGTCGCGAGCTCCGGATTCTCGGAGAGAAATCCGTATCCGGGGTAGACCGCGTCGGCGCCGGCATCACGTGCAACGCGGATGATCTCGTCGATCGAGAGATAGGACCGAACCGGATGCCCGGGCTCACCGATCTGATACGACTCGTCGGCCTTCATCCGGTGTGGCGAGTTGCGGTCCTCGTAGGCGTATACCGCCACCGTCGCGATGTTCATCTCATAAGCCGCGCGGAACGCGCGAATCGCTATCTCACCGCGGTTGGCCACCAACAGTTTGGAGATCACGCACTACCCTAACCCGCCCCCCGGCCGGTCCGACCTAGATCAGCGTCGACCAGTAATTCCAGAAGCGCACCAGGATCAGCAGGAGCACCGCGGTGAACCAGAGCACCACGAGAGACCAGCGCCACTGGTAGAGGACGCGCGCAAAAGTGTTGCCCGCCAAGGGCCGAAGGGCAATCGAGGACGCGACGACCAGAAGCGGTACGGTCACCGCCCACACCACCATGCAGTACGGGCACAGGGCCCCGATCACGTACAGGCTCTGATAGATCAGCCAGTGGACGAAGACGGCACCGAGTAACGATCCGGCCGCGAGACCGGCCCACACCCATTGCGGGAGAGCGACTTTCGCCACGGCTAGCACGCCGATCACCACGACGACGGAGAACGCCGCAATGCCGATCAGGGGGTTGGGGAAGCCGAAGGCCGACGCCTGCGGGGTGACCATCACCGAGCCGCACGACAGCACCGGGTTGATGCTGCAGGACGGAACGTAGGCGGGGTTCTGCAGAAGCTTGATCTTCTCGATCGTCAGCGTGGCCGCCGCGACGAGACCGATCACACCGCCCAACAGCACCCACACGGCGCTGGCAGTGGGAACCCGTCCCGAGGGAACGTCCCCCGTCGGCGCGGCAGGCGCGGTCTCGTTGGCGGCGGCGACGCTCATGGCGCAGTCGGGGCCGGTGCCGCGGGTGTGGGTGTGGGTGTGGGTGCCGGCGCGGCGGGTGCGGTGTCCAGACCGGGCACGTCGCCGACGAGCTCCTTGATCTTGGCCACCAGGGCGTCGGGGGTGGAGAACTGGTAGTCCTCGCCGTTGATCCGGACGGTCGGGGTGCCGGTCACGTCCGTGGCGCTCGCCAGGCCCTTGGTCATGTCGAGGTAGCGGCCGTTGGTGATGCACTCGGGCACCTTGCCGGCGGCTCCGGCCTGACGCGCCGTCTCGATCAGCTGCTGGTTGGTGGGGAACGTCGTGCCGGTCTCACTCGGCTGCTGTGCGTACAGGGCGGCGTGGAACCGCCGGAAGACCTGCTTGTCGGGGGTGGTGTCCTCGTCGGCCACGCAGTATGCCGCCGCAGCGGCCCGCGACGAGTAGTTCTGGTTCGCCGGACGGTCGAGGATCGCGACGAGGTAGAAGTCGGTGGCCACCA
The DNA here is from genome assembly GCF_030295745.1 of Mycolicibacterium sp. TUM20985. Taxonomy (NCBI): domain Bacteria; kingdom Bacillati; phylum Actinomycetota; class Actinomycetes; order Mycobacteriales; family Mycobacteriaceae; genus Mycobacterium; species Mycobacterium antarcticum. The sequence goes on from NZ_AP027291.1 coordinate 3,811,655, forward strand.
CGCCGCTGTCGATCAGCTTGCTGATGGTGGGGCCGAACTGCTGCTCGAACCTGCCGCAGACCGGGCAGAGGAAGTCCTCGTAGAGCGACAGCACGGCCTTCGGCTCCGTGGTGCCCTCCTTGGTGACGACGCTGCTGGTCGCCACCCGGATGGCCTTCGCCTCGCCATTCGCGGGCTTCGTGCTGCCGGAGGTGACGATGTAGAACACCAGGACCACCGCGAAGATGACCACGACCGCGGTCAGCCCGACCTGGATCATCACGTTGCGCCTGCGGTCGGCAGCCTTCAGGTCGTAGCTGGCGTTCTTCTTGGGTTTCGTGGCCACGGCACTAGGGTACCGGCGGCGTCCCGCGTAGCCGTCAGGCCCGGCTCAGGTGCGCCCGCAGCGCCGAGACGATCTCCGCGGTGGCGGTCGCGCTGGCGCCGCCGAGGGGGAAGAAATTGGCGAAGGCGTGCACCAGCGAGCCGAACTGCCGGTGATCGACGGTGACACCCGCGGCGGCGAGCGCGTCGGCGTACTGGTTGCCCTCGTCCCGCAGCGGGTCGAAGCCGCCGGTGAGCACCATCGCCGGCGGCAACCCGGACAGGTCCTTGGCTAGCAGGGGTGACACCCGCGGGTCGTTGCGTTCGAGCGTGGAACCCGCCAGGTAGTTGTCGCGGAACCAGTCCATGTCCTTTTTGGTGAGGAAGAAGCCGTCGGCGAACAGCGTCTTGGACCTGGTGTCGTTCGCGAAATCGGTGGCCGGGTAGAGCAGCATCTGCAAGGTCGGCAGCGCGACCCCCTCGTCACGGGCCAGCTGGCAGACCACCGCCGACAGGTTGCCTCCGGCGCTGTCACCGCCCACGGCCACCCGCGCAGGGTCGGCGCCGAGCTCGACCGCGTGCTCCCGGGCCCAGCGGTAGGCGGCGTAGCAGTCCTCGATCGCGGCGGGTGCCGGGTGCTCCGGTGCCAGCCGGTAGTCGACGGCGAGGACGTGCACCCCGGCGTCGCGACAGATCAACCGGCACAGATCGTCATGGGTGTCGAGGTCGCCGACGACGAAGCCGCCGCCATGGAAGAACACCAGGAGAGGTTCTGAGCCCGACGCGTTGACCGGGGTGTAGTGCCGGACAGGTATCGCACCGGCAGCACCGGGTATCGACAGGTCCCGCACACCGACGGCGATACCGGCGTCGATCATCGAGGCCAGCTTCCGCAATTGCGTCCTCGCGACGGTGACGTCACTGCTGGCCACCAACCCGTTGATCCCCGCCGACCGTTGCGCGGCGAGCATGAACTGCAGCGTCGTATCGAGGGTATTGCCATCGATCGTCACGGAACGACGACCGACCAGCAGCCGCTTGGCGGCGTTGGGAAGGTGCGGAAGCAGGCGCAGCATCACGCCGCTGGAGGCGTTGAGCACCGCCAGCCGGGCGCGGCCGGGTTCGCCCGCGTCGCCGTGCGCCACGGCGCTCGATCCTCTTGCCGGAACGTCCACTGGCAGACTCCTCGTCATGGCTTCTCCTTCGAACCCTTCGGTTCCCTCGATCACGCTGAACGACGGTAATTCGATACCAGCCATCGGGCTGGGCGTTTGGCAGACCCCCGCGGGCGACACCGAGCGGGCGGTCGGTGCCGCACTGAACGCAGGTTATCGGCACGTCGACACGGCGGCGGCCTACGGCAACGAGGCCGAGGTGGGGCTGGCCCTGGCGGCGGCCGCGTCCTCGGGTATCGCCCGCGACGACGTGTTCGTCGTGACGAAGCTGTGGAATTCCGAGCAGGGGTACGACACGACGCTGCGGGCCTTCGACGTGAGTATGGGCAAGTTGGGCGTCGACTACCTGGATCTCTATCTCATTCACTGGCCGATGCCGGAGGTGAACGCCTTCGTCGACACCTTCAAGGCATTCGCGCACCTGCGCGATCAGGGCCGTGTTCGCTCGATCGGCGTCAGCAACTTCGAACCTGAGCACCTGCACACCCTCATCGATGCCGTGGGCATCGTGCCGGCGGTGAATCAGATCGAGCTGCATCCTCTGCTTCCACAGTCTGAGCTGCGGAAACTACATGACAGCCTGGGAATCGCCACCGAGGCGTGGAGCCCGTTGGGACAGGGCTCGCTGCTGGAAAATGCGACCGTCACCGCCGTTGCCGAGGCGCACGGCAAAACGCCAGCGCAGGTGCTGATTAGGTGGCACGTCCAGCTCGGTAATATCGTCATCCCGAAATCGGTGAACCCCGACAGGATTGCGAGCAACTTCGACGTGTTCGATTTCGAGCTCAGCGAGCAGGACATGACGTCCATCGCCGAACTCGAGGACGGAACGCGGCTGGGTCCCGATCCGCGAACCTTCAACTTCACAGGATAGGTGACATGACCTCGGCGGCAGCTATCCCACAAGTGGCTCTCAACGACGAGAACGGCATCCCCGCTCTCGGGATCGGCGTCGGCGAGCTGTCGGACGCCGAGACCGAACGCGCCGTGTCGACCGCACTCGAGATCGGTGTCCGCCTGATCGACACGGCCTCCGCGTACGGCAACGAAGAGGCGGTGGGGCGGGCCGTGGCCGCGTCGGGCATCCCCCGCGCCGAGATCTTCCTCACCACCAAGCTGGCCGCCGGTGACCAGGGCTTCCGAGCCGCCGTGGACGCGTGCCGGGCCAGCCTCGAGCGGCTGGGCACGGACTACATCGACGCCTACCTCATCCATTGGCCTGGCGCCGATGCCGGCGCCTACATGCACAGCTGGGGCGGCCTGCTGAAGCTGCGGGAGGACGGCCTGGTCAAGTCGATCGGCGTCTGCAACTTCTCGGCAGAGGATCTGTCCAACATCATCGAGTTGTCCTACGTCGCGCCCGCCGTCAATCAGATCGAGCTTCATCCGCTGCTCAACCAATCCGAGCTACGCGCCGTCAACGCCGAACACGACATCGTCACCGAGGCCTACGGCCCGTTGGGCGTTGGCCGCCTGCTCGACAACCCGACCGTCACGTCGATCGCCGCGGAGTACTCCAAGTCGCCCGCCCAGGTGTTGATCCGGTGGAGCCTTCAGCTCGGCAACGTGGTGATCCCCCGCTCGGCCACGCCGGCGCGCATCGCGGAGAACGCGGACGTGTTCGAGTTCGAGCTGGCCGCCGAGCACATGGACGCGCTCAACGGTCTCGACGACGGCACCCGCTTCCGGCCCGACCCCGCGACCTACACGGGTACCTAGGCGAGAGGGCAGGTCGCCGTCGCGGCGCCTACCCCAGCGCGTCGTGCCAGCACTTCGTGTCGGTGATCTGGATGAGCGACGCGATCCTGCCGTCCTGGATGGTGATGTCGTGCGCGAACGCTGCCTCGTACGGCCGTCCCGCGGTACGACTGCGGCCCCGGTAGTAGCCGAAGACGACGACACGTTCGTCACCAACGGCGAGGAACTCATCGGGTTGAGGCGCGGCGTCGTAATGGGTGAACGTCGCCGCCCAGACTTCGTTCAGCATCGTCAACGGACCCTCGACATCGCCGCCCACTCCGAAAGGCATTCCGGCGCTGACTCTTCCAACGAATGTCGGGTGCAGGAGATGTGCGAGCGCAACACCATCGCCGGCGGAGAATGCCGTGTAGAGCCGCTCGGCGATGACGGTTGCGGTGCTCGGTTCCCGGGTGCTCACCGAAGGCCCCGTCGATCGGCGGTCAGTTCTTCGGACGCATCGCCCCGGACCGGCCGCAGAAGCCGGCCAACCGCCGCACACGAGGGTGGCACGCGCAGAGGTACATGGAGATTCACTGCAACACTCCCGTTCTAGAGACTTCACTCTAGAAGTAGTAGAGCATAGTCTCTAGTTCATGGGTAGACCCCCGGTCCATTCCGATCTCGACTTTCTGCACGCAGCCGCGGCGCTCTTCGCCGGCGGTGGAGATCGGGCCCTCACCATGAGTTCGGTGGCTAGGGAGGCCGGCGCCTCGAACGGCTCGATCTATCATCGTTTTCCCGACCGGGCATCGCTGCTCGCTGCATTGTGGCTGCGAACCACACGCGAGTTCGAGCACGAATACTTCGCCGTTCTCGGCGATCCCCCCACGCGCACCGGAATCGTAGGCGCCGCCGCCTGGGTGGTGGACTGGTGCCGCGGCCATGTTCCCGAGGCGATCGTTCTCCAAGCGGGTATCCGAGCGTTCAACCCAACCGAATGGCCGGAATCCGCCCGAGCGGACGCGGCCGCCACGGACCTTGCCACTCAATCGAGAATCGCCGCTGCCGTTCGAGCCGTGGCCAAGCAGACCGGCCTCCCGCGAGACCAGATCGCCTTCGCGATGCTCGATCTGCCGTTGGCAGCAGTACGCCCCCACCTGCTGGCCGGTGAGGCGCCACCCAACCGGGTCACGGCGCTGGTTCGCAGCCTCGCGGAGCGCGTGCTCGCCGCGGCCTAGGCGAGAGGGCAGGTCGACGCGGCGTCGCGCAGCACCACCGCGGACCGGTCGTCGATCGGCAGCGCGTAACCCCGCAGCACGGCAGCGAACTGCACGGCGTACTGGCACCAGAACGCATGGTTGGGCGGCATCCAGTCGGCCGGCTCGGCATCACCCTTGTCCTGGTTCGCCTGACCTTGCACCGCAAGGAGATTCGCGGGATCGTTGGCGAACCGGATGCGCATCGCGTCGGTCCAATTCCTGGCGCCGAGATCCCACGCCAGGGCCAGCGGCACCAGGTGATCGATCTGTACCGCGGCGCCGATCTGATTGCCCCTGGTGAACGTGACGGTGTCGCTGGTGTACGGGTCATGCAACGTACCGGTGGCGACCGCCGTGGGGCAGCGCGTGATCGCGGTGAACGTCTTGTCGACCAGGTCCCGGTCGAGGATGTCGTTGCGGGTGTCGCAGCCGTTGTGCCCGCCGGGTGCGGTGGTGTCGTCGGTCCACGCCTCGCCGAAGGCCGCTCGGCGATAGTCGTGCCCGTGCACCCGCGCCGGGATGAGGGCGATGCCGGCGAGGATGTCCACCCCGGGCGCCACGGTGGGCACGTCGGCGTCGGCGACGAACCGGCTGGCACGGTCGCTGGCCGCGGTGACCTGAACGGCGACCACGATGGCGAGCACCGCTGCCACGACGGCCCAGCCGGACCGCTTCACGCCTTGTCCAGGTACTCGACGCGCTCGGTCTCGACGAATGGAGCTGCCAGCGCGGCCATTCCGCGATGATCCAGCAGTCGGGGGTCTGCGGCGTAGACGTTCTCGGCGAAGGCACGCGCGGCCTCGATGATCTCGCGGTGCTGGGCCAGGGACAGCAGTTTCAACGTGATGGGGCGGCCCGACTGGCTGAGGCCGAGCACGTCACCCTCGCGGCGCTCCTCCAGGTCGAGGTCGGCGAGCACGAACCCGTCCTGGGTGGACGCCACCGCCTTCAGCCGGGCGCCCGCCTTCGAGTCCTCGGGCAGATTGGTGGCCAGCAGGCAGAGGCTGGGATGCTCACCGCGCCCGATGCGCCCGCGCAGCTGGTGCAGCTGGCTGATGCCGAACCGGTCGGCGTCCATCACCAGCATCACCGTCGCGTTGGGCACGTCGACGCCGACCTCGATGACCGTCGTGCACACCAGCACGTCGACCTCACCGGCGCGGAACGACGTCATGACCGCGTCCTTCTCGTCCCCGGAGAGCCTGCCGTGCATGAGCCCGAGCCGCAGCCCCCGCAGCGGGCCCTGGCCGAGCCGTTCGAACAGCTCGACGACCGACGTAGCGGGCGGGCCCGACTCCTCGGCGCCGGACTTCTTCTTCCCCGAAGCCCTTGCGCCCGTGTCATCCTCGTCGATGCGGGAGGCGACGACGTAGGCCTGCCGACCCGCGTCCACCTCTTCGATGATGCGCTGCCAGGCCCGTTGCAGCCAGGCCGGCTTCTGCCCCATGAAGATCGTGTTGGTGGTGATCGGGCGTCTGCCGCGGGGCAGCTCGCGCAGCACCGAGGTCTCGAGGTCGCCGTAGACGGTGAGGGCCACGGTCCGCGGGATCGGGGTGGCGGTCATCACCAGCAGGTGGGGGGTGATGCCGTCGACGGCCTTGGCGCGCAATCGATCTCGTTGTTCGACCCCGAAGCGGTGCTGCTCGTCCACGACGACCATGCCGAGATTGCGGAACTCGACCGCGTCCTGCAGCAGGGCATGCGTGCCGACGACGATGCCGGCCTCACCGCCGGCCACCTCGTCGCGGACCTGACGCTTCTGCTGCGCGGTCATCGAGCCGGTGAGCAACGCCACCCGGGTCGCCCCGTCGGGTCCGCCGAGCTGACCCGCCATGGCAAGCGGGCCGAGTACGTCGCGGATGGACCGGTCATGTTGAGCCGCAAGGACTTCCGTCGGTGCGAGTAGCGCGCACTGATAGCCGGCGTCCACCATCTGCGCCATGGCCAGCAGCGACACGATCGTCTTTCCCGAGCCCACCTCACCCTGCAGCATCCGGTGCATCGGCTTGGTGTCGGCGAGTTCGGTGCTCAGCACGTCCAGGACGTCGTGCTGACCCGCCGTCAACTCGAAGGGCAATTGGCGCCCCAGCGCGGCGGCCAATCCGTCCGGTCGTGGCGGCGCGGACGGGCCGGTCGCGCTGAGTTCACCGTGTCTGCGTTCCACGAGTGCCCATTGCAGGCCGACGGCTTCGTCGAAGGCCAGTCGCTCCCTGGCCCGGTCCCGGTCCGCTGGCCGCTCTGCGAGGTGGATCGCCCGCAGCGCCTCGTCTTCCGACGCCAGATCCCATTGCGCCAGCACCGATTCGGGAAGCGGATCGGCGACCGGATCCAGGACGTCGAGCACCTGGCGGACGCACGCGTAGATGTCCCAACTCTGGACCTTGGCCGACGCCGGGTAGATCGGGAAGTAGTCCCGCTCGAACGCCGACAGCAGCACTTCGCCGTCAGCCTTGCGTGACGTCTCGGCGATCTTCGCCAGCGACCGGCTGCCCTTGCCCTGACCGGACCCCTCGAGGACGAGGAACGCCGGATGCGTCAACTGCATGGTCCCCTTGAAGAAGCCGACCTCCCCGGACAGCATCAGGCGGGTGCCCTCGGTCAGGATCTTCTTGCTGAACTTCGCGTTGAAGAACGTGGCCGTGACCTTGGGCTTGCGATTGGCCAGCGTGATGACCAGGAACTCGCGCTTGGGCTGACGGTTGGTCCAGCGGACGTCCGCCTTGGCAATCTCGTCGACGAACGTGACGTGCTCCCCCTCCTCGGGGGGCTCCCAATTCTCGTCGAGCACGGACATGCCCTGGCTGTAGCTGCGCGGGTAGTGCCGTAACAGGTCGTCGACGGTGCGGATCCCGAAGTGTTCCTCGAGCGGCCCCGCGGATTTGGCGCCGATGACCCGGTCCAGACGGTCGGTGAGCGCGACCGTCATGGCTACTCCACCCCGATCAGCAGCGCGTCGCCGCGGTGACCCGTGTGGTAGGTGACCAACTCGGCGCCGAGGTGGTGCTCGTGCACGTGGTCCTGAAGCGCAGCGCCGACCGCCGGCTCGACGCCGGCACCCGTCAGGACCGTGACGAGCTCACCGCCGGAGCTGAGCAGCAGGTCGATCAGGCCGGCGCCGGCAGCCACGACGTCCTCACCCACGATGAGCACCTCGTCACCGGAGATGCCGAGACCGTCACCGGGCCTGCAGGTTCCCGCCCACGTCAGCGCCTCCTCGGTGGCCACCCGCACCGAGCCGCACCGTGCGCCCGCGGCCGCCCGCGCCATGGTGTAACCGTCGTCCACGGCCTGACGTGCGGCGTCGTGCACGGCCAGCGCGGCCAGACCCTGAACCATCGAGCCCGCGGGTACGGGCACGACGTCGATACCCCAACCGATCGCCGCGGTACACCCGGCGACAAGCTCCTCGGCGGCCACGAAACCGTTGGGCAGCACCATGATCTGCGCGGCTTCGGCGTCGAAGAGCGCGCGCAGCAGCTGCTTGGCACTGATCGCGGCGTCGGCGTCCTGGCGCAGGACGTGGGCGCCCTCACCCTCGAACAGCGCCGTCGCACCGTCGCCGTCGACGATCGCCAGCACTGCACGGTCGCGGGTCCAGCCGCCCGAAGGATGGCCACCCCCGCCGGTCAGCGCGGTGATCTGGATGCGGCTGGGGGTGCCGACGTCCAGGCCCGCCTCGACGCCACCGCCCGCATCATCGGTGTGGACGTGTACCGAGTAGCGGCCACTGCTACCCGACGCCGCGATCGTCACCGACTCCCCGAGCTGCTCGAGCCGGGACCGGAGCGCGTCGAGACCGGAGTGGTCACACTCGTCGAGCAGATACATCACCTCGAATTGCGGTGGGGCGACGACCGGGGCGTCCGCGGCCGCGGTGCCGACCACGCCGGACGGCTCGTAGGCCACCCGGTGCGGAACGTGTCCGGTGAGGGTGGCGGTCAGGGCGTCGAGGAGGACGAGCAGCCCGCGCCCACCCGCATCGACCACGCCGGCGTCGGCGAGCACGTCGAGTTGCTGAGGGGTCTTCTCCAGCGCGATCACCGCAGCCTCCGCGGCCACCGCCACGACCTCGGCGGCGTCCGCCCGGTCGACGGCCGCATCCTCCGCGGCGCCCGCGGCGGCCACGAGCACCGAGACGATGGTGCCCGGCACACTCTGCCCGACGGAGGCGTCCGCCAAGACCGCCGCGTGCCGCAGCGCCGAGGCCAACAGCGGCCCGTCGATGTCGGCGAGGACGCCGTTGCGTTCCTCGGCCGCCTCGGCCGCGACGTCGGCCAGGCCGCGCAGGATCTGCGAGAGGATCACCCCGCTGTTGCCCCGCGCGCCCTGTAGCGCCCCCTCGGCGAGCGCGGCGGTCACGCCGGTGACGTCGGCGTCGCGGAGTCCCTCGGCCCTGGCGCCCGCGGCCCGCATCGTGAACAGCATGTTGGTCCCGGTGTCCGCATCGGCGACCGGGAACACGTTGAGACGGTTGATCTCGTCGGTGTGGGCGATGAGGTGTGTGACGGAGGTGTGGGCCCAGTCCTGAAGGCTGGTGGCGTCGAGCCGGCGTGCGGACATGCCCAACCGCCTCTCCTCCGACCCAACGCAGCCACGTGCCGGTCAGCCTAGCCACTCTGCCCGACACCGCCGCTTCATCCACGAGGGTTTCCGCACCGGTGGACGCCGTTTTGGCGATACCACCGACGGCCGGTATTCTGGTCGGGTTGTCGGGTCACCCGCGCTTGCGGTCGTTGGCCCCCCAGTACCGATCAAGGAGTTTCACATGGCTGCGGTTTGCGATGTCTGCGGGAAGGGTCCCGGCTTCGGCAAGTCGGTGTCGCACTCCCATCGTCGGACCAACCGCAGGTGGGATCCGAACATTCAGACCGTGCACGCGGTGACGCGTCCCGGTGGCAACAAGAAGCGCATCAACGCGTGCACGTCGTGCATCAAGGCGGGCAAGGTCGCGCGCGGCTGATCTGCCGCCGCTAGGGCAGCCGCCAGTCGATCGGTTCGGCACCCAGCTGCTCGAGTAGATCGTTGGCCCGGCTGAACGGCCGCGATCCGAAGAATCCCCGCGTCGCCGACAGCGGTGACGGATGCACGGACTCGATGGTCTTGCAGTGAGCACCCGTCAGCATCGGCGTCAGCGTCTGCGCGTCCCGACCCCACAGCACGGCCACCAGTGGCTGCGGCCTGTCGACCAACGCGCGGATCGCGCATTCGGTCACCGCTTCCCAGCCCTTGCCTCGGTGCGACGCCGGGGTGCCCGACCGGACGGTCAGCACCCTGTTGAGCATCATCACCCCGCCTTCGGCCCAGGGCGTCAGGTCACCACAGCTCGGTGCGGGGTGGCCCAGGTCGGTGGCGTACTCCTTGAAGATGTTGTCCAGGCTGCGCGGTAGCGGACGTACGTCGGGCGCCACGGAGAAGCTCAGCCCGACGGCATGCCCCGGTGTCGGGTACGGATCCTGCCCGACGATGAGCACGCGCACCTCGTCGAACGGAAAGGTGAAGGCGCGCAGCACGTTCTCACCGGCCGGCAGATACCGCTGACCCGCCGCGATCTCGGAGCGGAGGAATTCGCCCATCTGGGCGACGTGGTCGGTGACCGGCGCGAGCGCACGCGCCCAGCCGTCCTCGACGAGTTCTGAGAGCGGGCGCGCAGTCACGGGTGCACAACCTATCGTGCGCCGATGCTCAGAAGGACTGCCAGCCCGGGGCACCGGTCCAGGCGGTGCCGTCGACCGTCACCCGCGGCGGGCCCCCGAGCACGCGACCGATCGGGCGCCAACCCTCGGGGAGCGCACCGGGGAACGTCGCGACGAGCGCGTGGTCCTCACCGCCGGCGAGCACCCAGGCCCACGGGTCCGCCCCGGCCGCGGTGGCCGCCGCGGCGACGGCGGCGTGGTCGGCCGTCAACGCCACCCGGGACAGGTCGATGGCCACCCCGGAGGCGGCCGCGAGGTGACCGAGATCGGCCAGCAGCCCGTCGGAGACGTCGGTCATCGCCGTGGCGCCGCCATCGGCGGCTCGGCGGCCCTCTCCATAGGGCACCGAGGGCACCAGGTGCCGACGCCGGAGATCGACGAATCCGTCGATGCTCTCGAGCCAAAGGGCATGACCGGCGGCCGAGCGCCCCACCTCGCCGACGACGGCAACCACGTCACCGGGTTGCGCCCCGCCGAGCAGCACGGGCGCTCTACCTCCGAGGTCGCCGAACGCCGTCACCGAGACCACCCATTGCGGGGCGGCCACCAGATCACCTCCGACGATGCTCGCGCCGAAGCGGCGCGCCTCGTCCCACATCCCGTCGGACAGGCGCACCGCATCGGCGCCCGGCGTCGTGCCCGGTGCGCCGAACGCCACCACGAACCCGGTCGCCACCGCGCCCATCGCCTCGATGTCGGCGGCGTTCTGCGCGATCGCCTTGCGGCCGACGTCGTGCGGCGTCGACCAGTCCAGGCGGAAGTGCCGACCCTCGACCAGCATGTCGGTCGATACGACGACCCTGCCGTCGGGCGCTGCCACCACGGCCGCGTCGTCGCCGGGGCCCACCAGCACGGTCGGCGGCTGTGGGCGACCCTCGACGAGCCGGTCGATGACGGTGAATTCACCCAGCTCGGCAAGCGTCTCGGCCCGCTCGTCGTCGGTCATGTCACCCCCGAAGTTGCGTGTCCTGAACACCGGCGCGACCTGCGGTACGTTAAGCCCCTGCGACGAGGAGTCTATGCAGCTGGAACGGAGGACAGCGCGGGTGGTCGAGGCATTCATGCTGATCCAGACCGAAGTGGGCCGCGCCGAAGTCGTCGCCAAGCAGCTGGCCGGCCTGCCCGGAGTATCGTCCGCCGAGTACGTGACCGGTCCTTACGACGTAGTCGTCCGCGTCGAGGCAGCCACCCCGTCGGAGCTGCACGCCGTGATCGTGCCCAGCGTCCAGCAGGTGACCGGGATCACCCGCACCCTGACCTGTCCGATCGCCGAATCCTAGAGTGCAGGGGTGATCGACTCCAGCCCCGAGGACGACCGTGACGGACCACCGCGTGCGGTATTGATCGCGGCGGTCCTCCTCGCCGTCGGCGCGATCGTCGCCGTCCTCGCGGTCGCGGCGCTCAGAACGGCGACCCCGGCGCAGCAGCCCGTCGCGATCGCCGCCGCCCCCGCACCCCAGGCCGACGGCGACGCCTGCCGGGCCCTGATGGCCGTCCTTCCCGAGGATCTCGACGACTACCACCGCGCACCGATGGTGGCGCCCGCACCGTCGGGCGCCGCGGCGTGGCAGGCCGAACCCGGCAGCGACCTCGTGGTGCTGCGATGCGGCATCGAGCGGCCCGACGACTTCGTCGCCAGCTCACCGCTGCAGGGCGTGGACGACGTGCAATGGTTCCGGATTCCGGGCGATGACCGCACCACCTGGGTCACCGTGGACCGCCCGGTCTACGTGGCCCTCACGCTGCCCAGCGGGTCGGGGCCGACGCCGATCCAGTTGATCTCGCGCGCAGTGGCGCAGGCCTTGCCGGCGACCGCGCCCAATCCGGCTCCGGTCCGCTAGCGCAGGCCGGTCCCCCTGGCGAGCGCGGTGTCGACCATGGCCGCCAGCAAGGTGGGGTAGTCCACGCCGCTGGCCGCCCACATCCTGGGATACATCGAGATCGTGGTGAAACCCGGCATCGTGTTGATCTCGTTGATCACCGGGCCGTCGTCGGTGAGGAAGAAGTCGACGCGCGCCAACCCCTGGCAGTCGATGGCGTGGAAGGCCTCGATCGCCAGTTGCCTTATCTCGTCGGCGATCTGGTCGTCGACCTTGGCCGGGACGTCGAGTTCGGCGGCATCTTCGAGGTACTTGGTCGCGAAGTCGTAGAAGCCGTCCTCGCGGCCGCGCACGCCGGCCACCCGGATCTCGCCGACGGTACTGGCCTCGACGTGGCCGTCGGGGAACTCGAGCACGCCGCACTCCAGTTCCCGCCCCGGCACCGCGGCCTCCACGATGACCTTCGGATCATGTTGGCGCGCATGGGCGATCGCGGACGCCAGCTGGTCCCAATCGCTGACCCGGCTGACCCCGATCGACGATCCGCCCCGCGCGGGCTTGACGAACACGGGCAGGCCGAGTCGCTCGCGGTCCTCGAATTCGACCGTCTCGTCGCGGGCGCGCAGCACCACCTGGTCACCGATGGGCAGCCCCTCGGCGGCGAGCAGTTTCTTGGTGAACTCCTTGTCCATCCCCGCCGCGCTTGCGAGCACGCCGGCACCGACGTAGGGCACCCCGGCGAGCTCGAGCAGGCCCTGAATGGTGCCGTCCTCGCCGTACGGCCCGTGCAACACGGGGAAGACGACGTCGACCGCGGCGAGGACCTCCCCCGGCCCCTTGCCGAGGGAGAGCAGTTGGCCACGACGCCCGGGGTCCGCCGCGAGCGCGAGCGCGGTGCCCGCCGCACCGTCGACCTCGGGGAGCCGGCCGTCGGTGATCGCCAGGGATTCGGGGTCACCGTCGGTCAACACCCAGGACCCCTGCGGGGTGATGCCGACGGCGACCACCTCGAAGCGGTCCGGATCGAGATTGCGCAGGATGCTGCCAGCGGAAACACACGAGATGGCGTGCTCGGAGCTTCGTCCGCCGTAGACGACGGCGACGCGGACGCGGGGGTTCGAGCGGGCAGTCACAACCTAGAGAGGCTACCGTCAAGCCAATGCGGCCGTGATGTCGGCGATCAGGTCGTCGGTGTCCTCGATGCCCAACGACATTCGCGCGAACCCGGCGGCGACGGGGTCACCCCAGCGCGCCCTTCGGTCCACCGACGTGTGGATGCCGCCGAAACTGGTGGCGGCGACGGCCAACGCGCTGCGCTCGACCAGACGGTGTACGGCCGCGGCGTCGGCCAGTTCGAAGGCGACCAGACCGCCGAAGCGCTTCATCTGCGCGCAGGCCACCTCGTGTGCCGGGTCGTCGGGCAGCCCTGGATAGCGCACCGACCGGACCGCCGGGTGGTCGCGCAGCGTGAACGCCATCGCCAACGCGTTCTGGCATTGGCGCTCGAACCGCAACCCGGCGCTGCCGAGGCTGCGCAGCGTCAGCCAGGCCTCGAACGGGCCGAGGATCGCGCCGCTCAGCAGCCGCTCGCGTTCTACGGCGGCCATCAGCTCGGCGTGGCAGCTGGCGGCGTACCCGGCGATCAGGTCGCTGTGACCGGAGAGCGCCTTGGTCGCACTGGCCACCACCACGTCGGCACCAAGCGAAAGCGGTTGCTGCCCAAGGGGTGTCGGCGTGGTGTTGTCGACGACGAGCGTCGCGCCCCGGCTGCGGCACGTCAGTGCCAGCCGGTGCAGGTCGACGACGTCGAGGGTCGGGTTCACCGGCGTCTCCGCCACCACCACGTCCGCCGACTCGGCTGCGGCGCACATCTCGGCGGCCGACACCTCGCGGACGTGCACGCCCAGTGGGGCCAGGTAGTCCACCGCGTACCGACGCACCTGGTAGTACCCGTCGGAGGGGACGACCAGCGTCATCCCTGGCTTGGCGAGCACGCGGAGCACGGACGTGATGGCGGCCATGCCCGATCCGAAGGCCAGCACGGAGGTGGCACCCTCGAGTTCGGCGAGCGCGGATTCCAGTTGGCGCCACGTCGGATTGGAGCTGCGGCCATACGAGTCCAACGGCTGCGATTCATCGGCCGACAGGTGGTAGGCCGAGACCGGAACCGGAGGCGGGGCCACCGGCTGACCCGGAATCCGTTCAGTTGCGGTGGCTTTCACGGTACGTGTCGAGTCGCCGTACGGTCCGCTCATCGGGATCACTCCGGCTTCGTGCTGCGGCCGAGCAGCAGCGCAACGGCTTGGTCGACCGACAAGCCCTTATGGCACACCCGGTTCACGGCGTCGGTCAGTGGCATCTCGACGTCATAACTCTCTGCGAGCGCGAGCACCGACTGACACGACGTGACGCCTTCGGCCACGTGTCCGCCCGCATCCCGCTGCGCCGACTCCATGGTTGCGCCACGGCCGAGGCGTTCGCCGAAGGCCCGGTTTCGCGATCGTGGCGACGTACAGGTAGCCACCAGGTCACCCACGCCGGCCAGACCAGCCAGCGTGGCGCCCTTGGCTCCCAAGGCGATTCCCAGTCGCATGATCTCGGCGAGCCCGCGCGTGATGATGGCCGCCGCGGTGTTCTCCCCCAGGCCGACGCCGGCCGCCATGCCAGTCGCCAGCGCGATGACGTTCTTGCAGGCGCCGCCGATCTCGGCACCGATGACGTCACTGTTGGTGTACGGCCGGAAGTATCCGGTGGAGAACGCGCGCTGCAACGCCACCGCGCGACCCGAGTCGGTGCAGGCGACGACCGTCGCCGCCGGCTGCTGCGCCAGCACCTCGCTGGCCAGGTTGGGACCGGTGATGACGGCGATGCGGGACGGATCGGCCCCGGTCACCTGGACGATCACCTGGCTCATGCGCATCAGCGTGTTCAACTCGATCCCCTTCGCCAAGCTCACCAGCGTGGCGTCGGCCGCGATCGCGTCACGCCAGGGCGCCAAGTTGGCGCGCAGCGTCTGCGACGGCACGGCCAACAGCACCGTGCAGACTCCGTCGAGGGCGGACGCGGCGTCACCCGTCGCCCGGATCGACGTGGGCAGTTCCACGTCGCCGGCGTACTCGGCGTTTCGGTGGGTGTCGTTGATCTCGTCGGCCAGCCCGGGCCGGCGCGCCCACAGCGTGACCTCGTTGCCTGCATCCGCAAGTACCTTGGCCAACGCCGAACCCCACGCACCAGCACCCATTACCGCCGCTTTGACCACGGGAACAAATCTAGCCTGACTCGCGCTGCTGGCAGGATGGCAGCCATGAGCAGCACCTACGGGGCGTCGGATCACGATGACGTCGGGCTGATCATCGCGGTCAAGCGTCTCGACGCCGCCAAGACCCGCCTTGCGTCGGCCTTCACCCCCGGAACGCGCGTCGGCGTGGTGCTCGCCATGCTGGTCGACACCATCAGCGCCGCGTCGGCCGTTGCCGCAGTGCGCCAGATCACCGTCGTGACGCCCGACAACGCGGCGGCAGCGGCGGTCCGTCGACTCGGGGCGCACGTGATCACCGATCCGACGCCACGGGGCCATGTCGATCCCCTGAACAACGCGCTGCTGGTGACAGAGGCCGCCATCCGCACCGAGACGCCGAACATCGTTGTGCTGCAGGGCGATCTGCCAGCTCTGCAACCATCTGAGCTGGCCGGGGCGATCGCCTCGGCACGCGGCAACGCCCGCAGCTTCGTCAGCGACCGGCACGGCACTGGAACCTCCGCATTGTTCGCGTTCGGCGTGCCGCTCGACCCCCGCTTCGGCGCCGATTCGGCGCAGCGCCACACGGATTCGGGCGCCATCGAGCTGACTGCGGCATGGCCGGGCTTGCGCTGCGACATCGACACCCCGGCCGATCTGGCACTGGCACTGAGCCTCGGGGTCGGACCGACGACGGCGTCCGCCGTCGGCCGCAGCTAGCCGTGCTCGCCCCGCATAGTGAATGATTGCGGTCGTGACCGAAGCCGAGACACGACCTGCCGATGCGGACTGGGCGACGGACGGCAGCACGCCCGAGGCGCCCCCCGCCACGACCGCGGACGCCGTCGACCCCTCTCAATCGGAGCCTCTCCCCGATGACCGGTACCTCAACCGGGAACTGAGCTGGCTGGACTTCAACGGCAGGGTGCTGGCACTGGCGGCCGACCCGTCGCTGGCGCTCCTGGAGCGGGCCAAGTTCCTGGCCATCTTCTCGTCGAACCTCGACGAGTTCTACATGGTGCGCGTCGCGGGCCTCAAACGGCGCGACGAGATGGGGTTGTCGGTGCGCTCGGCCGACGGGCTGTCACCGCGCGAGCAGTTGCGCCGCATCGGCGAGCGGACCCAACAGCTCGCCAGCCGCCACGCCAAGGAGTTCATGGAGTCGGTGCGTCCCGCGCTCGCCGACGAGGGCATCATCGTCGTCACCTGGGCTCAGCTCGACGATGACGAGAGGTCGCGCCTCTCGACGTACTTCCACGAGCAGGTGTTTCCGGTGCTCACCCCGCTGGCCGTCGATCCGGCGCACCCGTTCCCGTTCGTCAGCGGGCTCAGCCTGAACCTGGCGGTCACCGTGCGGCAGCCCGAGGACGGCACGCAGCACTTCGCCCGCGTCAAGGTGCCCGACAACGTGGACCGGTTCGTCGAATTGGGCCCGCGCGGCGGCGGCGCCGCCATCCGCTTCCTGCCGATGGAGGAGCTGATCGCCGCCTTCCTCTCGGTGCTCTTCCCCGGGCTGGAGATCGTCGAACACCACGCCTTCCGCATCACGCGCAACGCCGACTTCGAAGTCGAGGAGGACCGCGACGAGGATCTGCTCCAGGCGCTCGAGCGCGAGCTCGCGCGTCGTCGCTTCGGTTCTCCGGTCCGGCTCGAAGTCGCCGACGACATGACCGAGAACATGCTCGAGCTGCTGCTGCGCGAGCTCGACGTCCATCCCGGTGACGTCATCGAGGTGCCGGGGCTGCTGGATCTTTCGTGCCTGTGGCAGATCTACGGCGTGGACCGTCCCGAGCTGAAGGACCCGCCCTTCGTTCCGCTCACCCCGCCCGCGTTCGGCGAGCGGGAGACCCCCAAGAGCATCTTCGCGACGCTGCGGGACGGTGACGTCCTCGTCCATCATCCGTATGACTCCTTCTCCACGACGGTGCAGCGGTTCATCGAGCAGGCGGCCGCCGACCCGAACGTGCTTGCCATCAAGCAGACGCTGTACCGGACGTCGGGTGACTCACCGATCGTCAGCGCGCTCATCGATGCCGCCGAAGCGGGCAAGCAGGTCGTCGCCCTCGTCGAGATCAAGGCGCGGTTCGACGAGCAGGCCAACATCAAGTGGGCCCGCACCCTGGAACAAGCCGGCGTGCACGTGGTGTACGGGTTGATCGGACTCAAGACGCACTGCAAGACATGCCTCGTGGTGCGCCGCGAGGGATCGACCATCCGGCGCTACTGCCACATCGGAACGGGCAACTACAACCCCAAGACCTCGCGGCTGTACGAGGACGTGGGCCTGCTGACGGCCTCACCGGACATCGGAGCGGACCTCACGGATCTGTTCAACTCGCTGACGGGCTACTCGCGAAAGGTGTCCTACCGCAATCTTCTGGTGGCGCCGTACGGCGTGCGCCGGGGCATCATCGAGCGGATCGAACGCGAGATCGCCGCCCACAAGGACGGTGCGGAGGCGCGGATCCGGTTGAAGGCCAACGCGTTGGTCGACGAGCAGGTGATCGACGCGTTGTATCGGGCGTCGCAGGCCGGGGTGCGCGTGGAAGTGGTGGTGCGCGGCATCTGTGCGCTGAAGCCAGGTGTGGCGGGGTTCTCCGAGAACATCACCGTGCGGTCGATTCTCGGCCGATTCCTGGAGCATTCGCGCATTGTTCACTTCCGCGCCATCGATGAGTTCTGGATCGGCAGCGCCGACATGATGCATCGTAATCTCGACCGTCGCGTCGAGGTGATGGCACAGGTGAAGGATCCGCGATTGTCAGATCAGCTCGACGACATGTTCACATCGGCCATGGACCCGACGACCAGATGCTGGGAACTTGGGCCCGAAGGTCATTGGACCGCGGCGCCGCACGAGGGCCAGACCGTTCGCGATCACCAGGTGTCGATGATGGGTCGCCACCGGCACCCGTGACGCCACTGCTCAGTCCTCGGATGCTCGGTCCTCAAATGACTTGCAGGAGTTGGGGTTGACGAAGAAGTCCCCGTCAGTGGCGGCCGCCAAGGTAATCGCCGCCGCCGGCGCCGTGTTGTGGCGGCCCGCCGAAGACGGTTCGAGCGGTGGCGCCCAGCCGTTGGTGGCGGTCGTGCACCGACCCCGCTATGACGACTGGTCGCTGCCCAAGGGCAAGGTCGACCCCGGTGAGACCGAACCCGTGACCGCGGTCCGCGAGGTCCTCGAGGAGACGGGCTATGCATCGGAGTTGGGCCGACGGCTCGTCGCGGTCAGTTATCCGCTCGACGTCGGCGTCAAACACGTGCGCTATTGGGCGGCACGGGCGCTGGGCGGCGAGTTCGTTCCGAACGAGGAGGTCGATGAGCTCGTCTGGTTGCCCGCCGCCGACGCGCTAAAACGGTTGCAGTACCCCGACGACCGTAAGGTGTTGCGACGGTTCGCCAAGAAACCCGCCAACACCAGGACGGTCCTCGTCGTACGGCACGGGACCGCGGGCAGCAAGAGCAGGTACAAGGGTGACGACCGCTCTCGACCGTTGGACAAACACGGTCGCGCCCAGGCGGAGTCCCTCGTCGGTCAGCTTCTGGCGTTCGGTGCCACCGACGTTCACGCTGCCCCGAGGGTGCGGTGTCACCAGACGGTGCAGCCGCTCGCCGAGGAGTTGGGTGTGCCGATCCATGACGAGCCGGCGCTCACCGAGGAGGCGTACGCCGACAGCCACGGTGCAGCCAGGCGGCGCATGCTCGAGATCGCCACGACCAACGGCACCCCGGTGATCTGCTCCCAGGGCAAGGTGATTCCGGATCTCATTGCGTGGTGGTGCGACCGCGACGGTGTCCGGCCGGACAGATCGCGCAACCGCAAGGGCAGCACGTGGGTGCTGTCGCTGGTGGGAGACGGGCTGATCGCCGCCGACCACATCGGCAGTCCGCTGGCCACCGACCCCTGATCACACGAAGACACGCCGCGGATCACGAGGATCCACGGCGTGCCTTGTCCCGGAGTTATTTCCGGTAGTGCTGCTACTTGCGGCCGCGCTTGGCGGGCGCCTTCTTGGCCGGCGCCTTCGTGGCGGCAGCCTTCTTGGCCGGCGCCTTGGCAGCGGCCTTCTTCACGGGCGCCTTCGCGGCGGCGGTCTTCTTGGCCGGTGCCTTGGTGGCGGCGGTCTTCTTGGCCGGTGCCTTGGTGGCGGCGGTCTTCTTGGCCGGTGCCTTGGTGGCGGCGGTCTTCTTGGCCGGAGCCTTGGTGGCGGCGGTCTTCTTGGCCGGAGCCGCCTTCTTGGCCGGAGCCGCCTTCTTGGCCGGAGCCGCCTTGGTGGCGGTGGCCTTCTTGGCCGGAGCCGCCTTCTTGGCCGGCGCCTTGGTGGCAGCCTTCTTCACTGCCTTCTTCGCCGCGGTCTTCTTCGCCGGCGCAGCCGTAGCTCCCCGCTTGACGGCGGGGCCTTCCGACGGGAGACGCTGTGCGCCAGACACAACGGCCTTGAACTGAGCCCCTGGGCGGAATGCCGGGACGGACGTCGGCTTGACCTTGACGGTCTCGCCGGTGCGCGGGTTTCGCGCAACTCTGGCGGCGCGGCGGCGCTGCTCGAACACGCCGAAGCCGGTAATGGTGACGCTGTCGCCCTTGTGGACGGCACGCACGATGGTGTCGACGACGTTCTCCACGGCGGCGGTCGCCTGCCGACGATCGGTGCCCAACTTGTCCGTGAGGACGTCGATGAGCTCTGCCTTGTTCATGCAAAACCTCCGAAGCCAGTGGCCCACCTTGAGCCAACTGAAAGCTACGGTAAACCTTTACACCACTGATTTCCAAGAGCCACGCCGAATTTCAGGGATAGCTGATTGATAATCCGGCAATCCGGTTGCCCCACACCGGCGGTGGTACGCCGGTCCCAAACTGGGCTTGCTGGGGGCGATTTCGACCCCTTCGAGACTGCGGTCAGACCGGCAGAGTGCGCGGCTTCCAGCTCGGGCGGCGCTTCTCGAAATCGGTGATCTCATCCTGTTTGCGCAGCGTAAGGCCTATATCGTCGAGTCCTTCGAGCAGTCGCCACGCGGTGTAGTCGTCAATCTTGAACGGCAACATGACCGTTCCCGCGGTGAGGGTTCGATCTTCCAGATTCACAGTGATTTCCAGCCCGGGCTGCTGCTCGATCAACTTCCATAGAAGTTCCACGTCATCTTGGGCGACTTCGGCGGCGAGGAGACCGGCCTTACCCGAATTTCCTCGGAATATGTCGGCGAACCTCGAGGAGATCACCACCCGGAACCCGAAATCCATCAGCGCCCAGACCGCGTGCTCGCGCGACGACCCGGTGCCGAAGTCGGGTCCTGCCACCAGAACCGAACCCCGGTCGAACGGCGGGAGGTTGAGGACGAACGAGGGATCGTTGCGCCACGCCGCGAACAGACCGTCCTCGAATCCCGTTCGGGTGACCCGCTTCAGGTACACCGCCGGAATGATCTGATCGGTGTCGACGTTCGACCGGCGCAACGGGACACCGATCCCGGTGTGGGTGCGAAAGGCCTCCATGGCTGTCTCCTAGCGATTCTGGGGCAGGTCGGCGGGCGAGGAGAGGGTGCCGCGCACGGCGGTCGCGGCGGCCACCGCGGGCGAGACGAGGTGGGTGCGCCCGCCCTTGCCCTGGCGTCCCTCGAAGTTTCGGTTCGACGTCGCGGCGCACCGCTCCCCCGGCGCGAGCTGGTCGGGGTTCATCCCGAGGCACATCGAGCATCCGGCCTGCCGCCACTCGGCGCCCGCCGCGGTGAAGACCTCACCGAGGCCTTCGGATTCGGCCTGGGCGCGCACCTTCATCGAACCGGGCACGACCAGCATCCGCATGCCGTCGGCGATCTTCCTGCCGCGCAGGATTTCGGCGACGACCCTCAGATCCTCGATACGACCGTTAGTGCACGAGCCGACGAACACGGTGTCGATGGCGATGTCGCGCATTGCCGTGCCGGGCGCTAAGTCCATGTAGACCAACGCCTTCTCGGCCGCCTGACGCTGCCCCTCGTCGAACATCAGTTCCGGGTCGGGGACCGAGGCGCTCAGGGGCACCCCCTGGCCGGGGTTGGTCCCCCAGGTCACGAACGGGCTCAGCGTCGCGGCGTCGAGATAGACCTCGGTGTCGAATTCGGCTCCCTCGTCAGTGCGCAACCGACTCCAGGCGTCGACGGCGGCATCCCAGTCGGCCCCGGCGGGAGCATGCGGGCGACCGCGCAGGTACTCGAAGGTGGTCTCGTCCGGCCCGACCATCCCCGCGCGTGCACCGGCCTCGATGCTCATGTTGCAGATCGTCATCCGACCCTCCATCGACAGCGCTTCGATGGCGCTGCCGCGATATTCGATGACGTACCCCTGTCCGCCACCGGTCCCGATCTTCGCGATCACCGCGAGGATGACGTCCTTGGCGCTGGTGCCTTCGGGCAGGACGCCGTCGACGTTGACCGCCATGGTCTTGAAGGGCCGCAACGGAAGCGTCTGGGTCGCGAGCACGTGTTCGACCTCGGAGGTACCGATTCCCATCGCGAGCGCGCCGAAGGCACCGTGGGTCGAGGTGTGACTGTCGCCGCAGACCACCGTCATACCCGGTTGGGTGAGGCCGAGCTGCGGGCCGATGATGTGGACGATGCCCTGCTCGACGTCGCCCATCGGGTAGAGGCGGACGCCGAATTCGGCGCAGTTGCGCCGCAATGTCTCGACCTGAATGCGCGAGACCGGGTCGGCGATCGGCTTGTCGATGTCGATCGTCGGCACGTTGTGGTCCTCGGTGGCGATCGTCAAGTCCGGTCGGCGAACCGGCCGGCCCGCCAGTCGGAGCCCATCGAATGCCTGCGGGCTGGTGACCTCGTGAACGAGGTGCAGATCGATGTAGATCAGATCGGGTTCGCGCGCCTCGCCCTCTCCCTGGCCGGTGACCACGACGTGGTCGGCCCATACCTTCTCTGCCATGGTGCGGGGTGTGTCGGTCATGAGCGTGTTCGTTCCTATGTCTCAGCATGCGGGACGCTAGTATCTCCCTATGAGACACGATAGCGGCATCGGCGTGCTCGACAAAGCGGTGGGCGTCCTGCACGTCGTCGCCGAGTCGCCGTGCGGCCTGGCCGATCTGTGCGAGCGCACCGGCCTGCCGCGGGCCACCGCGCACCGTCTGGCCGCGGGCCTCGAGGTCCATCGCCTCCTCGCCAGGGATGCCGACGGCAGATGGTGCCTGGGTCCCGCACTCAACGAACTGGCCGGGCGGGTCGACGATCCGCTGCTCGCGGCGAGCGTCGCCGTGCTGCCGCGGCTACGCGAAATCACCGGCGAGAGCGTGCAACTGTATCGCCGGGAGGGGATGTCCCGGGTCTGCGTGTTCGCCCTGGAACCGCCCGCCGGTCTGCGCGACACCGTGCCGGTGGGCACTCGCCTGCCGATGACCGCCGGATCGGGGGCGAAGGTGCTCCTGGCCTACGGTGACACCGCGACCCAGCAGGCCGTGCTACCGACGGCCAAGTTCACCGACCGCACGCTCACCGAGGTACGCAAGCGCGGATGGGCGCAGAGCGCGGCGGAGCGCGAGCCCGGCGTGGCGAGTGTGTCGGCGCCCGTCCGCGACGCCCGCGGCACGGTGGTGGCCGCCGTGTCCGTGTCGGGCCCGATCGACCGGATGGGACGGCGACCCGGAGCTCGCTGGGCCGCCGACCTGCTCGCTGCTTCCGAAGCCCTCACCAAGCGGTTGTAGCAAAAGGCCTCTGGGCGTCCGCCTTCCCGTGCCCCGATGCTGGCTGTCGCCTATCGTTCGCAGCGTGAACAGATGATTGCGGCTGACACCGGACGGGGGTGCCGTCAATGACACAGTCGCCTCAGTGGAACGCCACTGCCCGCTTG
Source organism: Mycolicibacterium sp. TUM20985 (assembly GCF_030295745.1). Lineage (NCBI taxonomy): Bacteria > Bacillati > Actinomycetota > Actinomycetes > Mycobacteriales > Mycobacteriaceae > Mycobacterium > Mycobacterium antarcticum. Next base: position 3,834,654 of record NZ_AP027291.1, read on the forward strand.
CTGCGACGTACCGGCTTCGGCACGACCGGCCGCGCCGTGGATGCGGTCGTGAGCCAGGACCGTTCGGCCTATCTCGACGCGGTCCTCGACCTCGATCCCGACACCGATCCGGGCGCCGCCGCGACGCCCATGCCGACCGTGCCGATGCCGACGTTCCCCGCACCGGGTGCGAGCACCGCCGAGAACGACGCCTTCATCGCCGTCAGCCTCGCGCAGACCAGCGAATTGGTGTCGTGGTGGATGCGGCGTATCGCCGCGGTCGAGCAGCCCCTTCACGAGAAGCTGACCCTGCTGTGGCACAACCACTTCGCGGTGTCGGCGGAGAAGGTCCGGGTGGCCGAGCTGATGGCCAAACAGAACGCCACGCTGCGGGCCCTCAAACTCGGTGACTTCCGCACCCTGGCGTACGCGATGCTGACCGACGAGGCGATGAACCACTGGCTGGACGGCATCCGCAACACGAAGGAGGCGCCCAACGAGAACCTGTCCCGAGAGTTCATGGAGCTCTTCACCCTCGGCCACGGCAACGGCTACACCGAAGTCGACGTTCGCGAGGGAGCGCGGGCACTCACCGGTCGCTATGTCCTCCGCGGCGGCGTGACCGGCATCCAGCCCGAGCACCACGATTCGACGTCGAAGACGGTGTTCGGAGTGACGGGCACCCTGAACGAAGCGGACTTCTGCGACATCGTCCTCGACCAGCCTGCGTCCGCCCCCTTCATCGCGAACAAGCTGTGGCTGCTGCTCGCCTCCGACGACCCGCCACCGCGCGCGACCCTCGACCGTCTGGTCGCCGCCTACGGTCCGAAGCGGAATCTGAGGTCGCTGACCAAGGCGATCCTGACCGACCCGGAATTCGACGCGCGCGCAGGCACACTGGTGAACACCCCCGTCGAATGGCTGCTGGGCACCGTTCGCTCGCTCTCCGTTCCCGTCGACTCCGCACAGGTACTCGCGGAGCTCGACGCCGTCTTGGCCGTGATGGGCCAGCGGCTGTTCTATCCGCCCGACGTCAACGGATGGCCGCGTGGCCTGGCCTGGCTATCCACCGCAGGCACCGCGGCGCGGGTGTGGGCGGCGAATCGCCTTGTCGCGTTGGGCGATCTGTCGGTGGTCGAGGACGCCGCCGCGGGCGACCGGGTCGACGCGGCCGGCTACGTGATCGGCATCGGCGAATGGTCGGCACGCACCAGGACCGCGCTTGCCGACTTGGTCGCCGATCCGGCCAAGCTCGTCACCGCCGCCATCAACTCCCCCGAATACCTGACGTCATAGCGAGATGGAGATGCCCGAGATCAACCGCAGGAAGTTCCTGATCGCCAGCGCGGGCGTCGGCGCGCTGGGGCTGTCCGGCGCTGCCGCGTTCACCTTGCCGCACCTGATGGACGCGGCCCAGGACCGCCCGCTGGCGGCGAACACCGGAATCCTGGTCATCGTCACGCTTTACGGTGGCAACGACGGCGTCAGCACGGTCATCCCCTACACCGACGGCGCTTACTACGACGCGCGAGCCGATCTGGCGTACCAGCCGTCGGAGGTCATCGACCTCGACGGCAGCGTCGGTCTGAATCCAGCGCTGACCGGGTTGGCCTCGAGCTGGCGCGACCGGTCACTTGCCATCGTTCGAGGTGTGGGGTACCCGAACCAGGACCGCAGTCACTTCCGCTCGATGGACATCTGGCAGACGGCCTCCCCGGCCGAGCCCGCCAGCACGGGGTGGATCGGACGCTGGCTCGACGCCACCGGCGACGACCCGCTGCGCGCGGTCAACCTGGGAGTGGTGGTCCCCCCTCTGGCGATGGGCGAGAAGTCCGTTGCCGCAACTCTTTCCGATGCGATCCCGCTGGTATCGCCCGACTTCGGCCGCGTCCTGACCGCATTGCGCGACGACGACCCGAACGACACCGCGGCGATGCGCGGCGTACGCGCGTCCTATCGCGCCAATGCCCGGACGACTGCGGCGTTCCGTCCGCTCGCGAGCAGTACCCAGCCGGCTGCCGTTCAACCGGGTGACGTCAACGTGCTGAAGATGCAGTTGGATCTCGTGGCCAAGTGCGTCAAGGCCGGTGTGCCGACGCAGGTGTACATGGTGTCCCTCGGCGGATTCGACACCCACGCCGACGAGCGGGGAACCCAGCAGCAGCTGTTGCAGAAGGTCGACGACGCGCTGACGCCATTCCTTCAGGCCATGCGGACCAACGTCCACGGCAAGGATCTGGTCGTGATGATGTACTCGGAGTTCGGCAGGCGGGTGGCGGCCAACGCGTCCGAGGGCACCGACCACGGAACGTCGGGACCGGTGTTCGTCATGGGTCGGCCGGTCAAGGGCGGCTTCTACGGGGACGAACCGAGCCTGACGGACCTCACCGGTGGGGACCTCAAGACCACGACCGATTTTCGAGACGTGTACGCCGAACTCTTGACGAGAACGGTGGGAACGGATCCCGGCCCGTCAGTCGGAGAAAGTCGACGGTCGATAGGTTTCCTGTAGGAAACCTCGTACGTTGTACCCCCGATGGGATTCGAACCCACGCTACCGCCGTGAGAGGGCGGCGTCCTAGGCCGCTAGACGACGGGGGCTAGAACTCAATCCGGAGCGAAAGCATATCTCAGCCCGTGAAGACTGACCTAATCGCCGGACTCGCTGGGGTACCAGGACTCGAACCTAGAATGGCGGTACCAGAAACCGCTGTGTTGCCAATTACACCATACCCCATTGGCCACCCGTAACCGCTGGTCACAGGCCTACTTCGAAGTGAGCAACGGCTGGGGCGAACCAGCCTTTGCAATCACCGACCGACGAGCACACTACCAAAGATTTCGGCACCCGATTTCACGCCGCCATGGCGGCGAGATCGCGGCCGGCCCGCAATCGGGCGATGCTGCGGTCGCGACCAAGCAGTTCCATCGACTCGAAGAGCGGCGGGCTGACCGAGGCACCGGTGACGGCCACCCGGATTGGACCGAAGGCTTTGCGTGGCTTCAGCTCGAGGTTCTCCAGGAGCGCAGCCTTCAGTGCCGCTTCGATGGGTTCGGCGGTCCAATCGCCCACCTCGGAGAGGGCGGTGAGTGCCGCGTCGAGCACCGGGACGGCGTCGGCGCGCAACTCCTTGGCCGCGGACTTCTCGTCGAGCGCGTACGAGGCGTCGTCGAGGAACTTCAACAACTCCCACGCGTCGCCGAGGACCACGATGCGCGTCTGCACCAGACCCGCGGCCTCGGCGAAACCGGCGTCGTCCAGGCCGGTGTCGTGCCCGTGCGCGACGAAGTAGTCGCGCAGTCGCGCGGCGAACGCGGCGCCGTCGAGCATCCGGATGTGCTCGGCGTTGATGGCGTCGGCCTTCTTCTGATCGAATCGGGCGGGATTGGAGTTGACGTCCGTGACGTCGAATGCGGCGACCATCTCGTCGAGGCTGAACAGGTCGTGGTCGTCCGCGATCCCCCAGCCCAGCAGAGCCAGGTAGTTCAGCAATCCCTCCGGGATGAAACCGCGGTCGCGGTGCAGGAAGAGATTGGACTGCGGGTCGCGCTTGGAGAGCTTCTTGTTGCCGTCACCGAGAACGCTTGGCAGGTGGGCGAATTCGGGGACCCGCTCGGCGACACCGATACGCATCAGCGCCTGATATAGCGCGATCTGCCGGGGCGTCGACGGAAGGATGTCCTCACCGCGCAGCACGTGGGTGATCTTCATGAGCGCATCGTCGACGGGGTTGACCAGGGTGTACAACGGATCTCCGCTGCCGCGCGTGATGGCGAAGTCGGGGACCGTGCCCGCAGCGAACGTGGTCGGCCCGCGCACCAGGTCGTTCCACGTGAGGTCCTCGTCGGGCATCCGCAGCCGCAGGACGGGTCTGCGTCCCTCGGCGACGAACGTGGCGCGATCCTCGTCGCTCAGCGTGCGGTCGTGATTGTCGTAGCCCAGCTTCGGATTTCGTCCGGCCGCGAGGTGGCGCGCCTCGACCTCCTCGGCTGTCGAGTAGGCCTCGTACGCTTCGCCCGCAGCGACCAATCGTGCGACGACGTCGCGGTAGATCTCACTGCGTTCGGACTGCCGGTAGGGCGCATACGGCCCGCCGATCTCGGGGCCCTCGTCCCAGTCGAGCCCGAGCCAACGCAGCGCATCGAGAATGGCGGCGTAGCTCTCCGCGCTGTCGCGCGCGGCGTCGGTGTCCTCGATGCGGAACACGAACGTGCCACCCGTGTGGCGGGCGTACGCCCAGTTGAACAGCGCCGTGCGCACCAACCCCACGTGGGGGGTTCCCGTCGGCGACGGGCAGAAGCGGACCCGCACCTCCGACGTCATGACTTACCCTTGCGCACCACGGGATTGGTGAGTGTGCCGATGCCCTCGATGGTGATGCTCACCGTGTCCCCGTCCTCGATGGGACCCACGCCCTCAGGAGTACCGGTCAGGATCAGGTCACCCGGCAGCAGGGTCATCACCGCCGACGCCCACTCGATGATGGCGCCGATGTCGTGGATCATGAGCGACGTGTTGCTGTTCTGGCGCACCTGGCCGTTGACCTCGGTGCGGATGTCGAGATCGAAGGGGTTGACGTCGGTGTCGATCCACGGGCCGACCGGGCAGAACGTGTCATGCCCCTTGGCCCGCATCCACTGGCCGTCCTTCTTCTGCTGATCGCGCGCGGACACGTCGTTCGCGATGGTGTAGCCCAGGATGTTCTCGGCGGCCTTCGCAGCGGGTACGTCCTTACATGGCCTGCCGATGACGGCGGCCAACTCTCCCTCGTGGTGCACGGGATTGGCGTCCGCGGGCAGTTGGATGGGCACGTTGGGTCCGATGATCGAGGTGTTGGGCTTGAGGAAGATCACCGGATCCTCGGGGGCCTCACCGCCCATCTCCGCGGCGTGGGCGGCGTAGTTCTTGCCCATGCAGACGACCTTGCTGGCCAGGATCGGCGCGAGCAGTCGGACGTCGGCCAGCGGCCAGGAGCGACCGGTGAAGGTGGGGTTGCCGAACGGGTGCTCGGCGATTTCGCGGGCGACCGCGTCTGCTGCTGGATCCCCCTCGATGCTCACGAAGGCGACCCCATCCGGGCTGGCAATTCGACCGAGGCGCATTTCGAACAGCCTAGTGAGGGCTGATCACGCGGGATCCTCAGGCCCGCCCACACCGGTTCGGTGTCCCCGTCATCCTACACGTTGAGATCCGCATTCGGCATCGTGGGACGGGCAGGCCACCATGGAGGCATGACCACTGCGACGATCGGCACCGTGCGCCGATGGTCCATGCTGGTCATTGCGCTGACCACCACACTGTGCGCGAACGTCTTCATCAACGGTGTGGCCTTCCTCATCCCGACCCTGCACACCGAGCGCGGCCTGGACCTGGCCGAGGCGGGCCTCGTCTCGGCGTTACCCAGCTTCGGCATGGTCACCACCCTCATCGCCTGGGGCTACGTCGTCGACCGATTCGGCGAACGCCTGGTGCTGGCCGTGGGGTCCGCACTGACGGCGGCCGCCGCCTTCGCCGCCGCGTCGGTGCACTCCCTCGTCGCGGTGGGCGTCTTCCTGTTCCTCGGCGGAATGGCGGCCGCAAGCAGCAACTCCGCCAGCGGACGTCTGGTGGTCGGCTGGTTTCCGCCACACCGACGCGGCCTGGTGATGGGCATCCGCCAGACCGCACAGCCGCTGGGGGTCGGCCTCGGCGCGTTGGTGATTCCGCAATTGGCTGAGGCCAGGGGCGTCACCGGGGCCCTGTTGTTTCCCGCCATCGCATGCGGCGTCGCCGCCGTCATCAGCGCCATGGGGGTCCTCGACCCGCCGCGCCCCCCGCGCGCGAATGCCCCTGCCGACGACCTCGCCAACCCCTATCGCGGCGCGACGACGCTGTGGCGCATCCACGCCGTCTCGGTGCTGCTCGTCGTCCCGCAGTGCGTGATGTGGACGTTCACCCTCGTGTGGCTGATCACCGACCGCGGCTGGTCGGCGGCATCGGCGGGTGCGATGGTCACCGTCGCCCAACTCTTCGGTGCGGCGGGCAGAATCGGCGCCGGTCGTTGGTCGGACATGGTCGGCTCACGACTGCACCCCATCCGCACCATCGCCATCGGCGCCGCGATGGCGATGGGCCTCCTCGCGGTCACGGACCTCTTTCACTCCCCGCTGTCCGTGGCGGTGATGGTCGTCGCCTCGGTGGTCACGGTGTCCGACAACGGTTTGGCGTTCACGGCAATCGCCGAACTGGCGGGTCCTTTCTGGAGCGGTCGCGCCCTGGGCACGCAGAACACCAGCCAACTGCTGACGGCGGGCATCGTGCCGCCCGCGTTCGGCGCGCTGATCACCGCCGCCGGCTTCCCCGTGGCGTTCGCCGTGTGCGCCCTCTTCCCGTTGCTGGCACTTCCGCTGGTGCCGGTGGACGCCGATCCGCTGCGACGTCAGCTGCCGAGCGGCTGACGCCGCGGCAGCACGAGCAACGCAGCCGCGAGGAAGCACAACGCTCCGATGAAGGTGCCCAGGTTGGCGAGCGCCTCGTCGGCGATACTGCCCGTCTTGAAGACGAACGCGCCAATGGCGCTGGCGGCGAAGGCGATACAGCCGACCATGTTGATCCACTCCGCCTGCCAGTCCCGCGACGCGGGCACCCAGCGGCCGATGCTCGCGCTCACGGCGACGATGCCGAACACCGCGCTGACGAGGAAGGCCAGCGACCCGGTGGCGTCGGGGGCCCACACCAGCCTGCGTTCGGCGAGTACCGCATGCGCCCACACCGAGGCGCCGGTACTGACGTTGAAGAGCACGGTGCCGCCGAATTGCACTGCTGCCGAGCGCCATTCGTTGCTACCCTCGGGACCCGAGCGCACCAGCTGCATCCACGCCGCACTGGTGAAGAACCACGAGCCGACGAAGCAGAACACGTTGGCCGCGCCCACCCCGGCCGCCGCGGCGAACCCGGGAGCGGTGCCCGTGGCGAACAGGGTGGATCCGATCGCGAACAGCCAGCACTGACGGGTCAGCGTGACCTTCGCGCGCAGCGACAAGGGGCTACAGCAGACCCACGATGCGGTCGCCGACCTCCGACGTCGAGAGCTTCGCACCGCCCAGGGTGGCGAGGTGTTCCTCCACCGCCCGGTCCACCCGCGCCGCCGCCGCGTCGTCCCCGGCGTGGGCGAGGAGCAACGCCACCGACATGACGGCCGCGGTCGGATCGGCGATGCCCTTGCCGGCAATGTCGGGCGCGCTGCCGTGCACCGGCTCGAACATCGACGGGTTGGTGCGCGTCGCGTCGATGTTGCCACTGGCAGCCAGCCCGATGCCGCCGGACACCGCTGCGGCCAAGTCGGTGATGATGTCGCCGAACAGGTTGTCGGTGACGATGACGTCGAAGCGGCCCGGGTCGGTCACCATGTGGATGGTCGCCGCGTCGATGTGCTGATAGGCGACCTCCACGTCGGCGAAGTCTCGGCCGACTTCCTCGACGATGCGCGACCAGAGCTTGCCGGCGAACGTGAGCACGTTGGTCTTGTGTACCAACGTCAGGTGCTTGCGTCGCTTCGAGGCCCGCGCGAATGCGTCGCGGACCACCCGCTCCACGCCGAACGCGGTGTTGAGGCTCACCTCGGTGGCCACCTCGTGCGGTGTGCCGACGCGGATCGCCCCGCCGGTTCCGGTGTACGGACCCTCGGTGCCCTCCCGCACGACGACGAAGTCGATGTCGACGTCGCCCAGCGGGCTGGTGACCCCTGGATGGAGCTTCGACGGGCGGAGGTTGACGTGGTGGTCGAGTTCGAACCGCATCCGCAGCAGCAGGCCCCGCTCGAGGACACCGCTGGGCACCGACGGATCGCCGATCGCGCCCAAGAGGATGGCGTCGTGGGTCCGTAGTTCGTCGACCAGTCCGTCGGGCATGACCTCACCGGTGGCGTGGTAGCGCCGCGCCCCGACGTCGTAGGTGGTCTTCTCGACGCCGGGGGTGACGACGTCGAGCACCTTGATGGCCTCGTCGATGACCTCGGGTCCGATGCCGTCGCCGGCGATGACGGCCAGTTTCACGACAGATCCACCAATTCCAGGGTCGTCGCGCCGACATCGCTGCCGAGCGCGGTGAGAACGTCGTCGGGCACCTCACGGTCGAGTCTCAGCGTGATCGTCGCTCCCTCACCCTCGGCGTCTTGACTCAGCTGGGCGGCGAGGATGTTGACCCCGGCACCGCCGAGTCGCGTTCCGATCGTGCCGAGCGCCCCCGGCTGATCGCTGTAGTTGATGATCAGGTTCACGCCTTCGGCGCGTAGATCGAGGTTGCGTCCGTTGATCTGCACCAACTTCTGCACCTGCTGCGGCCCCGACAACGTGCCCGCGACGTTGACCGTCGAGCCATCGGCGGACACCGCCCGCACGTCGACGACGCTGCGGTGGTTCGGACTCTCCGGGGCCGTGCCGATGACGGCCTCCACGCCGCGCTCGGCGGCCAGCGACGGTGCGTTGACGAAGGTCACCTGGTCCTCGATCACGGCGGAGAACAAGCCGCGAAGGGCCGAAAGGCGAAGCACGCCTACGTCTTCGGAGGCCAGCTCGCCGCGGACGTCGACGGACAGCGTGGTCGGCAGCTCGGCGGACAGCGCACCGACCAGCAGCCCCAGCTTGCGCACCAGGTCCAGCCACGGCGCGACTTCCTCGCCCACCACGCCGCCACCGACGTTGACGGCGTCGGGCACGAACTCACCGGCGAGCGCGAGCTTCACACTCGCGGCGACGTCGGTTCCCGCCCGGTCCTGCGCCTCGGCCGTCGACGCCCCGAGGTGCGGGGTGACGACGACCTGCGGCAGCTCGAACAGCGGGCTGTCGGTGCACGGTTCGGTGGAGAACACGTCGAGTCCGGCGCCGCGGACGTGCCCGCTGGTGATCGCATCGGCGAGGGCCTGCTCGTCGATCAGCCCGCCACGGGCGGCGTTGACGATGATGACGCCAGGCTTGGTCTTCGCCAGCGCCTCCTTGCCGATCAGACCGGCCGTCTCCTTGGTCTTGGGCAGGTGCACGGAGATGAAGTCGGCACGACCCAGCAGCTCGTCGAGGGTCAGCAGTTCGATACCGAGCTGCGCGGCGCGGGCCTGCGAGACATAGGGGTCGTACGCCGTGATGTGGGCGCCGAAGGCCGCCAAGCGCTGCGCGACCAGCTGACCGATCCGACCGAGGCCGACGACGCCGACGGTCTTGCCGAAGATCTCGGTGCCGGAGAACTTCGAGCGCTTCCACGTGTGCTCCCGCAGCGTCGCGTCCGCGGCGGGGATCTGGCGGGCCGCGGCGAGCAGCAGCGCAAGGGCGTGCTCGGCGGCGCTGTGGATGTTCGACGTCGGTGCGTTGACGACCAGCACCCCGCGCGCCGTGGCCGCGTCGACGTCGACGTTGTCCAGACCGACCCCGGCGCGGGCCACGATCTTCAGCTTGGGCGCGGCAGCGATGACCTCGGCGTCCACCGTCGTCGCCGACCGCACCAGCAGGGCGTCGGCGTCGGCGACCGCGGCCAGCAGTTTCTCCCGGTCGGGGCCGTCGACCCAGCGCACCTCGACCTGGTCTCCCAGGGCGGCAACGGTAGATTCGGCGAGTTTGTCGGCGATCAAAACAACGGGCAGGCTCACGCGGATAGCGTAGTGGGCTGTAATGACTGCATGGCGGGCAGGAGCGAAGCGACTCGGGGAATACCAGACGTCACCGTCGTCGGGAGTGGGCCCAACGGCCTGAGCGCCGCCGTGATCTGCGCCAGGGCCGGGCTATCGGTGCGGGTCATCGAGGCGCAACCGACCGCGGGCGGCGGGGCGAGGACCCTGCCCGACCCGGAGTATCCCGGCGTCAGCCACGACATCTGTTCGGCGGTGCACCCGCTGGCGCTGGCGTCCCCGTTCTTCGCTCAGTTCGATCTGCGGGCCCGCGGCGTCGAGCTGTCCGTCCCGGACATCGCCTACGGCAATCCGCTGCCCGACAGGCCCGCCGCCATCGGGTACACCGACCTCGGCCGCACGTGCGACGAGCTCGATGACGGCGCCTCCTGGCGGCGGCTCCTTGGGCCGCTCGCGGCGGACTGCGACGACGTCGTGGGGCTGATGCTCGGCGACAAGCGCTCCATCCCGCCGTCGATACCGGTGGCATTGCGCGTCGGCCCTCGACTGCTCGCCCAGGGCACCCCGCTATGGCGCAGTTTGACCGGTGAGGATGCCCGCGCGCTGTTCAGTGGAGTGGCGGCACACACCATCTCGCAGATGCCGTCGCTGGTGTCCTCGGGCGCCGGCTTGATGTTGGCCACGCTCGCACACGCCGTGGGGTGGCCGATCCCGGTTGGCGGGTCGCAAGCGATTCCCGACGCCTTGATCGCCGATCTGCGGTCCCACGGCGGTGAATTGGTGCTCGGCGAGGAGGTCACCCGCCCACCCGACGGCGTGGTCCTATACGACACGGCGCCGACGGCGCTGCTGCGGATCTACGGTGAGACACTTCCGCCGCGCTACGCAAAGGCGTTGCGCCGCTACCGCTTCGGTCCCGGCGTCGCGAAGGTCGACTTCGTGCTGTCCGACGAGATCCCCTGGCGTGATTCGCGATTGGCGCACGCGCCGACTCTGCACCTCGGCGGTACCCGATCCCAGATGGCGCTCGCCGAAAAGGAGATCGCCCGCGGTCGCCTCGCCGAGTGGCCGATGATCCTCGCCGCCCTCCCCCACCTCGCCGACCCCGGCCGCATCGACGCCGAGGGACGACGGCCGCTGTGGACCTACGCACACGTGCCGTCGGGTTCCGACGTCGACATGGCCGAGTCCGTGACGAAGGTCTTCGAACGGTTCGCTCCGGGATTCCGCGACGTGGTGGTGGCTGCGCGCAGCGTGCCGGCGTCGCGACTGGCGGAGCACAACGCCAACCTCGTCGGCGGTGACATCGGCGTGGGAGGCAACAACATGTTCAGCGCCCTCACCGGCCCGACTCTGCGCCTCGACCCGTGGTCGACGCCGATCCCGAAGGCGTACCTCTGCTCGTCGGCCGCTCCGCCGGGTGGCGGGGTGCACGGCATGGCCGGCTACTACGCGGCACGCACCATGCTGCGCCGCGAGTTCGGCATCAAGACGCTGCCGAACCTCGCCCCCTAGCGCGATTTCGGCGCGCAAACGTTCGACAAGCGAACGTTTACGCGCCGAAATCCCTTGATGGAGTGGAGCTAAGCCGTTTCGGTGATGGGCCGGTCGACCCAGCTCATCAGGTCGCGCAGCTTCTTGCCGGTGACCTCGATCGGGTGCTCGGCGTTCTCCTTGCGCAGCTTCTCCAGGCGCTTGTTACCGCCCTCGACGTTCGCGACGAGTTCCTTGACGAACGTGCCGTCCTGGATGTCCTTGAGGATCGCGCGCATCCGCTCCTTGGTGTCGGCATCAATAACACGGGGACCGCTCAGATACCCGCCGAACTCCGCGGTGTCGGACACCGAGTAGTTCATCCGTGCGATGCCACCCTCGTACATCAGGTCGACGATGAGCTTGAGCTCGTGGAGCACCTCGAAGTAGGCCATCTCGGGGGCGTAGCCCGCCTCGACCATGACCTCGAAGCCGACCTTCACCAATTCCTCGGTGCCACCGCACAACACGGCCTGCTCACCGAACAGGTCGGTCTCGGTCTCTTCCTTGAACGTGGTCTTGATGACGCCCGCGCGGGCGCCGCCGATCGCCTTGGCGTAGGACAGCGCCAACGCCTGACCCTCGCCGGTGGGGTCCTGGTCGATCGCGATCAGACAGGGCACGCCCTTACCGTCGACGAACTGGCGACGCACCAGGTGGCCGGGGCCCTTCGGCGCGACCATGCCGACGGTGATGTCGTCTGCGGGCTCGATCAGGTCGAAGTGGATGTTCAGGCCGTGGCCGAAGAACAACGCGTTGCCGGCAACCAGGTTCGGCTCGATGTCGTTGGTGAAGATCTCGGCCTGCGCCGTGTCGGGAGCCAGCAGCATGATCACGTCGGCCCACTTGGCGACCTCGGCCGGCGTGTCGACCTCGAGACCCTGCTCTGTGACCTTCTCACGGGACTTGGAGCCCTCCTTGAGACCGACCTTGACCTGAACGCCCGAATCCCGCAGCGACAGCGAATGCGCATGTCCCTGGCTGCCGTATCCGATGACACCGACCTTGAGTCCCTGGATGATCGACAGGTCTGCATCGTCGTCGTAGAACATCTCAACTGCCACAGTGAATTTCCTTTTCTTCGTTCGTTCTTCGTCTAAATCGTTTACTTGCTGGTGACGATGGCACGCGGCCCGCGGGCCAGCGTCACCATGCCCGACTGCGCGATCTCCCTGATGCCATACGGCTCGAGGAGATTCAGCAGGGCCGTCAGCTTGCCGGGGGTGCCGGTGGCCTCGACCACCAGCGACTCGGCGGAGACGTCGACGACCTTGGCGCGGAAGAGGTTCACCGCCTCGATGATCTGACCGCGGGTGGTGGCGTCGGCGCGGACCTTGATCAGCGCCAGCTCACGCGAGACCGAGTTGTCCTCGTCCTGCTCGACGATCTTGATCACGTTGATCAGCTTGTTGAGCTGCTTGGTGATCTGTTCGAGCGGAAAGTCCTCGACCGAGACGACGATCGTCATCCGGGAGAGGTTCTTCTGCTCGGTGGCGCCGACGGCCAGCGACTGGATGTTGAAGCCGCGCCGGGAGAACAGCGACGCAACGCGGGCCAGCACGCCGGGTTTGTCCTCGACGAGCACCGACAGGGTGTGGGTCTGGATGGCCATTAGGCGTGCCCCTCGTTGCCCTGATCGTCGAAGAGCGGCCGAATACCCTGCGCGGCCTGGATCTCGTCGTTGCTGACGCCTGCGGCCACCATCGGCCACACCTGGGCGTCGGCGCCGACGATGAAGTCGATCACCACCGGCCGGTCGTTGATCGCCCTGGCCTGGTTGATGACGTCCTCGACGTCTTCGGCACGCTCACAACGCAATCCGACGCAACCGAGCGCCTCGGCCAACTTGAGGAAGTCGGGGATGCGACGGGAGTGCGTGGACAGACCCGTTTGCGAGTAGCGGCTCTCGTAGAAGAGCGTCTGCCACTGCCGCACCATGCCGAGGTTGCCGTTGTTGATGACGGCGACCTTGATGGGCGCGCCCTCGACGGCGCAGGTGGCCAGTTCCTGATTGGTCATCTGGAAGCAGCCGTCACCGTCGATGGCCCACACCTCGGCCTCGGGCCTACCGAACTTGGCGCCCATGGCGGCGGGCACCGCGTAGCCCATGGTGCCGAGGCCACCGGAGTTGAGCCACGTCTTGGGCTTCTCGTAGGAGATGAACTGCGCGGCCCACATCTGGTGCTGCCCAACGCCCGCCACGTACACCGCGTCCGGCCCGGCGATGCGGCCCAACGTCTCGATGACGTACTCGGGGCTCAGGCTGCCGTCGCTCTGGGGCCCGTAGCTCAGTGGGAAGGTCGCCTGCACGCCACGCAGGTACTCCCACCAGTCGTCGAGGTCCAGCGTGTCAGCGGACAGGCCGTCGCGGCGCAGCGCCCCCAGCAGATCGGTGATGACGTTCTTGACGTCACCCACGATCGGCACGTCGGCGTTGCGGTTCTTGCCGATCTCGGCCGGATCGATGTCGGCGTGAATCACCTTGGCGTCCGGCGCGAATGAGTCCAGCTTGCCGGTGACCCGGTCGTCGAACCGCGTCCCGAGCGCGATCAGCAGGTCGCTCTTCTGGAGGGCGCCCACCGCCGCGACGGTGCCGTGCATCCCCGGCATGCCGAGGTTCAGCGAATGGCTGTCGGGGAACGCCCCGCGGGCCATCAGGGTGGTGACGACCGGAATCCCGGTCAGTTCGGCCAGCTCAAACAACTCATCGGTCGCCTCGCCGCGGATGACGCCGCCGCCGACGTACAGCACCGGCTTGCGCGCGGTGCCGATGAGCTTGGCGGCCTCGCGAATCTGCCTGCTGTGCGGCCGGGTGTTCGGCTTGTACCCGGGCAGGTCGATCTTCGGCGGCCAACTGAAGGTGCACTGCGCCTGCAGCACGTCCTTCGGGATGTCCACCAGAACGGCTCCGGGACGGCCCGACTTGGCGATGTGGAACGCCTCGGCCATCACCTGGGCGATCTCGTCACCATTGCGGACCAGGAAGTTGTGCTTCGTGATCGGCATGGTGATGCCGGAGATGTCGGCCTCCTGGAAGGCGTCGGTGCCGATGAGGGCGCGGCCGACCTGTCCGGTGATGGCGACGACGGGGATCGAGTCCATCTGGGCATCGGCCAAGGGAGTGACCAGGTTGGTGGCACCGGGACCGGAGGTCGCCATCATCACGCCGACCTTGCCGGTGGCGTGGGCATATCCGCTCGCGGCGTGACCTGCGCCCTGTTCGTGACGCACCAGCACGTGACGCAGCTTCTGCGAGTCGAACAGCGGGTCGTAGACCGGGAGAACGGCCCCACCGGGAATGCCGAAGATGGTGTCGACGTCGAGCTCCTCGAGCGACCGGATGACTGCCTTTGCGCCCGTCATCTGTTCCGGGGCAACACGTTTCGGCTGCGCCGCGGGTGGTGTCGAGATGGCGGGCGTGCCATTGGCGCGCGTGTCCGGCTCGGGTGGTCGCGTGGTCGGTGCGCTCACGGTGTCCTCTACGTCCTGGTTGGGTCTGAAGGTGGGCAACAAAAAACCCCCGTCAGCGGATGCTGCACGAGGGTTGCGCGTCGGCTCGTAGGCTCTGACTGGTTACTCAGTCGGGGTTACGCACCAACGCGCGAACCAAGTACTACGAGAATCAAGACGGGCTTCATGACACCCGACGGTAGCCTCCGCACTGCTCAAAGGTCAAATTCCGCCGGGCCGCCCACCGGTGGAAGGATGGTCACGTGAGTTCACCATCCGCTGCAGCACCCTCGGCACCCGTCGTCATCAGGATCTCGCCGATGGCCTACTTCGCGGTCGGCTTCTTCACCCTCGGATTGACCGCCCTGGTGTTCGCCGGCCCGGTGTGGTTCGCAGCGTTGCTGATCATCCCGGTCGTGCTGACGCTGGCGGTGGCCCGCTACCGCACGACCGCCAGCCGGGACACCGTCACGGCGCGCACTCTGGTCGGCAGTCGAACGGTTGCCTGGGAAGACGTCGACGGGCTGCGCTTCGACAGGAAGGTCTGGGCGTCGGCCCACTTGAAGGACGGTTCGGACCTCCGGCTGCCCGCGGTCACCTTCGCCACGATCCCGCAGTTGACGGCCGCCACCGACGGCCGCGTCCCCAACCCGTACGCCTAGCCCGGGTCAGGCGATCGGGTTGACGCCGTTCAGCAGCACCCACACGCCGATACCGACGCCGACGCCGAGCACTAGCGCGACGGCGGATCCCACGAACGGACGCCTCGCCCAGCCGCGGCCTGCGTCGAAGCCGTAGCGACCCGGCCCGGTGAGCACCAGGGCGACGCCCAACACCAAGAGCATGACGAGGTATTCGTGTCCGTCCGGCAGGAAGAACGCGCGGTACCCACCGGCGGGCTGTGCCGCGACGGCCGCCAAGAGCGCGTTGATCAGGTACGCCACCGCCGCGGCCCCGGCGACCGGGGTGAACAGTCCCAGCACCAGAAGAACGCCCGCGCCGATCTGCCCGCCGACGGCGACGTAGGTCAGGATGTTCGCGTACCGGTAGCCCATGTCCACCAGCGACTGCTCGAACCCGTTGAGGCCCTGCCCGCCCCACAGGCCGAACGCCTTCTGCAGACCGTGGGCGATCAGCAGGGCACCGAGGCCGACCCGAAGCAGCATCAGACCGAGATCCTGGGTGCCGCGGCGACCCGCGGCGTCGTCCATCCCCACGCCGTCCGGTTCGATCTCGGTGGGCTCGGCGGACTGCGTCTGGTATCTGCCCGCCGGCTGCACGTACGGCAGCGGCTCCGGTTCGTGCAGCAGCCCGTACCCGGAGTTCTCCTGGCTGGGCGTGCCGGAGTCGTAACGCGGGATGGCGGTGGTCTCGAAGTCGCCGGCGTAGGGACTCGACGGGACGTCGTCCTCCGGGTCGACCAGGCGCGCCGACGCAGGGCGTGCGGCGAGGTCTTCCGGTCTCTGCCATGCGCGCGGATCGTGAGATGTACTGGTCACGTTTCCAGCGTAAGTGCTGATTACCTGCGAATCGTGGATTGGCGCGGTCCGATCGCGCCGAGATTCGCCGCGTCGCCACGCGCGGCGCACCCGTCGACGTGGCGCGCATGGCCCGGCGATCCGTAATCTGGCGGGCATGAGTATGCACCGGCCAACGCGGAGTGTGCTGGTGCTGCTGTGTGCGGCGTTGCTGGCCGGGGCGGGTTGCGCCCGTTTCGACGACAACCAGTCCCAGCCGTTCACCACCCAACCGGAGATGGCCCCGCCCCCGAGCGAGGAGCCACCGCCGCCGCCTCCCCTACCCGCCCAGCCGTTCCCGAAGGCCTGCGACGCGAAGGGCGTCATGCAGGGCTGTCTGGAGAGCACCAGCGGGCTGATCATGGGTCCCGACAGCAAGTCGGCCCTGGTGGCCGAGCGCACCACGGGCGCGGTCAAGGAGATCGCGACCAACGCCGAACCCAACGTCAAGCTGGTGATTCCCGTCGATCCCTCCGGAGACGGCGGCCTGATGGACATCGTGTTGTCGCCGTCCTACGGGCAGGACCGGTTGATGTACGCCTACATCAGCACGCCCAGCGACAACCGCGTCGTCCGGATCGCCGACGGCGACGTGCCCAAGCCGATCCTGACGGGCATCCCGAAGGGGGCGACCGGCAACATGGGCGCGCTCATGTTCACCAGTCCCACCACGCTGGAAGTGCTCACCGGCGACGCGGGCGATCCTGGCCAGGCATCCGACCCGGGTTCGCTGGCAGGCAAGCTGATTCGCATCGAGCAGCCGACGACGGTGAATCAGGCCCCGCCAACGACCGCGCTGAGCGGCATCGGTGCCGCCGGCGGACTGTGCATGGACCCGGCCGACGGTTCCCAGTTCGTCACCGACCGGACACCGACCGGTGACCGACTGCAGCGCATCACCAAGGACTCGGTGGTGTCGACCGTGTGGACGTGGCCGGACAAGCCGGGTATCGCCGGCTGCGTGGTCACCGACGGCACCGTCCTGGTGAACCTGGTGAACACCAAGCAGACCGTCGCCGTCCGCTTGGCTCCCGATACCGGTGCGGTCACGGGTGACCCGGAGGTCATCAGGCAGGACGTGCACGGACACGCCTGGGCCCTGCAGCTCTCACCGGACGGCAACGTGTGGGGCGGCACCGTCAACAGGACCTCCGGTGACCCCGACAAGGTCGACGACGTCGTCTTCCCGCTCTTCCCGCAGGGTGGCGGATTCCCGCGCACCAACGCCGAGAACACCTAGTTGGGGGCCGCGGCTGCCAGTAAAGTGCAGTCGCACGTTGCGAGCCGGCAACGCGTGATCGAACGCGACTGCCCCGGGGGGCACGACGATGCTCGCGTTCGTCACGACCTTGCGGCACCCGGAGAACTCGAGTGACTACGCCGACGTCGAGCAGCTGCTCGAGGACAGCTTGCAGTCGATCTCCCAACAGACATGCGACGACTACATCACCGTGATCGTCGGCAATCAGCGGCCACGGTTCACGCTGCCACCGCGAACGCACTTCATCGAGGTCGACTTCGATCCGCCGTCACCAATTCGTGCTCCGGGTACCGGCCCGAGCGCGGCCATCTGGGACAAGGGCACGAAAACTGGTGTCGCACTTGCCTGGTTGCGGACATCGCCCCCCGACTACGTGATGTTCTTCGACGCCGACGACTTCGTCCACCGCGACGTGGCGGCGTACGTCCACGACCATCCGGGCGGCCCGGGTTGGGTCGTCAAACGCGGTTACGTCTATTCACGACGACGCAACGCCTACGCCCGGCGGCGTCGGCTGGACCGAATCTGCGGCACGTCGTTCATCATTCCGTTCGCCGCCTTCGACGTTCCGCCGACCTTGGCGGTCGACGCCACCCAGGCGGCGGTCGCCGATGCCTTCGGCACCGAGGTGATGGAACAAGTTCTCGCCGGGCATCGCTACGCGCTGCAGTGGTGGAGACGGCGCGGCCGCGTCCTAGAGGTCTTCCCGTTCGAAGGTGCGATCTATCACGTGGATACCGGCGAGAACCATTCCGGCAACCGGCTCTCGGGTCCAGCGCTGCCACATAGCCAGAACCTCGCCGTCGACTTCGCGGTACGGCCGTCCAAGCCACGGCTCGCCACGTGGTGGTCGGCAGCCGGGGCCCCGGCATGGCGACCGGATCTGCGGCCGCGACGCCCGTTCTTCGTCAAGCCTCGCGCGCCCCAGTCGTCACGGCGTCGCTGAGTGCGTTCCGGTCATCCTTCGACGCCACAGGCGGCCAGGACCAGTTCCCTGACCCGCGCGGCGTCGGCCTGACCCTTGGTGGCCTTCATGACGGCACCGACCACGGCCCCTGCCGCCTGCACCTTGCCACCGCGAATCTTGTCGGCGATGCCGGGGTTGGCGGCCAGTGCCTCGTCGACCGCCGCCTGGATCACCGAATCGTCGCGGACGACCGCCAGCCCGCGGTCGGCCATCACCTGATCGGGTTCCCCCTCGCCCGCCAGCACGCCCTCGATCACCTGGCGCGCCAGCTTGTTCGACAGCTTGCCCTCGTCGACCAACTTCACCACCGCGGCGACCTGAGGCGGCGTGATGGCGAGGTCGGCTGCGCTCACTCCGGCTTCATTGGCCTTCTGCACCAAGAAGTTTCCCCACCAGGCCCGGGCGGCCTCGCTCGAGGCGCCGGCGGCGACCGTCGCGGTGACCAGATCGATGACGCCATTGTTCACCAGGTCGCGCATGACCTCGTCGGAGATTCCCCAGTCCTGCTGAATCCTGTTGCGCTGCAACCACGGTAGCTCGGGAATGGTGCCGCGCAACTGCTCGACGAGCTCGGCGCTCGGCGCGACCGGCTCCAGGTCGGGCTCCGGAAAGTACCTGTAGTCCTCCGCGGTCTCCTTGCGACGGCCCGCGCTGGTGTAGCCGTCCTCGTGGAAGTGCCTCGTCTCCTGAACGATCTCGCCGCCGGCCTCCAAGATGGCTGCCTGCCGGCGCATTTCGTAGCGAACGGCGACCTCGACACTCTTGAGGGAGTTCACGTTCTTCGTCTCGGTGCGGGTGCCGAACTCGGCTCGGCCGATCGGCCTGAGGGACAGGTTGGCGTCGCAGCGCATCGAACCCTGGTCCATCCGCACGTCGGAGACGTCCAGCCCCCGCAGCAGATCCCGCAGCGCGGTGACGTAGGCACGGGCGATCTCCGGGGCTCGAGCGCCCGCACCCTCGATGGGCTTGGTGACGATCTCGACCAGTGGCACGCCGGCCCGGTTGAAGTCGAGGAGCGACGTGGTGGCGCCCGCGATGCGACCGGTGACGCTGCCGAGGTGCGTCAGCTTGCCGGTGTCCTCCTCCATGTGCGCGCGCTCGATCT
Source organism: Mycolicibacterium sp. TUM20985 (assembly GCF_030295745.1). Taxonomy (NCBI): domain Bacteria; kingdom Bacillati; phylum Actinomycetota; class Actinomycetes; order Mycobacteriales; family Mycobacteriaceae; genus Mycobacterium; species Mycobacterium antarcticum. Next base: position 3,854,062 of record NZ_AP027291.1, read on the forward strand.
CCACTCGCCACGTGGTGCCGTCGTCGAGCGGGGCGTCGAGGTATCCGTTGATCGCGATGGGTTCGTCGTACTGGCTGATCTGGTAGTTCTTCGGCTGATCGGGGTAGAAGTAGTTCTTGCGGGCGAACCGCCCCCACGGCGCGATGTCGCAGTTCAGCGCGAGCCCGATGCGGATCGCGGACTCGACGGCCGAGGAGTTGACCACGGGCAGCGCGCCGGGCAGCCCCAAGCACACCGGGCATACCTGGGTGTTGGGTTCGGCGCCGAACTGGTTGGCGCAGCCGCAGAACATCTTGGTCGCGGTCGACAGTTCGACGTGGACCTCCATGCCCATCACGGGGTCGTAGCGGGCCATGACCTCGTCGTAATCGAGCAGTTCAGCGGAGGCGACAGTCATGAGGCAATCCTAGTTAGTGGGTCCACCCTCCCCGCGAGCAGACGCAAAAGGCCCTGAAACGGGCCCATCGAGGGCCTTTTGCGTCTGCTCGCGGGGAAACTGGCGGGGTCAGCCGAAGAACTCGGCGGCGTCGTCGTACCGGCCCTGCGGCACCAGCTTCAACTGCTTGACGGCCTCGGCCAACGGCACCCGGCCGATCTCCTGACCGCGCAGGGACACCATCATCCCGTACTCCCCGGAGTGGGCGGCGTCGGCCGCATTGACGCCGAACCGGGTGGCCAGCACGCGGTCATAGGCGGTCGGGGTGCCGCCGCGCTGCACGTGGCCGAGCACCGTGGTGCGCACTTCCTTCTTGATCCGCTTCTCGATCTCGACTCCGAGCTGATGGGCCACGCCGGTGAACTTCACATGCCCGAACTCGTCGATTCCGCCGTCCCGCAACATCATCGAGCCCTCGGCGGGCATGGCGCCCTCGGCGACCACGCAGATGAAGTGCGAATCGCCGCGCACGAAGCGCTGTTTGATCAGCCGGCAGACCTCTTCGACGTCGAACGGCTGCTCGGGAATCAGCGTCATGTGAGCACCCGACGCCAGCCCGGCGTTCAGCGCAATCCACCCGGCGTGACGGCCCATGACCTCGACGAGCATCACCCGCTGATGGGATTCCGCCGTGCTGTGCAGGCGGTCGATGGCGTCGCTGGCGACCTGGAGCGCCGTGTCGTGGCCGAACGTCACGTCGGTGCAGTCGATGTCGTTGTCGATGGTCTTCGGGACGCCCACGACGGGGACGTTCTCCTCCGACAGCCAGTGCGCCGCGGTCAGTGTGCCCTCGCCGCCGATGGGGATCAGCACGTCGATGCCGTTGTCCTCCATCGTCTGCTTGATCTGGTCGAGGCCCGCGCGCAGCTTGTCGGGGTTCACCCGCGCGGTGCCGAGGATGGTGCCGCCCTTGCCGAGCAACCTGTCGTTGCGGTCGTCATTGGCCAGCTGGATGCGGCGGTCTTCGAGGAGACCGCGCCAACCGTCGAGGAACCCGACGACCGAGGACTTGTACCGAACGTCGCACGTCCGCACCACGGCCCGGATGACCGCGTTCAGGCCAGGACAGTCGCCGCCTCCGGTGAGCACTCCAATGCGCATGCGCTTATCTTCCCCCGTCAGATCGCCGTTGGCAGCGGACCGCGCGCTGCTTCGTAGGCGGCACCGACGCGGTACAGCCGGTCATCGGCCAGCGCGGGTGCCATGATCTGCAGGCCGACGGGCAGGCCGTCGTCTGCAGAGAGCCCCGAGGGCACCGACATCCCGCAGTGCCCGGCGAGGTTCAAGGGCAGCGTGCACAAATCGAACAGGTACATCGCGAGGGGGTCGTCGACCTTCTCCCCGAGCGGGAAGGCTGTCGTGGGGGTGGCGGGTGAGATGAGCACGTCGACGTCGCCATAAGCCCGCTCGAGGTCCTGGGCGATCAGCGTCCGGACCTTCTGCGCCTGGTTGTAGTACGCGTCGTAGTAACCCGCCGACAGCGCGTAGGTACCAATCATGATGCGACGCTTCACTTCTGGTCCGAAGCCAGCGGCCCGGGTCATCGCCATTACTTCTTCGGCACTGTGCGTGCCGTCATCGCCGACCCTCAGCCCGTAGCGCATCGCGTCGAAGCGGGCCAGGTTGCTCGACACCTCCGACGGCAGGATCAGGTAGTAGGCCGCCATGGAGTGGTCGAAGTTCGGGCAGTCCACCTCGGTGACCTCCGCCCCGAGTTCGGCGAGCTGGTCGACAGCGGCGTTGAACGACGCCAGCACCCCCGGCTGGTAACCCTCGCCGCTGCGCAGCTGCTTCACGACGCCGACGCGAACGCCTGTGAGATCCCCCACCGCGCCAGCTCGGGCCGCCGCCACGACGTCGGGCACCGCGGCCTCCACCGAGGTCGAATCGCGTGGGTCGTGGCCGGCGACGACCTGGTGCAGCAGCGCCGTGTCGAGCACGGTGCGCGCACACGGTCCGCCTTGATCCAGCGACGAGGCGCAGGCGATGAGGCCGTAGCGCGACACCGTCCCGTACGTCGGCTTCACGCCGACGGTGGCGGTCAGCGCGGCGGGCTGGCGGATGGACCCGCCGGTGTCGGAGCCCATCGCCAGCGGTGCCTGGAAGGAGGCCAGGGCTGCGGCACTGCCGCCACCCGAGCCGCCGGGAACGCGCTCGACGTTCCACGGGTTGCGGGTGGGCCCGTAGGCGGAGTTCTCGGTCGAGCTGCCCATCGCGAACTCGTCCATGTTGGTCTTGCCAAGGATCGGGATGCCCGCTGCCCGCAGTCGCGCGGTCACCGTCGCGTCGTAGGGGGAACGCCAGCCCTCGAGGATCTTGGAGCCGCAGGTGGTGGGCATGTCCACGGTGGTGAAGACGTCCTTGAGCGCGAGCGGCACCCCGGCCAGCGGCGACGGCAGCGCCTCCCCGGCGGCGACTGCCGCGTCGATCCGGCCCGCCTGGGCCAGCGCCTCGTCGGCCGCGACGTGCAGGAACGCGTGGTACCGGTCGTCGGTCTCGGCGATCTGGTCGAGGTGAGCCTGGGTCACCTCCGTCGAGCTGACCTCCTTGTTCGCGATCTTGGCGCCAAGCGTTGCAGCGTCCAGGCGGACGAGGTCGCTCACTGCTCCTCCCCCAGGATGCGCGGCACGGCGAAGCGTCCCTCGACGGCATTGGGGGCGGCGGCCAGGGCCTGCTCCTGCGTCAGGCTGGGCGCGACGGCGTCGGGCCGGGTCACGTTCACGTCCTTCAAGGGGTTGTCCGTGGCCTCGACCCCGGTGACGTCGACCGCCTGAATCCGGCTGACGTGCTCCAGGATGGCATCGAGCTGGCCGGCGAAGCTGTCCAGTTCGCCGTCGGTAAGGGTGAGTCGGGCCAGACGTGCCAGATGGGCGACGTCGTCCCGCGAGATCTGCGACACGACCACGAAGCCTAGTCATCGCGACCGGAGGGTTTCGAGTCGCTCCGCTCCCACCCTCCGTGAAACAGTGTTGCCCGTGCCGTCATATCTGCTCCGGGTCGAGCTCGAGGACCGCCCCGGCAGCCTGGGCTCGTTAGCCGTGGCACTGGGTTCGGTGGGCGCGGACATCCTGTCCCTCGACGTCGTCGAGCGTTCTGCCGGCTACGCGGTCGACGACCTGTGCGTCGACCTGCCCCCCGGCGCGATGCCCGACATGCTGATCACGGCCGCCGAGAAGCTCAACGGGGTCTACGTCGACAGCATCCGCCCGCACACCGGCCTGCTGGAGGCGCACCGGGAACTCGAGCTGATCGACCACATCGCGGCTGCCGGGCACAAGCAGGACAAGCTCCAAGTTCTGGCCGACGAGGCGCCGAAGGTCCTGCGTGTCGGCTGGTGCCTGGTGGTGCGGCTCGGAGCCACCGGGCTCGAGGTGGTCGCCAGCAGCAGTGGGGCACCCGAGACCGCTGCCGAGTCCGCGCCGTGGCTGCCGCTCGAACACGCTGTCGCGCTCGACGCTTCCGCGGAATGGGCACCGCAGGGATGGCGGGACTTCGACACCACGCTGGCCGCCGCGCCACTCGGTGATCAGAGCACGGCGGTCATGCTCGGCCGACCGGGCGGACCCGCGTTCCGGCCGTCGGAAGTCGCCCGGCTGGGTTACCTCGCGGGCATCGTGGCGACCATCCTGCGCTGAGCGACTCAGGCGCCCGCGGGCACCGGATACCGGTCGTTGACGTCGGCGTTGGAGTCCTTGCGGGCGCAGTGCGCGCAGCAGAAGATCGCCTCTTCGGTCTCGATCCCGTGCCCGAGGATTCGGCAGCCGCAGTGCGCGCATTCCGGCGCCAGCTGGGCCGCGGCGCACTCCACGCTGTCGAACGTTGCGGTGCGCCCGTCGTGCCAGGTCACCGTGAAGGCCTTGTCGTAGTGGTTGCCGCAGGTATCGCAGATCGCCATGGGAATCCTCCTGGTTGGGGTCCCGGTCGGATTCCCCTGCTCGGCCCGGACAAACCCTTCGGACTCAGCCGTGATCCGGCCCGTCCGCCAGCAGCCGCCGGAAACCCTCCTCGTCCAGGATCGGCACGCCGAGCTCGATTGCCTTGTCGTACTTGGTTCCTGGCGCGTCGCCGGCGACGACGTAGGCGGTCTTCTTCGACACGGAACCAGCAGCCTTGCCGCCTCGCACGAGGATGGCCTCCTTGGCCTCGTCGCGGGAGAACCCGGCAAGCGATCCCGTCACGACGATGGACAGACCCTCCAGCGTCCGCGGGATGCTGGCGTCGCGTTCGTCGTGCATCCGCACACCCGCCGCACGCCACTTGTCGACGATGGCGCGGTGCCAGTCGACGGTGAACCAATCGATGACCGCGGCGGCGATGGTGGGGCCGACTCCCTCGCTGGCGGCGAGCTGCTCCTCGGTCGCCGCCTCGATCGCGTCCAGACTGCCGAACTCACTGGCCAGGGCCCGGGCGGCGGTCGGCCCGACGTGCCGGATGGACAACGCCACCAACACCCGCCACAACGGCTGCTGCTTGGCCTTGCCGAGATTTCCGAGCAGGCGCTTGCCGTTGGCCGAGATCTCGCCCTTCTGCGTGGTGAACAGATCGGTGCGCAGCAGGTCGTCGGCGGCCAGCGTGAAGAGGTCACCTTCGTCGGTGATCACCCCCGCCTGCAAAAGCGCGATGGCGGCCTCATAACCCAGTCCCTCGATGTCGAAGGCGCCACGACCCGCGACGTGGAAGACGCGCTCGCGCAACTGGGCTGGACACGTGCGCGAGTTCGGACAGCGGATGTCCGCATCGCCCTCCTTGGCGGGGGCCAGCGTGGTGCCGCATTCGGGGCAGGTCGTCGGCATCTGGAACGCACGCTCGGTGCCGTCGCGCACTTCGACGACCGGTCCGAGCACCTCGGGGATGACGTCACCGGCCTTGCGGATGACGACGGTGTCGCCGATGAGCACGCCCTTGCGGGTGACCTCGGAGGCGTTGTGCAGCGTCGCGAGCCCGACCGTGGACCCGGCGATCTTCACCGGTTCCATGTAGGCGAACGGTGTGACGCGACCGGTGCGGCCGACGTTGACCCGGATGTCGAGCAGCTTCGTGGTGGCTTCCTCGGGCGGATACTTGTAGGCGATCGCCCACCGCGGCGCGCGCGACGTGGCGCCCAGTCGGCGTTGCAGCGCCACGTCGTCCACCTTGACGACGACACCATCGATTTCGTGTTCGACGTCGTGGCGATGCTCACCCCAGTAGACGACGCGCTCGGCCACGGCGTGGATGCCCGTGACGCGGGTGGTGTGGTCGGACACCGGCAGGCCCCACGCCTTGAGTGCGAGGTAGGCGTCGTGGAGGGTGACGGGCGTGAAGCCCTCGGTGCGGCCGAGGCCGTGGCAGATCATGTGGAGGTTGCGTCGGGCGGTGACCGCCGGATTCTTCTGTCGCAGCGAACCCGCCGCGCTGTTGCGGGGATTGGCGAAGGGCGCCTTGCCCTCTGCGACGAGACCCGCGTTGAGATCCTCGAAGTCGGCGAGCCGGAAGAAGACCTCACCGCGCACCTCCAGCACACTCGGCACGGGGTAGTCGTCGTGGTGCGTCAGGCGTTCGGGGATGCCGTCGATGGTCCGGGCGTTCAAGGTCACGTCCTCACCGGTGCGTCCGTCACCGCGGGTGGCGGCTCGGGTCAGGACGCCGTCGCGGTACACCAGTGCCAGCGCGACGCCGTCGATCTTCAGCTCGCACAGGAACTCTGGATCGGCGCCGACCTCTCCGGTCAGCCGGGTGGCCCACGCGATGAGCTCCTCGGGGTTGAAGACGTTGTCGAGACTCAACATTCGCTCGAGGTGGTCGGCCGAGCTGAAGTCGGTGGCGAAGCCGGCCCCGCCGACCAGCTGCGTGGGTGAGTCGGGGGTGCGGAGCTCGGGGTAGCGCTCCTCCAGCGCCGTCAGCTCACCGAGCAGCCGGTCGAACTCCCCGTCGGAGACGATCGGTGCGTCCTTGACGTAGTACCGGAACTGGTGGCTCCGGACCTCGTCGGCCAGCTGCTGCCACTCGCGACGGACGTCGGCGTCAGGTGAGCTCACCTTGGCAGGTTATCGGAGGTGCCCGACAGGCCCGATGACCGCCGATAGACTGCCCGGGTGCCGCACCCGATCATGTTCCGCGAGGACGATCCCGGGCTGGCCGAGGTGCGCGCCATCGCACTGGCCTACCCCGAGGCGTACGAGAAGGTGTCCCACGGCAGGCCCGGCTTCTTCGTCTCCAAGATGTTCGCGATGTACGGCGGCAGCTCCAAGGAGACGGGCCGGATGACGGCCGTTCCGCACTGCCTCCTGGTCAAGGTCGACGATTCGGACCGGGTGGCGCTGGCCCAGGACCGACGCTTCTTCCGTCCCGCCTACCTGGGTCCCTCGGGCTGGCTCGGTCTGGACTTCACGGCCGCCGACGTCGACTGGGACGAGGTCCGCGAACTGATCGACGCGTCGTTTCGATTGGTCGCACCGGCGCGATTGATCAAGGCTCTCGGGGCCAACCGACAGCAGTAGCCGACTCAGCAATCGACGGTCATGGTTCGATCGGAGGCACGATGAGTTTCTCCAGCCCCTTCCCCCAGGTCACGATTCCCGCCACCAGCGTCTACGACTACCTCTTCGCTGCCGAGGACGCTGATTCCGACCGCGTCGCACTGGTCGATGCGACGTCCGGATCCGAAACGACGTATGCCGAGATGATCGCCCGCATCGACGCGTTCGCCGGAGCGCTCGCCGCGCGCGGCATCGGCGTCGGCGACGTCGTCGGACTGTTGGCGCCCAACAGTTCGGCGTTCACCATCGCCTTCCACGGCATCCTTCGAGCGGGCGCCACGGCGACCACGATCAATGCGCTCTTCACGGCCAAGGACATCGCCAAACAGCTCGCCGACTCGGGCGCCACGATGCTGATCACCGTGACGCCCCTGGTGACGCAGGCCGCCGAAGGTGCAGCGTCGCGCGGACTGCCCGACGACCGGGTCGCGGTGCTCGACGGCCCCGGCCAACAGGTCGACGGACACCCGAATCTCGCCGACCTGCTCGGGCCCGGCCTGCCCGCTCCAGACGTGACCTTCGACCCCGCCACCCACCTCGCGGTGCTGCCGTACAGCTCGGGCACGACGGGCAATCCCAAGGGGGTGATGCTCACCCATCGCAACCTGGTGGCCAACGTGGCACAGATCCGGCCACTGCAGGGCATGCAGCCGGACGACCGCATTCTGGCCGTGCTCCCGTTCTTCCACATCTACGGCATGACGGTGCTGCTCAATGCCGCCCTGCACGCACGCGCGCGACTGGTCATCATGTCGAGCTTCGATCTCGAGGGCTTCCTCGGCAACATCCAGAACCACCGGTGCACGTTCGCGTTCATCGCACCTCCCGTCGCCGTGGCCCTCGCCAAGCACCCGGCGGTCGACTCTTACGACCTGTCGAGCCTGCGGAGCATCATGTCGGGCGCCGCTCCCCTCGACGAGGATCTCGGCAACGCCGTCGCGCGGCGGCTGGACTGCCGGGTCGTGCAGGGGTACGGCATGAGCGAGTTGAGCCCCGTCAGCCACATCACGCCGTCCGACGGCGGGCGGGAACTGGTCGGGCCGGTCGCGCCGCTGGCCTCGTGCGGATGGACGGTCCCGAACGCCGTCAGCAAGATCGTCGACCCCGCCACCGGCGCTGAAATCAACCCTCCGACAGAGGGACTCAGCGAACCGGGCGAGCTCTGGTTCAAGGGCCCGAACGTCATGGCGGGGTACCTCGGCAACGACGAGGCCACCCGCGACACCGTCGACGACGACGGCTTCCTCCACACCGGCGACGTGGCGCGGGTGGACTCGACGGGGTGCGTCTACATCGTCGATCGGCTCAAGGAGCTCATCAAGTACAAGGGCTACCAGGTACCACCGGCCGAACTGGAAGCGGTACTCCTGACCCATCCCGGCATCGCCGACGCCGCTGTCATCGGTGTGACCGACTCGAACTCCGGCGAGGAGATCCCGAAGGCGTTCGTGGTCAAGCTATCCGGTACCGAACTGACCGAAGACGAGGTGATGGAGTTCGTCGCCGACCACGTGGCCCCGTACAAGAAGGTCCGCCAGGTGGCCTTCATCGAGGCGATTCCGAAATCCGCCTCGGGCAAGATCCTCCGCAAGGACCTACGGACTCCATAGGACGGCGAGGACACCGCGGCCTTGGCCACGGACCTACACCCCGCTGGGATCCTCGGCGATCCCGTCGGCACCCTTCTGCGCCAGTTCGATGGCAGTCCTCGCCCACTGCTCCGTTGCCCCGGCGAGACCGCAGGCCGGCGTGACGCCGATGCGGTCGCGCAACACCGCACGCGCGAAGCCGAGCCGGTCGGTGATCGTCGCGGCCGCCTTCGCCACGTCATGCGGCGAGGGTTGGCGGTCCGGGGCCTGCACCGCAATGACCCCGAGCATCACCACGCGACCGGATTCCACGAACTCGCCGATCCCGTCGAGGTCTGCTGCGGTCAGAGTGGCTACGTCAACCGACACCGCAGCAAAGGCGCTGCGCCGCAATGTGTTCCACGGTAGGTTTGGCGCGCAACAGTGCATGACGACCTCGCCGCCGACGGTCGCCACGCACTCGTCGAGCAGGCTCTGCGCCAACGATTCGTCCACCGGATGCACCGGCGAGAAGCTACTCACCCCGGTCAGCCGGCCGGCCAGCGCGGCGGGCAGCGACGGTTCGTCGAGTTGCACCACGACCGGTACATCCAGCCGTCGCGCGATCTCGGCGCGGTGTCGGGCGATGCCCTCGGCCAGGCTGCCGGCCAGGTCGCGGACCGCCCCCACGTCGGTGATGGCACGGTGCCCATTGGCCAGTTCGAGATGTGCCGCCAACGTGATCGGCCCGGGCGCCTGGACCTTGACCGTGCGCGAACCGCCGCGCAGGCCCGCCCGCTCCCAGGCCTCCTCCAGGGCGTCGACGTCCTGGTCGAGCAGGCTCGCCGCCCGCCGCACCACCGAGCTCCGGCCGGGGCTGACACGGTAGCCACGGGGCACCGTGTCGATGCCGATGTCGACGAGCAGCGCACCGGCGCGACCGATCAGATCGGCCCCGACCCCCCGGGCCGGCAACTCCACGAGGTGGGTCAGTGTATGCAGCTCGCCGACCACCACTTCAGCGGCTTGACGCGCCGTCGTGCCTGGCCAAGATCCCACGCCGGTTGCCGCGGCGAAAACGCTCACGCGGCCAACACTATTCGATGACCGGCGGAAGGGTTACCGTCGATCATGCCCGCATCGCCCACCAGGCTGCTGCTGGCGGTCTGTGCAGCCGCACTGACCGTGGCGTGCAGCTCGACGGTCATCGGTGTCGCCGTTCGCCCCACGCCCGGGCTCGACGATCGGTCCCGGTCCCCCGTCGACGTGGACGGCGTTCTGCTCGAGCAGTCCCAGATGCGGGCCATCACCGGCGCCGGTGACGATCTGACGATCATCCCCAGCATGGACGGCAAGTTTCCCGTGGACGTCGACGCCTTCGCCGACCGCGTGCCCGCGGCGTGCGCCTGGATCTTCGCCGAGACCCAAACGTTCGGGCCGGAAGTCGAGGAGTTCCACAAGACGACCTATCAGAATCCGCCGAAGGGCGCGCTGATCTCCCAGGGCGCGGCCGGCTACCGCGACGTCGCCGTGGCCCGGCGCACGCTCGATGGCCTTATCGATCGGGTGGACGCCTGCGCAGCGTCGACGTCCGGGTACGTCGGTGACTGGACGACCACCACCGACGGCGTGCGCACCCGCACCAGCAGTGAGTGCGGTCGCGACTACCAGCTGAAGTCTGCGGTGCTGGTCGAGGTGACGTTCTGCGCCTATCCGGCGTCGGTGCCCGGCATCGTCATGACGAACATCCTCGAGCGCATCCCCGGTTAGCGTCGGTGGTCTGCGACGGCGATCGTGGCGCTCGCGATGACCTCGTCACCCTCGGGGTCCGTCCGGTACAGCACCATGGTCTGCCCGGCCGCGACCCCACGAATCGGGCCGCGAAGCTTGGTGACGAGCGTGTCGCCGTCCACCTCCGCCACCGCCTGGGCGATGCCGCCGTGGGCGCGCACCTGAACCTCGCACTCGACGGGTCCGACCAGCGGCGAACCCGCCGTGAACACCGGGCGCTCCCCCACCAGCCTCCAGACGTCGAGATCATCGGCGGCGCCGACGTGCACCGTGCCGCTCTGGGCGTCGATCGAGGTCACGTACCTGGGCCGGCCGTCGGGCCCCGGTCCTGCGATGCCGAGACCCTTGCGCTGGCCGATCGTGAACCCGTGCACACCGTCGTGTTCGGCCAGCACCGTGCCACCGGCATCGACCACCGCACCCCGACGGACAGCGATGCGCGCCCCGAGGAACGCGCGGGTGTCCCCGGACGGGATGAAGCAGATGTCGTGGCTGTCGGGCTTGTCGGCGACGGCGAGACCTCGTCGGGCCGCCTCTTCACGGATCTGCGGCTTGGGGGTGTCGCCGATCGGAAAGATCGCGGTCGCGAGTTGGTGGGCGTTCAGCACACCCAGGACGTAGGACTGATCCTTGTCGTAGTCGACGGCGCGTCGCAGCCGCCCACCGGACAGCCGGGCGTAGTGGCCGGTGGCGATCGCGTCGAACCCCAGCGCCAGCGCGCGGGCCGACAACGCCGAGAACTTGACCTTCTCGTTGCACCGGACGCAGGGATTGGGCGTCTCGCCACGCGCATAGGACGCGACGAAGTCGTCTATCACGTCCTCCTTGAAGCGATCGGCGAAATCCCAGACGTAGAAGGGGATGTCGAGGATGTCCGCGACGCGGCGGGCGTCACCGGCGTCCTCCTTCGAGCAGCATCCGCGGGACCCGGTGCGCAACGTTCCCGGCGCCGACGACAGGGCCAGGTGCACGCCGACCACGTCATGACCGTCGTCCACCATGCGCGCCGCGGCCACCGAGGAGTCGACCCCGCCGCTCATCGCGACCAGTACCCGCATGCTACTTCTGCCCCGCGCTCGCCAATGCGGCCTGCCGGGCCCGGTCCACAGCGGCGGGCAGCACCGCAAGCGTTGCGTCGACGTCGGCGTCGGTACTGTTGTGCCCCAGGGAGAATCGCAGCGAGCCGCGCGCGCTCGCCGGGTCGGCGCCCATCGCGATCAGGACGTGGGACGGTTGCGCCACCCCGGCCGTGCACGCCGATCCGGTGGAACACTCGATTCCCTTGGCGTCCAACAACATCAGCAGCGCGTCGCCCTCGCAGCCGCGAAAGGTGAAGTGGGTGTTGCCCGGTAGGCGCCCGTCGCCGTCGGCGCCATTGAGGTCGACGTCGTCCATGGACGACAGCACGCCGTCGATGAACCTGTCCCGCAGCGCCGAGATCCGGGCCCGGTTCGCATCGAGGCCCTCGACCGCCACCACGGCCGCCGCCGCCATCGCGACCGTGCCCGCGACATCCGGTGTGCCCGAACGTACGTCACGCTCCTGACCGCCACCGTGCAGCAGCGGCACGCAAGCCGTGTCTCGTCGGAGCAGCAGAGCCCCGACGCCGGCGGGTCCGCCGAACTTGTGCGCGGCGATGCTCATGGCGGACAGGCCGCTGGCCGCGAAGTCGACGGGGAGCTGACCGACCGCCTGGATGGCGTCACTGTGCATCGGCACCTCGAACTCGGCGGCGATCGAAGCCAATTCGGCGATCGGCATGATGGTGCCGACCTCGTTGTTGGCCCACATGATGGAGATCAGTGCGACGTCTCCGGCATCACGGTGCTCCTCCAGCGCCTGACGGAGCGCGGTGGTGGTGACCGACGCGTCGGGACCGACCGGCAGCCAGGTCACCTCGGCACCCTCGTGCTCGACGAGCCACTCCACGGCATCGAGGATGGCGTGATGTTCGATCGGGGTGGTGATGATCCTGCGACGCTTGGGCTCCGCATCGCGGCGGGCCCAGTAGATGCCCTTGACCCCGAGATTGTCGCTCTCGGTGCCACCCGCAGTGAAGACGATCTCCGACGGACGCGCACCGAGCAGTTTGGCCAGCGTCTCCCGCGCCTCCTCCATGCGCCGGCGGGCCGTCCGGCCCGACGTATGCAGCGACGACGCGTTGCCGACCGTGGCCAGTGCGGCCGTCATCGCCTCGATGGCAGCGGGGTGCATCGGCGTGGTGGCAGCGTGATCGAGATAGACGGCGGTCATGGCCCGTCAAGGATACCGCCGGGTCGATGCGGCTCAGGCGACGAGCGCGTGTCCGTGCACGGTGTGGGCGCCGAGCACCGTCTCCCCGCGTACCGCGGACTCGCACCGGGACGCCAGGTCGCGCCGATCCGTGCCGGGCAATTGAAGGGACTGCACCTGTACGTGGCACACGGTGCGACGCGCGGTGATGACCCTGCGAACCGATTCGAGCAGCGAGTCGTCGCCGATGAAGGCGGGGATGGTCGAGGGCCGGCCGTCGCGGTGGTGATAGTTCAGGCGCAGCGGTTGCACCGGCCGGCCTGCATCGATGGCGCCCTGGAACATCGCGGGCCGGAAGCGCCCGTATCCGACGCCACACCACGTCGTGCCCTCCGGGAACGCGACGACGGTCTGACCGCCTGCGAGGCGCTCTGCGACGGTGCGGACCACGTCGGGCAGCCGGCGCAGGCTGGACCGCTCGATGGGAATCACCTTCATGAGGCGGGCGAGGAAACCCAGCGCGGGCCACTCGATGAGATCGGCCCTGGCCACGAATGAGCCGGGCAGTACCGCGCCGATGACGAAGATGTCCACCCACGACACGTGACCGCTCACGACAAGTACACCGCTGAGATTGCGGATCGGGCCGCCGGAGGTGGTGATGCGCACGCCAAGGCATCGGAGCATCAGGCGGCAGTACACCCGCTGTGCGCGCGACTTGCCCGGGAGGGGTAGCGCCAGCAGCACTGCCGTGGGCAGCACCAGCACGGCCCCCAAGACGCGGACGAGGGTGCGCACGACGACCACGAAGCGGCGCCACCCCTGCGAGACGTCGGTCCGGACGCAGGACGCGTTGCACGACGCCCTGGGCAGCCAGGGACTCTGCGCGAGCGAGTGACTGCTCATCGGACCGACCCGTCGGAGGGATCGGTCGCCTGCGACACCGACCGCAACCGCTGGAGATATCGGACGTCGGCCCGGCGCTTGTCGAGGAGGGCGGGGAAATCGCCGACGCCGAAGTCGGGATCGTGGGCGGGCTCTCCGCAGACCTCCGCGCCCAGCCGCAGATAGCCGCGCATCAACGGTGGCACGGTGACCCGCGCGGGCGGCGCGATGTCGTCGAGCCCCTTGCCGGCCAGGACGACCGGCCGCCGCGGGTAGAGCGTGTACTCCGACGCGTGGCGCCGGCGCACGAAGTCGCGGACGGCGCGGATCTGCGCTCCGGGCGTCTCGTCGGGACTGCCCTGGATCGGCACCGACACGCAGCCGGTCACGTAGTCGTACCCGCAGCGATCCAGATAGGCCAGAATGCCTGCCCACATCAGCAGCACCACCCCGCCGTGGCGATGGTCCTCTCGGACGACCGCTCGACCCATCTCGACCAGGGAGGGCCGCAGCGCGTCGAGCGCCGCGACGTCGAATTCGGTGGCGCTGTACAGGCCCCCTGCGGCGATGGCGCCCGGCGGCGGCAGCATGCGGTAGCAGCCCACCAGCTCGCCGGACCGGTCCTCCCTGACGAGGAGGTGGTCGCAGAATTCGTCGAACCGGTCGGAGTCTCGCCCGTCGACCGCACCGGCGAGGTCGAATCCCGGCTCTGAGGTGAACACCTCGTAGCGAAGGCGTTGCGCGTCGTCGATCAGGGCGGCGTCGGTGGAGAGCAGCAGTGTGTAGCGCGGCGTATCCGCCGTCGGGGTCGATTGATCAGCGGCGATGAGTACGGAAGCAGTGCTCATAGCCAGAACGGTGCTTCAGCAGAACAGCGGAAGAGCAATCAGAGCGTGACGTGTCCGTGCACGCCAGGTGACGAGTTGACCTCGGGCTACGTTGCTAGACGGCCCGTTCGAGCAGCCCGGCCGACGCGGCCGGTTCGGCGCGCACCACGTGCAGCGCACGCTTCGGCGCTTCGGCGTGCGTGCTGGCGCGGACGAGGCGCGGCGCGCGGGAGCGCAACTCCACCTGAGCGCCGGAACGCACGACGCCGATCGGGCCCGAGCCGACGAAGCGGGACACCACCGTGTTCGGCAGCACCGAACCTGCCTTGGCCTGCCGGTAGCCGACCCTGATCCCGGCGGCGCAGGTGGTCAGCAGGCCGAGGATGCCAGGCAAGGCGACCGCGGCGAGCGCGGTGAGCGACACGGTGGCCACGAACGCGCCGATGACGTGCTCGACCGTCGAGAGCACGTCGTTTGCGGCGGCGCCCTTCCCGACGACGAGCGCGGAACCGGTGCCGGTCTCACCGCGGAGGATGCCCGTAGTCGTCACGTCCAGCGGTGTGACGAGTGAGGGAAGCGGTGCGAGGGCCGGCGCGCCAACCACGCTGGGCAGGGCTACGACGGGCAGCTGCGGGAGCGCTGACCAGCCCGGGGTCGCCACCGGCGCGGTCGCGGTGGCGGCCACCTGCGGCTGACGCACACCTGCGCCGACGGTGACGGTCGGTGTCGCGGCGGGGATGCCGAGCAGCTGGGTCAGATCCGACGGCAGTTGCGACAGCGAGACACCCGCGTCGGTGGCCGAGGTGAGCAGGCTCTGGATCGTGGTGAGCACATCGGTGACCGGTGCCGTCGACGTGGGAAGCGCCACGATCACGCCGGGAACCTTGATCACCGTGTTGGCGAACACCGTCAGGGCGTTGGTCACCGGGGCCGTGGCGTTCCACGCGGCGAGGAACGGGTTGGCCTGGAAGGGCAGCGGGGCGACCGTCGGGATCGCGACGGGCGGGCTGGTCGAGGGCGGCGGCGAGGACTGCGAGACCGGCGCGACCGGCCCCGAAACCGGCGTGACCGATTCGGTCACCGGCACGACCGGCTCCGTCGCGGGACTGACCGCCTCCGGCACCGGGCTAAGCGCCTCCGTCACCGGGGCGAGCGCATCGGTGACCGGGGCGAGCGGATCCGTCGCCGGCGGCACCGGGTCCGTTTCCGACGCGCTGGGCCCCGTGCTGCCATACACGGTGGGACTTCCGCCGAAGGTGGTCTTGGGCGACTCGGGGATCCCGGAGGCTCCGCCAGGCTTGGCGAGGGAGGTCAGCGTGCCGGTCACGCCTTGCACGGTGCTCTGCCATGAGTCCTGCACGGCCTTGCGCAGGGAATCGGCGATCGTCGAGATGGGCCCTCGGACAGGACGGGGGGTGGTGGTCGACGTACTTGGTCCATCGACGGTCTGGCTGCTGCCCGCCGAGGGTTCCGAATCGGTATCCGCAGCCGCGATGCCCGCGCCTGCGCTACCGACCAGCAGGCAGGCAGACAGCGCGCAGGCGCCCACCGCAATGCGCAGATGCGTTGTAATAGCGATCTCCTCCCACCAGCCACCGGCCCCGTCGGTAGGTATTCGGAGCAATTGTTCCACAGGATGGGAGCAGCTATCGCGATTCCGACGCGAATTCGGCGCCATCGCCACAAACAGCAAATGGCTTGCTGCACTTCGCCCGTGGTGATGGCAGAAATGGCTTATCCGCCGCAACTGGTCAGCTGGTCTCACGCCTAATCGCTGGAATTACTCGATGCGCAAGGAAAGCCAGCTAGTTGCGCTGCAATTCGCCGAGCGGCCGTCGCTGGTGTTGATTCGGCGGCGCTCCGGAAACGGCGTCACCCGGGGGTGGCGGCGGCCATTCGGCGTATTTCGGAGCGGACGTCGACTTTCCGATCAGCAAGCCCGCCAGACGCGACGAGGCGACAAGCCGAATGAGGAGAGCCGAAATCAGTGGGTTACGGGCTCGTAGCTGCAGATGGCCTCGACCTTCTCGGCCGAGGCGCCGCTGGGATCGAACTCGTACCCCAGCCACTCCCGCGCCAGCCGGCGAGCCAGCTCCAGCCCGATGACGCGTTGGCCGAAGCACAACACCTGCGCGTCGTTGGACAGCACCGACCGCTCGACGGAGAAGCCGTCGTGCGCCGTGACGGCGCGAACTCCCGGCACCTTGTTGGCGCTGATCGCCACTCCGAGCCCGGTGCCGCAGATCAGCAGCGCGCGGTCGGCCCTGCCTTCGGCGACCAGACGCGCGGCCTCGACCGCGACGTGCGGGTAGGCGGTGTGCTCGTCACCACCGACACCGACGTCGGTCACGTCGGCCACCCGGTCGTCGGCGAGCAGGTCGGCCTTGAGGGCCTCCTTGTACTCCAATCCAGCGTCGTCACAACCGACGACGATCCGTAATCCCATCAGACATCTCCCTTGGCAGTTGGCGCGAAGCACTCCGCGACGGTGTGGGTGATCATCGCCAGTGACGTGGCGCCGGCATCGGGTGTCCCGACGCTGCGCTCGGCGAGTGGTCGAGCCCGGCCGACCTTGGGTCTCAGGCCGGCAGTGGCACGGGCAGCCTCGGTCGCCACATCGACGGCAGCCCGCCATCCATCTTGCCAGGACTCCCCGTCGGCCACCCTGCGCTGCAGCTCGTCGCAGAACGGCAGCATCGCGTCGAGCATCGTCTTGTCCCCCGGCGCCGCGCCGCCGAGCTGGGTCAGCGCGTCATACCCGTCGCGCATCGCCGCGGCGACGGTGGCGGCATCGGGTCGGCCGGTGTCGCCGAGTCGGGTGCCGACCGCATTGAGCAGCGCCCCCCAGAGCACGCCGGAGGTGCCGCCCGCCCTTGCCGCCCATGCCTTGCCCGCGGCTGCGAGAACCGAACCCTGGCCGGCGCCCTGCTCGAGGGCCTCGGCTGCCGCGGTGCGGGCCGCCAAGGATCCCTTGACCATGCCGCGCCCGTGATCGCCATCGCCGGCGACGGCGTCGATGCGCCCCAGCTCGTCTTCAGCCTGGGCCAGCATGCCCGCGACGGCATCGAGGACCTTGACGACGAAGCGTCCCCCGGCGCGACCGTCGTCGTCGGCAAGGCTTCCCAGGTCGCGCGCCGGTGCCGCTGCATCCGCTGCGGGATCGGTGCGTCGCTCACCCGAATCTACTTGCTTGGCAACACCTTTGCGGTATGCGGGCGTGTCGGCTGGTGCGCTCCAGTACTTCTCGAGTTCTTCGTCGAGCCACATCACCGTGAGCGAGCAGCCCGCCATGTCGAGGCTGGTCACCAGCTCGCCGACCTCAGGTTCGACGACTTCGTAGCCGCGCTCGCGAAGCAGTCGTGACGCGGTGCCCCAGACCACGAACAGTTCTTCGTACTTGGTGCGACCAAGACCGTTGAGGATCACCGCGATTCGCCGGGAACTCCCTGCGGGCTCGTCGGCAAGTACCCCGTCGACGAGCGTCACCGCGAGGTCGGCGGCCGTCGGCATCGGCTCGTCGCGCACGCCCGGCTCTCCGTGGATGCCGAGGCCCACACCCATCTGCCCCTCCGGAACCGTGAACAACGGCTGATCGGCGCCGGGCAACGTACAGCCGTCGAAGGCAACGCCGAGGGTCCTGGTGGCAGCGTTCGACGCTTCCGCGACGCGCAGGACACCGGCCATGTCCAGCCCGTCCTCGGCGGCGGCCGAGGCGCACTTGAAGACCGTGAAATCGCCTGCGATACCGCGTCTCTTGGCTTCCTCACCCGCGGGCGCACTGGCGATGTCATCGGTCACCGCGAAGTAGTGCGCGTCGATACCCTCGCCGCGGAGATCCGCGACGGCGAGCCCGAAGTTCATCACGTCGCCCGCGTAGTTGCCGGTGGTGAGCAATACCCCCGCGTCACCGTGGGCCGCCCGCGCCACCGACGCGGCTTCCTCCGCCGACGGTGACGTGAAGATGTTGCCGACCACCGCACCGTCCGCGAAACCCGGTCCGACGGTTCCGCAGAACGCCGGATAGTGGCCCGACCCGCCGCCGATCACCACGGCCACCTTGCCCGGCCGCGTCTCCTGGGCGCGGACCACGCCACCGGGCACGCCCGCGACGTATCTCGCATTGGCATCCAGGAATCCGACGAGCATGTCCTCGGTGAACCGCGCCGGATCGTCGTACAACTTGGTCATCGCAGTCGCTCCCCGGAGTCGGTGTCGAAAAGATACACCCGCTCCGGCGGCGCGCTGACGAGGACTTTCTGTTCGGGTCGGTAGTCCTCCTGCGCGGGCGTCTGGACCACGATGCCCTCCTCCATGCCCGCCACGGTGCTGGTGGCGAGGCCGAACTCGAGCAGGTGCTCGAAGTACGCCACGGTGGTACGCAGGCCGGGTCCGTCGCCGGCCGACATCGTGCAGTCCTGCGGACGGATGCCCACCGCAACCTCGGTACCGTCGGCGACCCCGGTCACGACGGTGTCCAACGCCCCCGCGCCCGAACGGATTTCGACCCTGGCGCGCCCGCCCTCGGACGTCACGACCCCGCGGAGGACGTTGATCTGGGGTTCGCCGACGAACTGCGCGACGAAGAGGTTCGCCGGGTCGTCGAACACCTCGTCCGGCGTGCCGAACTGTTGCACCACACCGGCATCCATCACCGCCAGGCGATCGGCCAGCGACAGCGCCTCGACCTGGTCGTGGGTGACGACGATCGTGGTGTAGCCGAACTCCCGCTGCAACACCTTCAACTCCCTGCGGACGCGCTGCCGCGCCGACGCGTCGAGGTGGCTCAGCGGCTCGTCGAGCAGTAGCACCGGTGGGTTGCGTACCAGGGCGCGGGCCAGCGCGACGCGTTGCTTCTGCCCGCTCGACAGCCCCGCCGGCCGCAGGTCCATCAGCTCGTCCATCTCCAGACGGCTGCTGATCGAGGACACCATCTGCTCGGCGCCCTTGACCTTGCGGGCCTTGAGTCCGTACAGCAGGTTCTCGCGCACCGACATCGGCGGGTACAGCGCGTAGCTCTCGAACCCGACGCCGATTCCGCGCTTGGCCGCGGGCAACTGCGAGATCTCCCGGTCACCGATGCGGATCGACCCGCTGGTCACCGTCTCGAGTCCGGCGATCATCCGCAGCGTCGTGGTCTTGCCGCATCCGGACGGGCCGAGCAGCGCCACTAGTTCACCCGGGGCGATGTCCAGGTTGATGCCCTTGACGGCCGCGAAGCTCTCCCGGCCCTTTGCCATGTAGGTCTTCACCAGGTCGGTCAGGGTGAGACTCTGCGCGGTCGTCGTCGCGGATTCGCGTGGCCTGTCGGTGGTGATGCTCACTGCGCAGCCTCCAGGCTCCGGTCGTCTGTACCTAGTCGTGCGGTGTCGTCATCTTCATCCGAGCGGGCGGCGAAGACGTGCACGTCGTCGGAGGCAACGGTCATCGAGACCGGGGCGCCCTCGGCGACCCCCTCCCGCCCCGAGGCGAGCACGATCAGCTGTTCGCCGCCCATGTCCACCGTCAGCTCGATGTTGCGGCCCAGTCGCTCGGCGAGGACCACCTTGCCGCGCATCTCTGCCGCACCGCCAGCCTCGCCGGCATCCCCGGCCACGTGAATGTCGCAGGGCCGCAACCCGACCCGGACGCGATCTCCGCCGTGAACGTCGAGTCCAGCCGGTACCGGTACGTCGAAGGCGCCCCGGCCGAGCCGGATCCGACCGTCCTCGACCTCACCGTCGAGGAGGTTGATCTCCGGCTGCCCGAGCGCACGGGCGACGAAGGTGTCCGCGGGACGCCGCCAGATCTCCTCGGGCGTGCCGATCTGGACCAGTTCGCCCGCCCGGAGCACGGCGATCCGGTCACCGAGGGCGAGGGCCTCTTGATAATCGTGCGTGACGTAGACGGTGGTGGTCTTCGACATCGCGCCCAGCTGCTTGAGTTCGGCCCGCATCGCGGCCCGCAGCTTGGCGTCGAGATGACTCAGCGGCTCGTCGAGCAGGTAGACGTCCGCGGGCCGAACCAGTACCCGGCCCAACGCCACGCGCTGCCGCTGCCCGTTGGACAACTCACGGGGAAAGCGCTTGAGCAGGTGGTTGATTCCGAGTGTCGTGGTGACCTGGTCGATGCGGTCCTTCTGTTGCGCGTCGGTGTACTTCCCGGTGCGACCGGACTTCAAGGGTGAGGCGAGATTCTCACTCACCGTCTTCTGCGGGTACAGCGCGTAGCTCTCGAAGGCCATCGCCACGTTGCGGTGGTAGGGCTCGACGAGGGTGACGTCGCTACCGCCGATCGTCACGGACCCACTGTCGATGTCGACCAGCCCGGCCAGGGACTTCAGCGTCGTCGTCTTCCCGGCGCCGCTGGGCCCGAGGATGACGAAGAACTCGCCGTCGGCGATGTCGACCGATAGGTCGCGTACCGCCTGCTTCTTACCGTAGGACTTGGACAGCCCCTTCAGCGTTACGGTGGCCATCAGGCTTTCACCGCCCCGAATGACAAGCCCCGCACCAGATATCTCTGGATGGTGAGCGCCAATATCAGTGGTGGTAGCGCGGCGATGATGGCCGCGGCAGCCGTCAGGTTGTAATACGCCTGCCCACCGCCGCCGAGGAACTTGGTGATCGCGACGGTGACCGTGCCCGCGTTGCTGTCGGCCAAAATCAGCGGGAAGACGTAGTTGTTCCAGGCGAAGATGAACGCCAGCAGCGCGGCGGCGGCGATGCCGGGCCGCACGATCGGCAGGGCCACCATGACGAAGGCCCGGGTGCGGCTGTAGCCGTCCAGGAGTGCCGCCTGCTCCAGGTCCTCCGGCAGGTCCTCGAAGTACGAGCGCAGGATCCACACCACCAGCGGCATGGTGACCAGCTGCAGCACCCAGATCATCCCGACCTTGGTGTCGAAGAGGCCGATCTGGTTGTAGATGACGAACAGCGGGACGATGACCATCAGCTCGGGGGCGAACCGGAACGACAGCATCTGGAACATCAGGTCGTTGCTGCCCTTGTACTTCCAGCGTCCCGCGGCGTAGGCCGCCGGGATGCCGATGACCAGCGAGACGATCACGGCGCCACCGCAGTTGATCAGGCTGGTCAGCATCGCGGTCTTGAAGTCGACGCTCGTCATCTCGGTGCCCTTGTTGGACAGCACCGTGGCGAAGTTGGACCAGCTCGGGCTGAACTGGAAGTAGGTGGTGGTCTGCTCCTCGGCGTTCTTCAGCGCCAGGATCACCATCCACACGATCGGGAACAGCGAGAAGACGAACCAGCCGATCAGACCGATGTCGGCGGCGACCGATCCCACGCCGAGCCGCTTCTGGCCGGGCAGCAGTTCGCTGCGCGTCGGCTTGAACTTGGTGAGTGCCATGATCGTTAGGACTCCGCTCCCGCAGCACGACGCTGCGCCTTGCCGAGCACGCTCACCAGATAGCGCGCCGTGATGAACACGATGATCCAGAGCAGCAGCATGTAGGTGCTGCCCCGGGAGTAGTTCAGGTTGATGATCGAATCCTCGAACGCGCCGATCTGCAACGTGCGGGTGGCGACGCCGGGCCCACCCGCGGTGAGCACGTAGATGTGGTCGAACACCTTGAGGTTGTCCATGAATCGGAAGATGACGGCCACCAGAATGTAGGGCCACAGCATGGGGAGCATCAGCTTGCGGAACATGTAGATCCCGGACGCCCCGTCCACCTGCGACGCCTCGAACGGCTCCTTGGGCAGCGAGCGGATGCCGGCCAGCACCAGGATCGCCACGAACGGGGTGAAGATCCACAGGTCGACCAGGACCACCGAGAACAGCGCGTTGCCACTCGACAACCAGTCGAAGGTGTTACCCAGTCCAAGAACGTGATTGAGGATGCCGAACTGCGGATTGAACATCAGCTTCCAGATCACGCCGGCGATCACCGGGGCGATCATCAACGGCAGGATCAACACCTTCTCGAAGATCTTGCCGATGATGCTCGAGCGATTGAGCAGCAGCGCCAGGCCGACGCCGAGCACGGTCTCCACCGCCGTCGCCGCCACGGCGAAGATGCCGGTGACCTTGACGCTCTGCCAGAAGACCTGGTCGCCCAGGACCGACTTGAAGTTGTCGAACCACACGAAGTGCGGGTCGGGGTTGACCGCGGCGTAGTTCAGGAAGGCGTAGTACGCGCCGACGAAGAACGGGTAGAGGATTCCGATGACGATCACCAGGGCGGGGATCGACAACAGGTAGGGCCGCAGGCGTCGCCGCCAGGTCGGGACCTCGGGTAGTTTGCGGCGCGTCGCCGAGGCGGCAGGCTGATCAGGTTGCGTCGCAACCGCTTTGGGGGTTTGTGTCGTCATGGGTGCCAGGACTCCTAGAGGTTGACCTTGGAGGTGTTGGTCTTGGCGAGGCTGCGCAGGCGCGTGGCCGCGTCATCGCCGCCGTAGATGTCCTGCAGCGCCACGGCCCAGTTCTGGGTGGTGTCGAAGAAGGCCTTCTGCGGGGTGAACTGGATCTTCGACTGACCGATGACGGTCTCGAACGTCTCGAGATAGCCGTACTGGTCGGCGGCGACCCTCTTGAAGGTGCCGTCGAACACGGACTTTCGGACCGGATCGGCGTAGGTGCCGCCCTCGACCGCCTTGTTCATCGACTCCTTGCCCGTGGCCCACTGCATGAACAACCAGGCGGGCAGCTTGTTTCGGCTGTTCGCCGACATCGCCCAACTCCACGTCCAGAGGTTGGTCTTGTAGTTGCCATCCGGTCCGGCAGGCCCCGGGTACCAGCCGAGGTTGCCCGCCTCCTTGCTGGCGCCTGGCTTGTTCTTCGGGTAGGTGGCACTGTCGGCGTCGAACACCATCATCGCCTTACCGTCACCGAGATCACCCGTGGCGTTGGGATAGTCGTACGTGGTCCACGACGTCGGCCCGGCCTGGTTCTGCATGTCGATCCACTTCTTCGTGAAGGCAATCGCCTTGTCGCTGGCCATCTCGGCGACGAGTTCGGAACCGTTGAACGAGTAGTCCACCGCGCCCTCGCGGGTGTACTGCGTCATGAAGCCGGGATGGATGGTGGCCCACGACTTCGAGCCGCGGGTGGAGATGCCGTAGCGGTTGTTCGGACGATCGGTCAGGTCCACGGCCAGCTGAATGAAGTCGTCGAGCTTGTCGGGCAGCTTGGTGATGCCCTTCTCGTCGAAGATCCGCTTGTTGTAGGCGACCACGTTGTTCTCGAAGCCCCACGGGATGGCCCACTGCCCGCCCGTGCCCAGCGGATTGCCGAGGGTGAAGTCCCACCGGGTCGAGGTGCGTAGGCCTTCGAAGATGTCCTCGAAGTCGTACTCGGCGCTGGTCGCCGAGCTGTTCTGCAACCACGGGTTGAGGTCCTCGACCCACCCGGGCGGACCGTACTGCCAGATGAAGTAGGCGCCCAGCATGAACGCGTCGTGCTTACCGGAACCGCCGGCCAGCTCGGTGTTCAGCTTGGTGAAGTAGTCGGCCTCCGGCACCAGATCGACGTTGACGGTGATGCCCGTGAGCTCGGTGAATTCCTGCAGCAACGGCTGGTAGGACAACTGGTACGGGTGCGGGGTCTGCAGGATGTTGATGGTCTGCCCGGAAGCCTTCTTCCAGTCGAAGCCTCCGGTGACTGCGGACGCGCCGTTCGGGGCACTGGCCTTGCCACCCACTCCGCAGGCGCTGAGCACGGGGAGGCTGGCAGCCGCCGCGCCGGCCAAGCCCATGGCGGCCAACATGTTTCGCCGCGACATCTGCGGCCCGGTCATACGATCTCGACTCATGTGTCTAGTCCTTCGTGAGGGTCTGGATTACGCCGGGATCAGGGAGACCTTGACCGATTCCTTGCCGCTGCCAACCAGGTCGAGCCCCTTCTGGAACTCGCTCAGCGGGAGTTGGTGGGTACAGATCTCATCGAGCGGTAGGACGCCGGACTCGATCATCTTGATGGCCGCGGGCCAGCAGTACGGCCCGAGATGGGCACCGAGGACGTCGAGCTCCTTGTCGTCGCTGATGATGCTCCAGTCGACGGTGACGTCACTGCCGAAGACGCCGTACTCGACGTAGCGGCCCAGCTTGCGCAGCGCGTTGAGCCCCTGGGGAACCGCGGACGGATGCCCGGTGCCCTCCAGGTAGACGTCGGCGCCGTAGCCGTCGGTGAGATCCTTGACGATCTTCTCGACGTCCTGCTCGGCGATGTTGATCGTGATGTCGGCGCCGCACTTCTTGGCCAGTGCGAGCTTCTCGGGTGCCATGTCCAAGGCGATGACGTGCATCGGGTTCTTGGCGCGGGCTCCGGCGATCATGCCGAGTCCGATGGGTCCACAGCCGGCGACGACGACGGTGTCCTCGAACGTGATCTGGGCGCGCTCGACGGCGTGCAGCGAGCAGGACAGCGGCTCGACGAAGGCGGCGTGCGCAGGCGGGATCGCACTGGAGATCTTGTGCACCAACGCTTCTACCGGGTAGGTCATGTAGCTGGCCATGGCGCCCGGGGTGCGGCGCTTGAAGCCGTAAAGATCGTGCGGCTGGCACATGTGGTACTGCCCGCGCTTGCAAAAGCGGCACTCCCAGCACGGCACGATCTGCTCGGACGTCACACGGTCACCCACCGCGATACCCCATCGGGTGGCGGCCTCGTCGTCGAGTTCGACCACACGGCCGACGAATTCGTGTCCGGGGATCACCATCGTCTCCGTCCACGCGGGACGGTTCTCGTCACCCCAGAACTTCGCGGCGCCGTGGTAGCACTTCAGATCACTGGCGCAGATTCCGACGGCTTCCACCCGAACGAGCGCCTCACCCGGCTTGCGGTGCGGAACCGCAACCTCTTCGAGTCGGTAGTCGTTGGGTCCGTGGCAGACGACGGCCTGCATCTTCTCGGGAATCTGATCGGTCATCCATGGCTCCTTAACGTGTGGCTCAGATCACGTTATCGGAGCTTCTGCACATTTGTCCAGAACGGATGTTCAGCTGAATTATTCTCTGAACAGATGCTCTGGTCCTTTTCTTGGGTGCCATAATGCCCCCATGTCCCCGTCGGCCCCGCGCACGCCGCCGCTGGACTCCGCCGTCGACACCGTGTCACCCGACGTCGAGGGCAGTCACTTCCCGGCGTCGCTGCTCTACACCGCGGCCCGGCTCTACTACGAGGACGACGCCACGCAGGCCGATGTCGCCGAACAACTCGGGACCAGCCGCGCGACGGTGAGCCGCCTGCTGGCCGAGGCGAAGCGCCAGGGCATCGTGCGGATCGAGGTGGTGCCGCCCGCCGAGGCCCGGCCGGGTGATCTGGCCGACCGACTGGCCAGAGCGCTCAATCTGACGTCGGTGTATCTCAGTCCGGCACTGCCCGCACCCGGACCGGGCCGCACCGTCATCGACGTGATGGGTCGCGTGTTGGCCCCCGCCGTCGGCCGCGCCCTCGGCGAAGCCGGTCTGCTGCCGGGTGACGTGCTGCTGGTGTCGTCCGGACGCACGGTGTACGAGGTCGCCCAGTGCGAGCTCGCCCCGCTGCCGGGCGTCGTCGTCGCCCCGACCGTCGGGGGCAACGATCAACCCGAGGAGTGGTACCAGACCAACGAGATCACCCGGCTGGTGGCCAATCGCGTTGGTGGACGGGCGAATTACCTGTTCGCCCCCGCACTACCGGGTGTCGAGCTGTACCAGTCACTGCTGAACGATCCCGGCATCCAGCGCGTGTTGCACCTGTGGCCGCGGGCGCGATGTGCCCTGATGGGTGTCGGCGCGCCGCCGCTGACCCGCGCCGACATCCCGCGGTTCGTTCCCACCGGATCGTCCTCGCTCCGCGCGGCGGTCGGCGACGTGTGCTCCCGGTTCTACGACCGCGACGGATCACCCGTCGAGTTCGAGGACGGCGAGCGGCTTATCGCCGTGGAACTCGATGCACTGCGCCACATTCCGGTCACCATCGCGGTGGCCGTCGGCAAGGAGAAGATCGAATCGATCGTCGCCGGCGCGCGGGGTGGATACTTCAACCACCTCGTCACCGATCCACTGACGGCGACCGAAATCCTGGCCAGTTCGGCCGTTTCCGACGGGACGTGATCTCGACGGGACGATTAGTCTCTCGCGCTCAGTGCTCCTAGTTCGTGCACGAGATTCCTGGTCGCGGGATAAAGCTGGCGCCACACGTCGTACAGCTCGTCGTAGCGTGCCCGGTTGGCAGGATCCGGCGTGATCTCCCTCTCGATCTTCGCCCAATCCGTCTCCGGTGCAACCAGATTCACGCCGATGGCAGCCATCAGTGCGTCCCCGTAGCTGGCACCGATCGCCTGCTCGGGAACCAGTTGTGCGCGACCGGTGATATCGCTGACCGCCTGCGCCCAGATCGGACTGCGCAGGCCGCCGCCCACCGCCACGGTCCGTCGCGCGGCATGCGCGTCGTCGAACATCTCGAGGATCTGCCTGATGCCGAAACCGATGCCCTCGTAGGCGGCTCGGAACAGGTGGCCGCGACCATGACGCAGGGTCAGGCCCGCGAACAGGCCACGCGCATCCGGGTCGAACACCGGGGTCCGCTCCCCCGCCAGATACGGCAGCGCGATCAGCCCCTCGCTGCCTGCGGGCACCTTCGACGCCTCGGCCATCAGCGTGTCGAATGACGCACCACCGGTGATGGTCTGCAGCCAGCCGATCAGGCTGCCGGCCGTCGACGTTCCCGCGGCCAGCGCGAGGGACCCACGCTCGATGCCCGCGGTCGTCCACAGCGCCGGATCGCTGTGGTACTCGTCGATGATCTGGACCAGGAACATCGTGGAGCCGTACATCAGCATCTGATCGCCGGGATTGTGGACGCCCACGGAGAACGCCTCCGAATAGGCGTCGACCGTCCCCGCCACCACCGGCGTGCCCCTCGGAATGCCGGTGGCCGCGGCCGCTTCGGCGTGCACGGTGCCCACGACCTCACTGGGCCAGATCAGGCGGGGCAGCGGCAGGTGCGCGCAGATCCGGCTCGCCCAGTCGGTGTTCCAGTCGAACTCGCGCGTCGCATAGAGCGGATCGCACTGGCTGGCGGTGTGATGGTCCAGCACGTATTCACCGGTCAACTTGGCGGCGACGTACGAGTTGGACCCGTACCACCCGGTGGCCCGCTCGAACACGTCGGGCTCATGGCGCCGGACCCATTCCAGCTTGGGTCCGACGGCCTGGCTCGACAGCAGCGTGCCCGCCTGCTCGAGGATGGCGTCGGCGCCGAATTCGGCCGTGAGCGAGTGGATTTCGGCCGTGGCCCGGGTGTCGACGCCGTAGAGGATGGCGGGCCGCAGCGGCGTCAGGTCGTCATCGCACAGCACCAGACACGGGCCGACACCGCTGACGCACATCGCGGCGATCCGCGAGTCCGCCGGAAGCTCGGCCGTCAGCCGCCTGCTGATCTCGCAGACTTCGGCCCACCACGTCGCTTCTGCGTCGACCTCGACCCAGCCCGGCCGGGGCAGGTTCACCGAATGCGGGATGGTCGCCGACGCGACGACGACGCCCGTCGGGTCGGCGAGGACGCCCTTGGTGCTCCCGGTGCCCATGTCGATTCCGAGAAGCAGCTCCACGGAGCAACCCTACGTCGCACGCAGAACCCCGGTGCACCAGAGTGCACCGGGGTTTTGCGGGTCAGTCCGCGGAGGCGGATCAGCCCTTGCGGGTCTTGACGGCGTCGGTCAGCTGCGGGGTGACCTTGAACAGGTCACCGACGATGCCGTAGTCGGCGATCTCGAAGATCGGCGACTCCTCGTCCTTGTTCACCGCGACGATGGTCTTGGACGTCTGCATGCCTGCCCGGTGCTGAATCGCACCGGAGATGCCGAGGGCGACGTACAGCTGCGGCGAGACGGTCTTGCCCGTCTGGCCGACCTGGAACTGACCCTCGTAGAAGCCGGAGTCGACCGCTGCGCGGGAGGCGCCGACCGCGCCACCGAACGCATCGGCGAGATCCTCGATGATGCCGAAGTTCTCCTTGCTCCCGACGCCACGACCGCCGGCGACGACGATCTTGGCCTCGGTCAGTTCCGGACGCGCGCTCTTCTGCGCGGGCTGCCGGGACGTGACCTTCGTGGCGTTCTCGGCCGGAGCGGGCACCTCGACGCTGACGACCTCACCGGCGCCGGCGACGGGTTCTGCCTCGAACGCACCGGGCCGGACGGCGATGACGGGTGAGTCACCCTCGGCCTTGGCCTCGGTGGTGTAGGCGCCGCCGAAGATGGAGTGCACGCCGACCGGGCCCTCCTTGATGCCGACGACGTCGTACAGCAGCCCGGAGTCGGTGGCGGCCGCAACGCGTCCGGCGACTTCCTTGCCCTCGGCGTTCGCGGCCACGACGATCGCGGCGGGAGACGCCGACTCGGCGAGCTCGACCAGCACGTCCACCTTGGGGGTGACCAGGTACTGCTCGGCGGTGTCCGACTCGGCCGCGTAGATCTTGGCGGCGCCTGCCGCCTTGAGCGCGTCGGTCAGCTTCTCGGTGGTACCGGGAGCGCCCACCACGACGGCGGACGGTTCACCGAGTACGCGGGCTGCGGTGATCAGCTCGCCGGTGA
The DNA here is from genome assembly GCF_030295745.1 of Mycolicibacterium sp. TUM20985. Taxonomy (NCBI): domain Bacteria; kingdom Bacillati; phylum Actinomycetota; class Actinomycetes; order Mycobacteriales; family Mycobacteriaceae; genus Mycobacterium; species Mycobacterium antarcticum. The sequence goes on from NZ_AP027291.1 coordinate 3,882,834, forward strand.
TGTTCTTCAGATTGCCTTCAGCATGCTCGACGAGCACGAGTACTTCAGCCATTGCCTTTTGTCGCTCTCTTGCGTTGTGGGGAAGTGTGGTTGGGGTCAGAGAAGCTTCTGCGCGACCAGGTAGTCGGCGATCTGCTGGCCGCCCTCGCCCTCGTCGGTGACCTTCTCGCCTGCCGTCTTGGGCGGCTTCGGGGTGGCCGACGTGACGGTCGAGTTGGCGTTCGCGCCACCGACCTCGTCGGACTCGACGCCGATCCCGGCGAGCGTCAGCTTCTCGACCGGCTTCTTCTTCGCGGCCATGATGCCCTTGAAGGACGGGAAGCGGGCGTCGTCGACGATCTTCTCGCTGATGCTGACGATGGCGGGCAACGTGGCCTCGAGGCCGAAGATGCCGTCGTCGGTCTCGCGCTCGCCGGTGATCTTGCCGTCGGCGACGTCGATGCTGCGCATGGCGGTCAGCTGCGGCAGCCCGAGGTAGTGGGCGATGACCGCGGGAACTGCGCCGCCGACGCCGTCGCTGGTCTCGTTACCGGCGATCACGAAGGCGACGTCCTCGATCTGACCAAGCGCACGGGCGAGCGCCCACGACGTCTGCACCAGGTCGGAGCCCACCATGGCGTCATCGGCCAGGTGGTACGCCGAGTCGGCGCCCATCGACAACGCGCGGCGGATGGCCGTCTCGGCACCCGTCGGGCCCGCGGTCAGCACGACTACGTTGTAGCCGGACTCCGCGTGCTTCTCCTTGAGCTGCAACGCGACCTCGACGGCCTTCTCGTTGATCTCGTCCAGGACCGGATCGCTGCCTGCGCGATCGAGGGTCCAGGCACCGTCGTTGAGATGGCGGTCCTCGTAGTCGGGAACTTGTTTGATCAGCACCACGATGTTCGACATGAGTGTGGTTCGTCCTCCTCGATGAGGCCGCAGCCGGCCTGCGCATTATCATGATTCAACCAACAACCACCATGTTACTGGCCAGTAACGTTGCGGTGGTAGGTAGAAACACCATAGCTGGTGTTGTTTAACCTTCTGCCCCTCCCTGGGCGTCTGGACCCCTCGTGAACGAGTGACAATCGCCATAGCTGCGTTAGCCTGCGTTGGCAATGAGCGCATTTTCTCGTCCCGAGCCGTCCGATGCCGTACTTCCCCTGACCGGGGAACGCACGGTGCCCGGACTCGCCGAGGAGAACTACTGGTTCCGCCGGCACGAGGTCGTCTACCAGCAGCTCCTGGACCGTTGCGCGGGGCGGGACGTGCTCGAGGCCGGTTCCGGGGAGGGCTACGGCGCCGATCTGATCGCCGACGTGGCGCGACGGGTGATCGCGCTGGACTACGACGAATCCGCCGTCGCCCACGTCCGCGCCCGTTACCCGCGCGTCGAGATGCGACAGGGCAATCTCGCTCAATTACCGCTTGGTGACGGTGTCGTCGACGTGGTGGTGAACTTCCAGGTGATCGAGCATCTCTGGGATCAGCCGCAGTTCGTCGGGGAATGCGCCCGGGTGTTGAGGCCCTCCGGGCTGCTACTGATGTCCACGCCCAACCGCATCACCTTCTCCCCCGGTCGCGACACCCCCGTGAACCCGTTCCACACCCGTGAACTGAACGCCGCCGAGCTGACCGAGCTGCTCACCGACGCGGGCTTCACCGTCGAGGCCATGCTGGGGGTGTTCCACGGCGCTCGGCTAGCCGAGCTGGACGCCCGCCACGAGGGCTCCCTCATCGACGCGCAGATCGCGCGGGCCGTGGCCGACGCACCCTGGCCCGCCGACCTGCTGGCCGACGTCGCGTCGGTCCGCACCGACGACTTCGACCTCCTCGAGGCTGGCGGACCCGACAGCCCCAACATCGACGACAGCCTGGATCTGGTGGCCATCGCGGTGCGACCGTGAGTGAGCCCGCGGCGGCGCCCGTGCCCGGGATGTTCACCCTCGTCCTGCACACCCACCTGCCATGGCTGGCCCATCACGGTCGTTGGCCGGTCGGCGAGGAATGGCTCTATCAGTCGTGGGCGGCGACCTATCTACCCTTGGTGGCACTGCTGCGCAGATTGGCCGACGAGGGCCGCAGCCACCTGCTCACCCTCGGCATGACACCGGTGGTCGCCGCCCAGCTCGACGACCCCTACTGCCTGACCGGCATGCACCACTGGCTGGCGAACTGGCAGCTGCGCGCCAGGGAGGCCACCGTGGCCCGCACCGGAGGCGGCACGGGCTACGGAGCGCCGGACGCCTTGCGCACCTTCGGTTTCCACGAACATGACGCGGCAGGCCGCGCGCTCGACGACTTCTCGTCGACGTGGCGCCACGGCGGGAGCCCGCTGTTCCGTCAGCTCATCGACGCCGAGGCCATCGAACTGCTTGGCGGGCCGTTGGCGCACCCGTTCCAACCCCTATTGCACCCGAGGCTGCGGGAGTTCGCCCTGCGCGAGGGTCTCGCCGACGCCGGTCAGCGATTCGCTCATGTGCCCGGCGGCATCTGGGCGCCGGAGTGCGCATACTCACCGGGGCTGGAGCGCGAGTACGCCGCCGCGGGCGTGACGCACTTCATGGTCGACGGCCCAACGCTGCACGGCGACACCGCGGCGGGTCGCCCGGTCGGTGATACCGACGTCGTCGCCTTCGGTCGCGACCTCAAGGTGAGCTACCGGGTCTGGTCGCCCAAGTCGGGCTACCCGGGTCACGCCGCCTACCGCGACTTCCACACCTACGACCACCTCACCGGGCTGAAACCGGCCCGCGTCACGGGGCGCGCGGTGCCCTCGGCGGAGAAGGCCCCCTACGACCCCGAGCGCGCCGACCATGCCGTCGACGTCCACGTCGCCGACTTCGTCGACACGGTGCGGCGCAGGCTGGTGTCGGAGTCGACGCGCATCGGCAGGCCCGCCCACGTCGTCGCCGCGTTCGACACCGAACTGTTCGGGCACTGGTGGCACGAGGGACCGGTCTGGCTCGAGCGCGTGCTGCGCGCACTGCCGGAAGCCGGGGTGCGGCTCGGCACGCTGTCCGACGCCATCGCGGGCGGGTTCGTCGGGTCACCCGTCGAATTGCCGTCCAGCTCTTGGGGTTCCGGCAAGGACTGGCAGGTGTGGTCCGGAGATCAGGTCGCCGATCTGGTCCACCTCAACACCGAGGTGGTGGATACGGCATTGGCCAGCGTCGACAAGGCGCTGACTCAGCACGAGGCGCTGGGTGCCCCCACGCCGCGCGACTTCGTCGCCGACCAGATCCTTCGCGAGGCGTTGCTCACCGTGTCGAGCGACTGGCCGTTCATGGTCAGCAAGGACACCGCGGCCGAGTACGCGCGCTACCGCGCACACCTGCATGCCCACGCGACGCGGGAGATCGCGGACGCCCTGGCCGCCGGGCGCCGCCACCACGCGGAGCGCCTGGCAGGCAACTGGAATCGCGCCGACGGACTGTTCGGTGCGCTCGACGCCAGGCGACTCCCCCGATGACCCCCGCCTTGCCGCGAGCGTGCGTGTCTGCGGGCGACACGCCACCTCGAAATCGGACTTCGCGCACGCTCGCACCGCACGGCCACGCGGCGAGGGCGTCGTGAAAGTCCTCCTCGTCTCCTGGGAATACCCGCCGGTCGTCATCGGCGGCCTCGGGCGCCACGTCCACCACCTCGCCACCGCACTGGCCGCATCGGGCCACGAGGTCGTCGTCCTCAACAGGCGGCCCTCGGGCACCGACCCGAGCACCCACCCCTCGAGTGACGACGTCAGCGAGGGCGTGCGGGTGATCGCCGCCGCCGAGGATCCGCACGCCTTCGACTTCAGCACGGACATGATGGCGTGGACGCTGGCCATGGGGCACGCGATGGTTCGCGCAGGCCTGGCGCTCAAGTGGCGACCCGACGTGGTCCACGCCCACGACTGGCTGGTCGCGCATCCGGCCATCGCCCTAGCCGAACACTTCGACGTACCACTGGTTTCCACCATCCATGCCACCGAGGCCGGCAGACACTCGGGCTGGGTGTCCGGCAAGATCAGCCGCCAGGTGCACGCGGTGGAGTCGTGGCTGGTGCGCGAATCCGACTCCCTCATCACGTGTTCGGCGTCGATGGGTGACGAGATCACCGAACTGTTCGGCCCCGGCCTCGCCGAGTCGCGGGTGATCCGCAACGGAATCGACTCCGCCCTTTGGCCCTTCGCCCGTCGCACCGAGCGACGGGGGCCCGCGCGACTGCTCTATCTCGGGCGCCTCGAATACGAGAAGGGCGTGCACGACGCCATCGCCGCGTTGCCGCGCATCCGGCGCACCCACCCGGGTACCACGCTCACGGTCGCCGGGGACGGCACCCAGCTGGAGTGGCTGCTCGAACAGGCGCGAAAGCACAAGGTGCTCAAGGCAATCGACTTCGTCGGACGGGTCGACCACGAGCAGCTGGTGGCATTGCTGCACGATTGCGACGCCGCGGTCCTGCCCAGCCACTACGAACCGTTCGGCATCGTGGCGCTGGAGGCGGCCGCGACCGGCGCACCGCTGGTGACGTCCAACGTCGGCGGGCTGGGCGAGGCGGTGCTCGACGGTGAGACCGGAATGTCGGTGCCGCCCCGCGACATCGCCGCACTCGCCGGTGCGGTGCGCGCCGTGCTCGACGACCCCGTCGCCGCCCAGCGCCGCGCGGAGGCGGCCCGCCAACGCCTGGACTCGGCGTTCGACTGGAATACGGTCGCCGCCGAGACCACCCAGGTCTACCTCGCCGCCAAGCGTCGCGAGCGCGAACCGCACCGCAGACGGCTCATCGTCGAGCACGCCCTCCCCGACCGCGGCTGACGGAGATCACCGCATGAGCGACGCGGACCTGCTCGGCTTGTTCCCGCCGGGGACCAGGGTCGACGGCGACGGCACGCTGGTGGTCGGGGGATGCCGCCTCGACGATCTGGCCACGCGTTTCGGCACCCCGGTGCTGGTGGTGGACGAAGGCGCCCTCCGCCGCAGGGCGCGCGACTACCTTGGCGAATTCCGCAGCCGCCGCCCCAGGTCCGACGTCGCATTCGCGTCGAAGTCGTTCCCCTGCACGGCGATTCAGCGAGTGATGGCCGAGGAGGGACTGCACCTCGACGTCGCGGGAGGCGGTGAGATCGTCACCGCGCTGGCCGCAGGGGCCGACCCGGCGCGACTGGTGCTGCACGGCAATGCCAAGACCGACGAGGAAGTCGAACTCGCGGTGCACAACGGCGTCGGGCTCGTCGTCGTCGACAACTTCGACGACATCGACCGGTTGGAGCACATCGTGCCGCCGGGGCACGTCCAGCCCTGCCTGGTCCGGGTGATCCCCGGCGTCGACGCCGCCACCCATGCCGCGGTGGCCACCGGTCACGCGGGCTCCAAGTTCGGCCTGATGCCCGACGACGCCCGCGCGGCGATCACCCGCATCGAGGCGAGCAGCGTGCTGCGTTGCGACGGGCTGCACACCCACGTCGGCTCGCAACTGCTCAACGTCGAACAGCTGGCCGCGGCCGTCGCACCACTCGCGGCGCTGGGCACCTTCGAGATCTACGACCTGGGCGGTGGTCTCGGGGCCCGGTACACCTACGCCGAACGACCGCCGACGCTGGCCGAGTACGCCGACGCCATGACCAGCGCGGCCGACGCGCTGCTGCCACCCGACAGCCGGATCATCGTCGAACCCGGCCGCAGCATGGTGGCCACCAACGCCTGCACGGTCTACCGGGTGACGACGGTCAAGCCCGGCGACCCGACCCACGTGGCGGTCGACGGCGGCATGGGCGACAACCTGGAGGTGGCGCTGTACGGCCAGCGCTTCGAGGCCACGATCGTCAACCGCGTCGGCGGCGGTGCGCCCGTCGACCTCGTCGGACGGCACTGTGAGTCCGGCGACCGGCTCATCGACGATGTCGCACTGCAGGACCCGAGGGTCGGTGACCTGGTGGCGGTGCCGGTGACCGGTGCCTACTGCTACACGATGTCCAACCAGTACAACGGCGCCCGGCGCATCCCGGTGGTGTTCGCCGACGACGGGGCGGCTCGTCTGGTGGTCCGCCGCGACACGTGGGACGACCTACTGGCCCGCGACGTCACCTGAGTGGGATTCAGCGGGCGGCCTTCTTGCGTTCGATGTCAGCCAGGGCGGCGGCCAGTTCGGCACGCTCGGCCGCCGAGGTCTCCCACGCCAGTTTGCGGTTCTTGACGACCTTGGCGGGCGCACCGACCGCGATCGAGTAGTCCGGGATCTCACCCTTCACCACCGCATGCGAGCCGAGGACGCAGCCGCGCCCGACCGAGGTACCGCGCAGCACCGTCACCTTCGTGGCAACCCAGGTATCCGGTCCGATCCGCACCGGACCCTTGACGATGCCCTGGTCCTTGATCGGCAACTCGATGCTGTCCATCCGGTGGTCGAAGTCGCAGATGTAGCACCAGTCCGCCATCAGCACGGAGTCACCTATTTCGATGTCGAGATAGGTGTTGATGACATTGTCGCGGCCGAGCACCACCTTGTCGCCGATGCGCAGCGACCCCTCGTGGCAGCGGATGGTGTTCTTGTCGCCGATGTGCACCCAGCGGCCGATCTCCATGGTGGAGAGTTCGGGAGTCGCCTGGATCTCCACGCCCTTTCCGAGGAACACCATGCCGCGGGTGATGATGTGCGGGTTGGCCAGCTTGAACTTCAGCAACCGGACGTACCGCACCAGGTACCAGGGTGAGTAGGCCTTGTTCGCGAGCACCCACCTCAGCGACGCCATCGTCAGGAACTTGGCCTGCCGCGGATCACGCAGTCGCGAGCCCCGCCAACGCTTGTGAATAGGGGCACCCCACATCGTGGTCATGGCGGGACAGCCTACTTGAGCGGCCCGGTCGGCTCGCCGCTCCGTGGAGCCTCCGCTCCTGCCCTCCGCGCCGCCATCCCGGGTCGCTACGCTCCTGCCCTCCGCGCCGCCATCCCGGGTCGCTACGCTCCTGCCCTCCGCGCCGCCATCCCGGGTCGCTACGCTCCTGCCCTCCGGGCGGGCGATAGTCTCGGGACTCGATGCCTGCTCCAAGAACGACCCTGCGCCGCGTGGCGGCCTTGGCATTGGCGGTCGCCACGGCGTTCGTCTCCAGCGCGTGTGGCAACACCGACTCCTGGGTGGAGGCGAAGGCCGCCGACGGCTGGTCGGCCCAGTACGGTGACGCGGCCAACTCCAGCTATGCCCAGGTCGAGGGCGCCACCGGCCTACGGCTGGACTGGATCCGCTCGGTGAAGGGCGAGGTCGCCTCGCAGGCCGCCCTGAGCTCCGGTGACCATCTGGCCGTCAATGCCCAGACCGCGGGCGGGTGCTCGCTCATGGTGTGGGAGAACGACAACCGGGCACGGCAGCGCTGGTGTGCCCGGCTCTGGCAGGGCGGCGGACTGTCGAGTCCCCTGTTCGACGGCTTCGACAACCTCTACGTCGGGCAGCCCGGGGCCATCATGTCGTACCCGTCGACGCAGTGGATTCGCTGGCGCAATCCGGTGATCGGTCTGCCGTGGACGCCACGCTTCCTGTCGGCAGGTCAGCTCCTGGTGGTCACGCATCTCGGCCAGGTATTGGTCTATGACGCTCACCGCGGCAACGTCGTCGGGACGGCACTGGACCTCGTGGAGGGTGTCGACCCCACCGACTCACAACGCGGACTCGCCGACTGCCAGCTCGGCCGGCCGCGGTGCCCGGTGGCCGCGGCCCCAGCGTTCTCGTCGGCGACGGGAATCGTGGTGGCGACGCTGTGGGAGCCGGACGCCGAGGCCCCCGTGGTCATCGGGCTCAGGTACCGGCCCGGTCAGACCCCGCTGCTCTCCAGGGACTGGACGAGCACCGCCGTCGGTGGCGGGCCGCTCGGCAGCCCCGTGCTGTCCGCCGACGGCAACACCGTCTACCTCAACGGCCGCGACGGCCGCCTGTGGGCCCTGAACACCGCCGACGGCAAGCCGAAGTGGTCGGTGCCGCTGGGATTTCAGCCGCAGACTCCCCCGTCGGTGTCACCAGATGGGCTGATCGTGTCCGGCGGCGGTCCGGACACCAAGCTCACGGCCATCGAAGACTCCGGTGATGGCGGCAAGGTCGCGTGGACCCGCGACGACGTCGAGCCGTTGTCCACGTCGAGCCAGACCGGCGCTTCCGCGAGCTACACCGTCACACGCGACGAGGAGGGCATGGCCCTGCTGGTGTTCGATCCCGCCGACGGGCACACGCTGAACAGCTATCCCCTTCCTGGCGCGACGGGATACCCGGTCGGGGTGTCGGTCGGGCGCGACCGCCGCGTCGTGACGGCCACCAGCGACGGCAGGATCTTCGGCTTCGCCCCGGCGTGATCTCAGGCGATCATGGCGTCGACGGGCCCGCGGGGAATCGCGATCTGCAACGCCCCGCCGGCTTCCGGGAGGACGTCGCCCTGGCTGAAGAAGAAGATCAGCGAGTCGTCGGTGATCGCGAAGTTCTGGTACTTCGTCGGATCGAGACCTACCTCCGGCGCGATCGCCACCGGCTGGCCCAGCTGTTTGTCGACCTCGGCCTGCACCAACGGGAAGATGACGGGGAACGGCGCGGTGCCCTCACGGAAGAGCGTGTCGATCGTGATGGGCTTGCGCAGACCCTGGTCCCAGTTGAAGGCCTTGTAGAAGGTCGTCGGGTGCGCACCACCGACGCCCTGGTAGGTCTTGAACACCACGCTCTGCGTGCCGCGGGGCGGGACCGCCGAGCTGAATTCGGTGGCGGTGGTCTCCAACTCGTACGGCATGGTCCGGGAGTCGGGTATCTTCGCCACGTTGAGGAACCCGTCACGGGTCTCCTTGACGTAGTCGAAGACCGGCTTGGTGTCGGGATAGTTCACGGGGTAGCTGATGTTCAACGAGTAACCAGGGTCGGACGCCTGAATCTGGCAGATCTGATTGACGTCGACGACACCACCGAGATCGGTGCACTTCGGCGGTGCCGCGGCGGCGACACCTACGGTCGGCCACCCGAACACCGCGACCGCAAATATGGCCAAGGCCAGCGTGGACATTCGCATCGTCGACAACCCTCCACCAGTTGAGCGGCACCCGCGGCGCCGCCGCCACACTACCTGCGGTCTCACCACGACGGGCGGCAAAGGTACGCCACCGCGCGGCTGGCGCTTCCGGCACCGATCCGGGTGATCACCACCGACAGCCGCTGCGAACCGCGCAGCCGCAACCGCGACCGCAGCACGTCGGGATCGACGCCAACGCCTCGGACCAGGATCTCCACCGCGCCCACGTCGCGCGCCGACAGTTCTTGGCGCAGCACGCGTTCGGTGAAACCTAGTTCGGCGATCACCTCGAACCCCCGCACTCCGTCCGGCAATTCGTCACCCGAGAGGTAGGCAATGGCGGGGTCCAGTTGCCACAGTCCGTGCCGCGCGCCGTAGTGCCGGACCAGGCCCGCCCTGACCACCGCGCCGTCGGGGTCGACGATCCAGCGGCCCGCCGTCGCGACGGAACAGTCGTCGGATTCGGCATCGGTGATTTCCTCGCCGCGGTCAAGGAGGGTGGCTCGCCGGGTGACTCCGGGTGAGCCCAACCCCGGCGACCAGAGACACGCCTCCCGGACGCCGCCGCCCAACGACGTCACCTCGATCTCACCGTCGAAGCCCATTCGACGCACCAGGTCGAAATCGATTCCGGGAGCACACTTCACGGCGAGGTCCCGGTCGGTGTAGATCGCCAGCAGGTCATCGAGGGCAGGGGTGTAATCGCGGGGGTGAAACGTGCGCCGCCCCGCGCTGCGCCGCGCCGGATCCGCGATCACCGTGGTGCCGCGAGTGACGGGTGACAGCGCATCGGCACGGCACAACAGCACCTCGGGTCCGTCGACGGCCACGTTGTGCGCTGCCATGGCAAGGCGAACCTCATCGACGTCGCTGCCCACCACCTGACAGCCCTGGTGGCGCAACGCGGCGAGTTCGGTTCCCACCGAACAGGTCACGTCGTGAACGGGCAGACCTGCCAGGCGTTCGGCGCGGTGTGCGGCCACCGCACCGGCCGTCGCCTGTTCCAGCGCCTCGGGGGTGAACAGCCACGTCGATGCGTCGGTGAACTTGGCCGCGGCCCGTCGTCGCAGCAACGTCGTCTCGACGAGCACCGCCGCACGGTAACCGAATCCCGCACGCGCCGAGGCGATGTCGGAGATCCGGCTCGCGTCGGTCAGCGCCAGCCCGTCGACCTCGGCCAGCGCGCGTCTGCCGTCGTCGCCGGTGAGGTAATCGACGTCGTCGAGGGTGAAGCGCAGGCCACCCTTCAAGATTGCGGCTTGACCCCGGTGATCATCACGTTGTAGAACCAGCCCTTCGGCACGACGCGCCGCCACACGTTGGCGTCCACCCAGCTGAGCGACGTCCAGCTCTTGAACGCGAATTTCGCCCAGTTCCAACCCAATCGACCGGGCGGTACCGACGCCTCGAAGGTGCGGATGGGCCAGCCGAGCATCGCCGCGGTGAACTCCTCACTGGCGGTGCGGACGTCGACGGCACCCGCGTTGGCGGCCATCCGCTCCAGATCGCTCGGCTCGAAGGTGTGCAGATCGACGATCGCCTCCAACGCCGCGGCGCGCGAGGACTCGTCGAGTTCCTCCTGTGGTCGGCGCCAACCCTCGAGACCGGGCAGCTTGGTGATGGTCGTCGCCACCCGCCAGGTCAAGGTCGAGAGGTTGCGCGCGTAGACGTTGCCCGTGGTGGTGGGTTCGCCGGCGAAGACGAAGCGGCCGCCGGGCTTGAGCACGCGCACCACCTCGCGAAGCGACAGCTCGACGTCGGGGATGTGGTGCAGGACGGCGTGGCCGACGACCAGATCGAACGTGTCGTCGTCGTAGGGGATGCCCTCGGCGTCGGCGACCCTTCCATCGACGTCGAGGCCCAGCCCCTGGCCGTTGCGGACGGCGACCTTCACCATTCCCGGCGACAGGTCGGTGACCGAGCCGCGGCGGGCCACCCCCGACTGGATGAGGTTCAGCAGGAAGAAGCCGGTGCCGCAGCCCAGCTCCAGCGCGCGGTCGTAGGGCAGCTCGCGTTGGATGCCCTCCGGCACGATCGCGTCGAAACGGCCCCGCGCGTAATCGATGCAGCGCTGGTCATACGAGATCGACCACTTGTCGTCGTAGGTCTCGGCTTCCCAGTCGTGGTACAGCACCTGCGCCAGCTTGGAGTCGTGCCGGGCGGCCTCGACCTCCTCGGCGGTCGCGTGGGGGTTCGACACCGGAACGACGTCCGGCTCGCGATCGGTACTCGTCATGAAGGGCAGCCTAACGGCCCAGCATCGACCGGCCGAAGTGAGCGCCTATGGGAGGAACGCGGCCTTCGCCGCGGCCAGGGCATGGGCTGGGACGTCGACGAAGCGCTGCGCCCAGCGCACGGCGGCGTCGTACACGTGATCCGGGGCCACCAGCTCGTCGGCGAGACCCAACTCGAGCGCCTCGGGCGCGAGGGCTAAGCGACCGCTGAACATCAGGCCCTTGGCCTTACTGTCCCCGATCGCTCGGGCCATCCTGTCCGCGTCGTCGTCGGTCGGCGCCAGACCCTCGAGGATCTGCGTCGCACCCCACTTGACGTTGTCACCGCTGATCCGCCAGTCCGCGGCCAGGGCGAGGGTCACCCCACTGCCCAGCGCATAACCGGTGACGGCCGCGACGGTCGGTTTGGGGATCGCGGCGACGGCAGCCACCGCGTGGCGGGCGACTCGGTCCGCGACGGTCACGGCATCGGCGTCGAGGGTCCGCCACTCACCCACGTCGCTGCCCGCGGAGAAGATCTCGTGGCCACCGAAGACGATGACGGCCGCCGCGTCGGTGCGCTCGCCGAGTTCGTGCGCGGTCGCGGCGATCTCGCGGTACATCTGCCGGGTGACGGTGTTCGTCGGCGGGCGGGACAGCAGCAGGGTGCCGATACCGTCCTTGACGTGCGCGCTGACGAACTCGTTCATGCCTGGGGCGCGTCGGTGGCGTAACCGTCCGGCGCTCGGCGGTTGCGGGCGGCGTTGTAGCGCTCGCTGTTGAAGAACTCGATCTGCCAGTTGCCACCGGCTGCCGCGAGGTGGGGCTCGACCGGCTCGATCACGCGCTCGACGGCCAGGACCTCGGCGACGGTGCGCCCGTTGAGCGAATCCAGCTGCGTCCAGGTCGGCGGCAGCAGGAAGGAACGGCCCTCGGCGAAGTCGTCGAGACCCGCCTGCGGCGTGCTCCAGAACGCCCGGTCGGTTTCGGTGTTGTCACCGTCGGCCCGCTGCCCCTCGGGAAGCGCTCCGACGAAGAAGTAGGTGTCGTAGCGGCGGGTGCGCTCCTCCTTGGGCGTGACCCAGTTGGCCCACGGCCGCAGCAGATCGGCCCGCAGCACGAGCTTCTCCGTGCGGAGGAAGTCGGCGAAGGACAGTGAGTGGTTGGCCAGGGCGGCGCGGGCGTCGCCGTAGACCGACGCGTCGCCGACGATGCCGTCGGGGTCGTCGGCGGGTCCGGCGAAGAGCACTCCGGACTCCTCGAAGGTCTCCCGCGCGGCGGCGCAGACGAGGGCTTCGGCCAGGTCGGTGTCGACGCCGAGACGTTGCGCCCACCACGTCGGCTCGGGCCCGAACCAGGCGATGGGGGCATTGCGGTCGCGGTCGTCGACCCCGCCGCCGGGGAACACCATGACGCCGGCCACGAACTCCATCGCCGCGTGTCGACGCATGAGGAAGACCTTGATGCCCGCGGCGGTGTCACGCACCAGCATCACCGTCGCCGCCGGTCGCGGAACGAGCGGATCGGCCTCGGTCGCTGGGCTGGTCACTGGGCTCTCCTCCGGTGTGCGGCGCGGCTGCGGGTGCGACGCGCGAAGTAGCGCCCGTCGATGAGGTCGAGGTCGATCGACTGGCCGAAGGCCTTCGACAGGTTCTCCGACGTCAGGACGTCGGTCAGCAGGCCCGAGGCGACGACCATGCCCTCGGACAGCAGCAGGCAGTGGCTGAACCCCGGCGGGATCTCCTCGACGTGGTGGGTGACCAGGACGGTGGCGGGGGCGTCCGGGTCGGCGGCCAGATCGGCGAGCCGCGCGACGAGTTCCTCCCGTCCGCCGAGGTCGAGACCGGCGGCGGGTTCGTCGAGCAGCAGCAGCTCGGGGTCGGTCATCAGCGAGCGGGCGATGAGGACGCGCTTGCGCTCCCCTTCGGACAACGTGCCGTAGGTTCGGTCCGAGAGATGTTCGGCGCCAAGGCTTTCCAGCATGTCGATGGCTTGCTCGTAGTCGACGTCCTCGTACTTCTCCCGCCATCGGCCCAGCACGGCGTAGCCGGCCGACACGACGAGGTCGCGGACCACTTCGTCGTCGGGGATGCGCTGGCTCAGCGCCGAGGAACTCAGGCCGACGCGGGCCCGTAGCTCGGCGAGGTCCGTTCGACCGAGGCGTTCGCCCAGCACGTAGGCGGTCCCCGTCGACGGGTGATCCATCGCGGCGGCGATGCGCAACAGCGATGTCTTGCCAGCCCCGTTCGGACCGACCACGACCCAGCGTTCGTCGAGTTCGACGGCCCAGGTGACGGGTCCGACGAGGGTCTTGCCACCGCGCCGCAGGGTGATCCTGGTGAAGTCGATCAGCAGGTCTGGGTCGACTGGGTCTTCTCCGTCGAGGGGATCGCTGGGGTCGGCTGGCACTCGCTCATCGTAGCCAGCCGAGGCTCGGTGAACGCCCACCCGCTCGCGGCGAGCCACCGCGCCGGAGTGATGCGCAGAATCAGCTGAACCAACGGACCGATGCCGAATGCGTAGACGACGGTGCCGACCCCGACGGTGCCACCGAGCAGCCAGCCGACGGTCAGCACGGTCGCCTCGATCGACGTACGCACCAACCGGACCGAGAGCCCGGTGCGCGCGACCAGCCCGGTCATCAGACCGTCGCGCGGCCCGGGGCCGAGACCGGCACCGATGTACAACACGGTGCTGATGGCGTTGAGGAGCACGGCGCCGAGCATCATCGCGACGCGCACCGGCAAGCTGGTCGGCGCGGGCAGGACGGCCAGGGCGGCATCCACGGTGACCGCGATGACGATCACGTTGGCCACGGTGCCGATGCCCGGCCGGTTGCGCAGCGGGATCCACGCCAGCAGGACGGCGACGCCGACCACCGCAGACGCGATGCCGATCGTCATGCCGGTGCGGCCGGCCAAACCCTGGTGGAAGACGTCCCACGGATCGAGTCCGAGCCCGGCGCGGACCATGACCGCCATCGAGAAGCCGTAACCGACGAGGCCGACCAGCAGTGCCGTGGCTCTCGCCAGTGCGCGCGTCACGCGTGATCCGGGAAGCGGGCGCGGATGGCGTCGAGCTCGGAGCGCATCCGCCGGGCATCGGCGTCGTCGGCGAACGATGAGGGCGGCCGGTTCGAGCGAAAGACGCGACTCATGTCCCGTGCCTTGTGAGTGACCCGAGAGGTCCAGTGCAGTGCCATTGCTCAAGATTGGACCCCAACTGGCCTTGCTTTCAATAGCCAGTTAGGCAAAACTGGCCTCCGTGACCGTTGAATTGCTGGGGCGCAGGCTGGATGTGGATCTTCTGGCTCGCGAGCTGGGTAACTGGCGCACGACCAATGCCAGCGGTCCCGCCTATCAGGGCCTGGCCGACGCCCTGCGGTTGCTGATCGTCGACGGCCGCCTTCCCGTCGGCGCGCAACTGCCCAGCGAACGGGCCCTCGCCGACACTCTGCGGGTTTCCCGGACCACCGTGACCGCGGCTTACGCGCAGATGCGCGACGACGGCTATCTCAGGGCACGTCAGGGCGCGCGCAGCACGACCGCACTGCCCGTGGTCGGCCCGGTCGCCCGCACCGCCACCCACGCGGCACCGGCGCGATTCGCCGGAACGGCGGGAGCCAACCTCGCCGCCGCCACGCTGGCCGCACCCGTCGCCGCCGTGTCCCAGGCGTTCGCGGAGGCCGCCGAGCGGGTGACCCCCTACCTGCACGACATCGGGATCGAGCTCGTCGGGGTGTTACCACTGCGGGAGGCGATCGCCGAAAGGTATTGCGCGCGAGGTCTTCCCACGACCGCCGACGAGATCATGGTGACCACGGGCGCACTTCACGCCATCAGCCTCATCCTGGCGACGTACACCGAGCCCGGCGACCGCGTGCTGGTCGAGCAGCCGACCTACCACGGCGCCCTTGCGGCCATGGCCACCAACGGCATTCGCCCGGTGCCGGTCGCCATGACCCGCGACGGTTGGGATCTCGACGCCGTCGAGGCAGCGGTACGTCAGCTGTCGCCGAGCCTGGCCTATCTGGTGCCCGACAATCACAATCCGACCGGCATGACGTTGCCACCGGCAGGCAGGCGACGTCTCGCCCAGATCATCGCCGAGACCCGCACCCGCACCGTCATCGACGAGTCGATCACCGACATGTGGCTCGACGAGGCCGTGCCCCCGCCGCTCGCCGGCTACCTGACGGCGCGACGAGACCTGGTGCTGACGGTCGGCTCCATGTCGAAGTCGTTCTGGGGCGGTCTGCGCATCGGCTGGATCCGCGCCGAGCGCAGCGCCCTGATGACCATCGGTGCGATCCGTCCAGCCGTCGACATGGGCACACCCATCGTCGAACAGCTTGCTGCCGCAAGGCTTCTCGGTGCCGCCGATGAGTTGCTTCCTGACCGCCGCGAGACGTTGCGCGCCCGCCGGGCACTGTTGCTCGCGCTGCTCGAAGAGCACCTGCCCGACTGGCGCCCCGATCCCAGCAAGGGCGGGATGTCGCTATGGGTGCGCCTGCCCGCCCCGATGAGCACCGCGCTGTCCGCCGCGGCCTCGCGATTGGGCGTGGAGATTCCGCCGGGCCCGCGGTTCGGCGTCGACGGCACCCTGGAGCGCTTCATCCGCGTGCCCTACACGCTGCCCGACGAGCAACTGACCGAAGCAGTCGAGCTGCTGGCGCGGGCGTGGCGCAGCGTCACCGGCACGGGGGCAGGCACCGGGACCGGCGCCGGCGCGGTCGTCATCTAGCGCGAGCAGACGCAAACGGCCCTGAAAGTGTCCAAACGAGGGCCATTTGCGTCTGCTCGCGCTACGAGCCGTCGGGGATGTCGACCCGGCGCAGCATTCCGTCGACCGCGTCGGCGGCCTCGATCTCGCCACGCGTCACCCCGAGGATGAACAGCACAGTGTCCAGGTAGGGATGGCTCAGTGAGGCGTCGGCGACCTCGCGCAGCGCGGGTTTGGCGTTGAACGCGACGCCCAGTCCCGCCGCGGCGAGCATGTCGATGTCGTTGGCGCCGTCACCCACGGCGACGGTCTGATCCATCGGCACCCCGGCCTGCTGGGCGAAGTCCCTGAGCGCCTTGGCCTTACCCGGGCGGTCGACGACGTTGCCGATGACGCGGCCGGTCAGCTTCCCGTCGGCGATCTCCAGCTCGTTGGCGGCCACGAAGTCCATCATGAGCTCGTGCGCGAGCGGTTCGATCACCTGCCGGAAGCCGCCGGAGACGATCCCGCAGTGAAAGCCGAGGCGGCGCAACGTCCGAATGGTCGTCCGCGCCCCCGGCGTCAGCTCGATCTGGTCGGCGACCTCGTCGAGGACGCTCGCGGGCAACCCGGCCAACGTGGCTACCCGCTTGTGCAGGGACTCGGCGAAGTCCAGTTCACCGCGCATGGCGGCTTCGGTGACCTCGGCGACGGCGGCGAGCGCACCGGCCCGCTCGGCCAGCATCTCGATGACCTCACCCTGAATCAGGGTCGAGTCGACGTCGAACACGATGAGCCGCTTGGCCCGTCGCGACAGGCTGTAGTCCTCGAGCGCGATGTCGACGCCCTCGGCGACGGCGACCCGCGCCATCGCCGTCTGCAGCTGACCGTAGGCGCCACCCGGCGGGACCGAGACCCTCATCTCGAGCCCCGTCACCGGGTAGTCGGACACGCCGCGAATGGTGTCGATGTTGACGCCCAGCGTCGCCGCCTCCCGCGCCACCACCCCGAACGCCTCGGCCGTGATGGGACGGCCGAGCACGACGATGGTGTGGGTGGACGGCTCGCGCAACACCGGCATGTCGTCACTGCGTTCGATCGTGACGTCGAGCCCGACGCCATGGATCGCGGCGGTGACCTCGTCGCGAAGCCCGGAGCCCGCGACGTCACCGGGACCGGCCACCAGGACCGCGAGGGTCAGGCGGCCGCGGACGACGACCTGTTCGACGTTGAGGAGCTCGACCTCGTGCTTGGCCAGGACCTCGAACAGGGCCGACGTCACACCCGGTTGATCCACTCCGGTGACGGTGATGAGCACCGACACCCGCGACGTATTCACGCCCGTGAGCCGCCGATCGTCAGCTGCGGACCTTGACGTCGTCGGCCTCGGTGACGTCGCCGCCGGACGGGTGCGGACCGCCGCCGATGTGCGCCTCGGCACGCATGCGTTCCACCATGTGCGGGTAGTGCAGCTCGAAAGCCGGCCGTTCCGAACGGATTCGGGGCAGCTCGGTGAAGTTGTGCCGCGGCGGCGGGCAACTAGTGGCCCATTCCAGCGAGTTGCCGTAACCCCACGGATCGTCCACTACCACCGGCTCGCCGTAGCGCCAGCTCTTGAACACGTTCCACACGAACGGGATCGTCGAGATGCCCAAGATGAACGCACCGATCGTCGAGACGACGTTCAGCGTGGTGAAGCCGTCGGTCGGCAGGTAGTCCGCGTAGCGACGCGGCATGCCCTCGTTGCCGACCCAGTGCTGCACCAGGAACGTGGTGTGGAACCCGATGAACGTCAGCCAGAAGTGCACCTTGCCCAGGCGTTCGTCCAGCAACCGGCCGGTCATCTTCGGGAACCAGAAGTAGATGCCCGCATAGGTGGCGAACACGATCGTGCCGAACAGCACGTAGTGGAAGTGCGCGATCACGAAGTAGGAGTCGGTGACGTGGAAGTCCAACGGCGGGCTGGCCAACAGCACCCCCGACAGGCCGCCGAGCAGGAACGTGACCAGGAAGCCCACCGAGAACAGCATCGGTGTCTCGAAGGTCAACTGGCCCTTCCACATGGTGCCGACCCAGTTGAAGAACTTGATCCCGGTGGGCACCGCGATCAGGAACGTCATGAACGAGAAGAACGGCAGCAGAACGGCTCCCGTGGCGTACATGTGGTGCGCCCACACCGCCACCGACAGCGCGGCGATCGAGATGGTGGCGTAGATCAGCGTGGTGTAGCCGAAGATCGGCTTGCGGCTGAACACCGGGAAGATCTCCGAGACGATGCCGAAGAACGGCAGCGCGATGATGTACACCTCGGGGTGGCCGAAGAACCAGAACAGGTGCTGCCACAGCAACACACCGCCGTTCGCCGGATCGTAGATGTGAGCGCCGAGGTGGCGGTCGGCGGCAAGGCCGAACAGCGCCGCGGTCAGCAGCGGGAACGCCAGCAGCACCAAGATCGAGGTCACCAGGATGTTCCAGGTGAAGATCGGCATCCGGAACATCGTCATGCCGGGCGCGCGCATGCAGACCACCGTGGTGATCATGTTGACGCCACCGAGGATGGTGCCCAGACCACCGACGGCCAGCCCCATGATCCAGAGGTCACCACCTGCGCCGGGCGAGTGGATCGCGTCGGTCAGCGGCGAGTACGCGGTCCAGCCGAAGTCGGCCGCACCGCCGGGGGTGATGAAACCGCCGATCGCGATCAGCGCACCGAACAGGAACAGCCAGAACGAGAACGCGTTCAGTCGCGGGAACGCCACGTCGGGCGCGCCGATCTGCAGTGGCAGCACCAGGTTCGCGAAGCCGAACACGATGGGCGTCGCGTAGAACAGCAGCATCACCGTGCCGTGCATGGTGAACAACTGGTTGTACTGCTCGTTGGACAGGAACTGCAGACCCGGAAGGGAAAGCTCGGCGCGCATGAAGAGCGCCATCAGGCCGCCGATGAAGAAGAAGACGAAGCAGGCGACGCAGTACATGATGCCGATCAACTTGTGATCGGTGGTGGTCACCAGCTTGTAGATCAGGTTGCCCTTCGGGCCCATCCGTGCCGGAAATGGGCGGCGGGCCTCGAGTTCTCCGATTGGGGGCGCTTCGGCTACCAACTGGTCCTCCAAAAAGTTGACGGGAGTACCCCGCGGTTTCGTCTCGAATCTTATCCCGTGTCGGACAGTCAAGTGCCATGGGTCCTACAAACCGTCGTATTTGGTAATAAGTAACGGCTGACGACGCCACGGACAGCGATTGCTAACCTCTGCGACGTGCCGAATCACAGCTCGCGGAGGGGTCTGATGGCCGCGACGGCCGTGTTGGTGGCGACCCTCGCCACGGGGTGCGGCGGGTCCACCGAGCCGACCGGCAGCGGCGATCCGGCGCAATCGGTGGTCACCAGCACCACGAAGATCGCCGGTGCCGGGGTGCTGGGCAATCAGCGGCGGCCCGACGACTCCTGCGCCCCCGATCCCGCACCGCTCGACCCCGGTCCGCCGGACGACGCGCCGACGCGGGAGGTCCGCCACGCCGCGGGCACCACCGCGGTGGCCGTGGACCCGCAACGCCTCGCCGTGCTCTCGGGTGACCAGCTCGACGCACTGTGCGCGCTCGGACTGCAATCCCGCATCGTGGCCGCCGCGCTGCCGGACGGGTCCTCCGATCAGCCGTCGTACCTAGGGACCACCGTGCACGACGCGCCGACCGCGGGTAGCCGCAGTGCCCCCGACATCGACGCGATCAGGGCCGCCGACCCCGATTTGATCCTCGGGTCCGAGGCGCTGACCCCCGAGGCCTACGGCGAGCTGTCGACGATCGCCCCGACCGTGTTCACCGGTCCCCCGGGTCCGGCCTGGCAGGACACGTTGCGGACGGTGGGTGCGGCCACAGGCCGGTTCGACGCCGCCAATCAGCTGATCGACGGGTTCGAGCAGGCCGCCGACAAGACCGGCGCCGACAACGACGCCACCCACTACCAGGTGTCGGTGGTGCAGGTGACGGACGACACGCTGAAGATCTTCGGCACGGACGACTTCCCCGCGAGCGTGCTGGCCGCGGTCGGCGTGGACCGCCCCGCCACGCAACGGTTCAAGGACAAGCCCTACGTCGAGGTCAGCACGTCGGAGGTGTCGAAGTCGACGGACTTCTCCGCGGCCGACGGTGACATCGTGTACTTGTCGTTCGCCTCACCCGCCGCCAAGGACCGCGCCGCCGACGTCTTGGAGAGCGACGCCTGGAAGAAGCTGTCCGCGGTGCGGGACAACCGGGTGTTCGTGGTCAATGACGAGGTGTGGCAGACGGGCGAGGGCATCGTGGCGGCGCGCGGCATCCTCGACGACCTTCGATTCGTCAACGCGCCCATCAACTGACGCCGGAGCTATTCGACGCCCTGCAGCGCCTGCTGGCCGAACTGGTTGAGCCCCAACGATCCCTCGGGCAGGACCAACTCTCCGCTGTCGATGCGGCGGCGGAGGTACGCGAAACTCTGTGCGGTCTGGGCGAACAGGTGCTCCCCGGCCCGCAGGGCGGAACGGTCGGGGCCGTCGGGCGAGCTGAACTGGGGCAGCGGCTTGACCTCGGTGTCGTAGTCGACGTTGAAGAACAGCGGAAATGAGTAGCGCTCCTCGACGACCTTGCGGACGCGGTGGCTGGTGGCGACGAACGCGCCGTTGGTCCACAGCTCCAGGAGATCCCCGATGTTGACGACGAAGGTCCCCGGCACGGGTGGCACGTCGATCCACTCCCCCGCGCCGTTGAGCACCTCGAGACCCGGCGCGGTCGGCTTCAGCAGCGTGAAGCACTCGTAGTCGGTGTGCGCTCCGATGCCCAGCCCGTCACGGGCGTCGGGGTTGTACGGGTAGTGGACCAGCCGCAGCTGGCTGGGCGTCTTGGTGGCATGCCTGCTGAAGACGTCCGGATCCTCCCCGAGCGCGACGGCGAACGCCCGCAGCAGGAGTTGTCCGACCTCGAGAACCGCGTCGTAGTAAGCCGTGACGGCCTCGGCGAAGCCGGGGAGGTCCGGCCAGGTGTTGGGGCCGAGCATCGGGTTGCCCGCGACGTAGTCGGGATCGTCGGCGGGAAGATCCAGCGCGGTGTCGAACGCCTCCTTCAGATCTGGAACGCCGTTCTCCACTCCCTCTTCACCGACCGGCACGTACCCGCGGTGACATTGGGACATGCCGATGTAGCTTCTCATCTTCTCCTCGACCGGCAGCGAGAAGAACTCCTTCGTGGCGGCCAGCATCAGGTCGAACCGCGACTCGTCGATCCCGGACCCGCTGATGTAGAGGAAACCCACTTCGCGGGCGGCGGTGCCGATCTCGGCGGCCACTCGCTCGCGTTCGGCGGGGTCGGGTGAGCGCAGTCCTCCGATGTCGACGATCGGCACCGAGGTGAATGACGTCGTCCCGGTCATGTCTGTACGTCTCCTTCGCTACGTTCGATCGCCCAGCGTGCGCCGTTCGCGTGAATCTCGTTGTCCGACATCGTGACCCCGAGCGCTTCCCACTCGTGGCCGTCCAGCCGCCCGATCACGACGGCACCTCCACCCGCCCAGCCGAACTGGTCGCCGACGCGCAGGAGCAAGCCGTCGGCGCCATCGGGTCCGCGCAGGAAGGCCGCACTGCACGGGCCCAGCGATCCCGCGTCGCGGACCCAGTGCTCGGCGTATTCGGCGTGTACCCCCGTCTCGACGAGGACGTCACCGTCCCACATCATCGACCCGGCGTCGGGAAACGGGCCCGGGGGTTCTAGGTCGACGTCGCGCTGCCACTCGAAGACGTTGCCGCTCTGGTGAAGTCGTCCGGCGAAGCCGCGCGAGTCGACGTAGGCGGTAAGGCCCTGCAGCCACAGCACACCCGGCTCGGCGTGGCGTGCTCCGTCGGCATCGATCAGCAGGGTGCGTCGCCACAGCCCGGTGCACTCTCCCATCAGCACGTCCATCTAGCTGCTGACCGGACCGAAGCGCTCGTGGAAGTGGGTGGTCAGCTCCGGCCACACGTGGGGATCGTGACCGGGAATCAACGGATAACCCTTCTTCGCGGCAAGCTCCTTGAGCCGTCGGATCGGTTCGATGGTCTCCTCGGGTTCGACGTCGATGAAGCCACCGATGGCCAGTTCGTCGTCGATGTTCTCGGTGAGGTCGGCCGCATCGAACGCGAATACGAATCCGTCACCGCCACTGGCCTCGTCGAGTTCCACGACGAAGCTCTGATGCCCGGGTGTGTGGCCGTATGTCGGGACGGCCGTGATCCCCGGCGCGATCTCGACCTCTCCGTCGGCGAGGTGCCAGTCGATGTTGGGATCGTCGAAGTCCACCCGGAAGATCGAATGCCCCTCGGGCACTGGGTGATTCGATAGCCCGTACTCCAGCTCCCGACGCTGCGCGTGGACGGGCACCTTGCCGGCGAACAGTTTCAACCCGCCCGCATGGTCCACGTGCAGATGCGACAGCGCCACCAGATGGATGTCGTCGATGTCGATGCCGATCTCGAACAGCGACTCCTCGATGGGCTCACCCGGGCCCGGCAGCAACGGCTGATACTCCATCGAGGGGAAGTACCGCCGCCGCAACGCCGGGTCGCGGATGAGCGCGGTGTTGAACCCGGTGTCGATCAGAACCCAGCCACCGTCGGTCTGCAGCAGCACACCCGGCACCGGGCAGCGGAAGCGTTCCTCCGGCGGCGAACCGTACACCGACACCGACTTGGGCAGATCCTCCCAACCGAGGGTGAACAGGACGATCCTGCGGACGCCACTCTTGCGTGCCAGTCCCGTCATCAGCCCACCGACAGTGCGGCCAGCCGAAGCGAGTTCGGGTTGGTCACGACGTGCGCCTGCTCGACACCCTTGAGCCACGGCTGCGCGACCATGAAGTCGTTGACGTCGGCGATGTTCAGCCAGCAGCCGGTATTGACGGCTTCGAGGCCGGCTTGGGAGAACGCGTCCGGCGAACCGTCCGGTAGGCCCTTGGCGAGCGCGTCGGTCACCGGGGGCGCGGAGCAGCCCAGGTAGTTCAGTCCGCCGCTGGCATCCCACGAGATGTGCCCCCAAGTGTACGGCGAGGGTGCGTCCGGCCACGCCAGAGCCGTGAAGATCTCCGGCGCGGACTGCCCGTCGGTGCCGATCCAGCCGTAGATCTCCGACGTCGGATACGCCTGCACCTTGGCGGTCAAGCCCGCCGCCGCGAGCTGGGTCTGGATCAGGTTGCTCACCAACTGGTTGTCGGGGTTGCTCGAGTCATATCCGATGGTGACGTTCTTCTGGTCGGCGGGCAGGCTGCCCGCGAGCGTCGTCAGAACCGAGGGATCATGCGACACGGACTGTTTCGCGAACTGCTCGGCCATCATGTTGGGCGGGTAGATCTGCGGCGCGACCTCGCCACGGCCGAAGTAGGTCTGCTTGACCAACTCGTCGACGTTGATCGCCTGCAGCACGGCCGTCCGGTTCTTCGCATCCGTCATCATTCCCTTGTGGGGATTGACGTACAGGTAGTTCGACATCATGGTCGGCAGTGAGTAGTTCGCGAACGCCTTGTCGTCGAGGTACGACTGCACGGCAGAGGACGGCAGGTCGTGCAGGATCGAGGCGATCTGGCCGTTGTTGAACTGCAGCTGTTGCGCCGAGACGTCGGTGACGACCGGGATCTCCACCTTCTCGAAGTACGGCTTGGGACCCCAGTAGTCCTTGAATGCCTCGAGCGCGTAACGGGATCCGACCTCGGCGGCCGTCAGCGTGAACGGCCCGGTACCCAGGTCGTGGTTGGTCAGGTATTCCTGCGCGTTGTCCGTGCCCCCGTTCTTGGCCAGTCCCTCGGGACTGAGCATCCGCGGTCCGTACGGGCAGGCGAGGTAGTCCAGGAACGCCGAGTTCGGTGCCTTCAGGGTCACCGTGACGCCGTAGTCACCCTGGGTGGTCACCGAATCGACGTCGGCCACCATGTAGGCGGGTCCCTGGTTGACGGCGAGCCGGCGGTCGAACGACGCCTTGACGGCGGCCGAGGTGAACGGCGTCCCGTCGTGGAACTTCACGCCCTCACGGAGCTTGAACGTGAACACCTTGTTGTCCGGTGACGCGGTCCACTCGGTGGCGAGCAGCGGTTCCAGCTCGACCTTCTCGGTTCCCGCCTTGTACTGCAGCAGGCCCTCGTAGGTGTTGGTGGTCAACAGCAGACCCTGCCCCGCGTAGAACACGTCGGGGTCCGGCGGCTGGCCCGGGTCCTGCAGGAAGGACAGGTGCAGCACCTTGTCGGTCGGTGCGGCGTTCGGCGAGCTGGTGCCCGAATCCGAACCGCCGCAACCACTCAGCGCGAGGACCGCAGCCGCAGCGACGGCCGCCATACAACGGAGTCTGGTGATCATGATGCGGCTCCTTCGAGAACGGGGGTAGGGGTGGCGATCTCGGCGAATGCGGCGAGGATCTCGTCGGTGGTGCGCAGCGCACCGGTCTGCAGGTACTCCATGGCGTCGAGGGCCGCGTCGTGCCGGTACTGCGACGAGCCGCCGACGCAGTCGGTGACGACCCTGACGTAGTAGTCCCGCTGATGGGCGTCGGCGAACGTGTAGTGCACGCACACATCGGTCAGACCACCGACGAGGATCAGCGTGTCGGCCTTCAAACCCCGCAGCACGATGTCGAACTCGGTGCCGATGAACCCGGAGTACCGCCGCTTGACGAGGTGAAATTCACCGGGTTCGGGCCGTAGCGACGGCTCGAGGTCGGTGCCCGGCTGGCCCTCGACGCAGTGCACGCCCTCGGTGCCGTCGAGCTCGCGGCCGAAGTCGACGCCACTGGGCCGGTGCATCTCCTGGAAGAACACGACCGGTACGCCTGCGGCGCGGGCAGCGGCGAGCAGTCGTTCGGCGCGCTCCACGCGTTCGGCGTGGCCCGGCATCACGGGAATGCCCGCCTCGTCGGCCGACATCCCACCGCCTTCTTGCATGTCGACGACGACGAACACCGGATTGCCCACGATGAGTGGCTGTTTCGGCAACCTAACCTCCTGTTGTTGCGATGCGTGGATCGGCGGCGGCCTGCATGAGGTCGACGGCCGTGTTGATGAAGACGTAGAGCGCACCGAGCATCAGCGTGACGCCCGCGATGGCCGGGAAGTCGGCGACGGGGATGCTCTGCGCGATGTACTGGCCGATACCCGGCCAGCCGAACACCTGCTCGACCACCAGGACACCCGAGAACATCAGTCCCACTTGCAGTCCCGTCATCGAGAGCGCGGACCCGACGGAGTTGCGCAGCACGTGGCGGGCCAGGATCTGGCCTTCGGGCAGCCCCTTCGCCCGTGCGGTCCGGGCGTAGTCGCTGTCGATGTCGCCGAGCAGGCTGCTGCGCAACACCCGTCCGATGGCGACCGCGGGACCGATCGCGATGACGAGGGCGGGCAGCACCAGGTGGTGGAAGGCGTCACTCGCCACGTCGGGTCTGCCGTGCAGGAGTCCGTCGACCGTGAGCAGCCCCGTCGGCCCGGTGGGCGGGTTCGCGATGCCGATCCGGCCATTGGCGGGCACCCAGCCCAACTCCTTGTAGAACACGATCAACCCGACGATGCCGAGCAGGAACATGGGCGCCGACGACCCGGTGAAGAGGATGGCCCGCAGTGCCCCCGCACCGCGCCACTTCAGCGTGGTGCTGAACGCCAGCAGCACGGCCAGCACCAACGCGAACGCGAGGCCGTACAGGGCCAGTTCCAACGTGGCCGGGAAGAACGTCGACAGATCCGACGCGACGCCGTGCCGGGTGCGGTAGGACGTGCCGAGATCACCGGTGGCGGCACCGGTCAGGTAGTGCCAGAACTGCACCAGCACAGGCTCGTTCAGGCCCAGCGCCTCACGACGGGCGGCGACCGCCTCGGCCGAGGCCTGCGCCCCCATCTGCGCCTTGACCGGATCCATCGGCGAGATGTGCTGCAGCAGGAACATGACGCCGGTCAGGGCGATCAGGATCGCCGCCATGGCACCGATTCGGGTGGCGATGAATGTCTTCATGGTCTGCCTAGCTCGTCTTCATCAGGTTGCGCAGGCTGTCACCCGCGATGTTTCCGATCAGTGCCAGCACCAGTACGCCCAGGCCGGGCATGACCGGAATCCACCACTGCTGCAGGAAGTAACTGAGATTGCGTGCGGAATCGGCGCCGAGTTCCGCGGCGGGCGCCGACTGGCCGAGACCGAGGAAGGACAGCGCCGCGAGGGTGAGGATCAGCGTGCCGATGTCCAGGCTCGCGGCCACCAGCGCGTTCGGCACCGCACCGGGCAGTAGGTGCCGTCCCGCCAGCCGAAAGCGGCTCACCCCGGCCAGTTTCGCCGCCTCGACGTGCGGTCGAGCCGCCAACCGGGCGACCTCACCGCGCACCAGTCGTGCGTAGAACGGCCACCACACGATGGATACCGCGATCAGGGTGTGGACAAAACCCGGCCCCAGGGCGGCCACGACGGCGATCGCCAACACCGGCGCCGGCAACGACAGGAACCCGTCGGTGATGCGCATCAGAACCGAGTCGACCCAGCCCCCGGTCGCGCCGGCGATCAAACCGACCAGCCCGCCGATCAGCAACCCGACGGCGACCACCACCAGCGCCGCGAACCAGCTCGAGCGCACGCCGTAGAGGACACGCGACAAGATGTCCCGGCCGATGCTGTCACTGCCGAGCAGGAAGCCGTTCTTACCGGGCGCCTGCAGGGGCATGCCGACCGGTGTCAAAGGATCGTGTGGCGCCAGAAGCGGTACCGCGATCGCGACCAGCGTGACCACGAAGATCAACGAGAAGCCGGCCCAGTTGAGCACGGTCGAGCGCGACTGCATCGACCACCCCCGACGCTCGCGGCCGCGCACCGGCGACACCGCAGGTGCCTCCGTCGTGGCAATCGCCATCAGACCGCCCTCCTCTCGATGCACGCCACCTGGTGCGGGTTGCCGGGGAAGCCCTCCAGCCGAACGTCGAGTTCGGTGGCGCTGCAGGTGTCGACGGCGATCGAGCACCGCGGGTGGAACGCGCATCCGGTCGGCGGTGACAGTGGGCTGGCGGGTTCGCCTGGTAAGACGGCGGATTCGCGACCCAGGTCGGGAATCGAGTCGACCAACGCCTGCGTGTAGGGGTGCGCCGGGCTTGCGATGACCTGTTCCGCGGGGCCGATCTCGACGATCCGACCGAGATACATCACCGCGATCCGGTCGGCCACCACGCGGGCCACCGACAGGTCGTGGGTCACGAACACCACCGACATGTCCAGGCTGCGCCGCAGATCACCGATCAGGTTCAGCACCGAGGCGGCCAGCGAGACGTCGAGCGCGCTGGTCGGCTCGTCGCACAGCAGGACCGACGGGGGCACCACGGTCGCGCGCGCGAGCGAGACCCGTTGGCGCTGACCGCCGGACAGCTGCCCGGCGCGTGACTTCGCGACTTCCGCGGGTAGGCCTACACGTTCGAGCACCTCAACCACCGCGTCGCGACGGTGGGACCGCGACATGCCAGCGCCGCTCAGCCGCTCGGAGATCAGCTCGCCGACCGACAGCCACGGCGTCAGTGACGCGCCCGCATCCTGGAACACCATCTGCGGACGCTGGCCCGCGATCAGCTCCACCTCGCCGGAGGTCGGCTTCTCCAGACCGGCGATGGCCCGCAGCAGCGTCGATTTGCCCGAGCCACTCTCACCCACCAGCGCCACCGACTCGCCGTGGGCGACGCGCAGCGAGACTCCGCGCAGCGCATGCAGTTTGCCTCCGTTGCCGGAGCGGTCCAGCCATCGTTTGGCCACGTTGAAGGTCTTGGTGACGTCCCGGAGTACGACCGACGCGGGCAGCTCCGGGCCGTCGGCGGGGGTCGGGAAGGGCTCGGCGGTGTTCGTCGACTTGCTGCCGAGGCCGGCGGCGACCTCGTCCATCGGCAGGATGCACGCGCTGGTGCGGTCGGCTGCGACGGCGACGGGATCGGGAGGTGAGATCGTGCACTGCTCGGTGGAGACCGTGCACCGTGGCTCGAACGCGCAGCCGGGGAGGGGTGACACGGCGCTGGGCACCGAGCCGGCGAGCGCGGCCAGTTTGCGGTCCCGCGCGGTGTTCAGCGTGAGGCGTGATCGCAGCAACCCGTGGGTGTACGGGTGCGCGGGGGTACCGAGGACGGCGGCGGTCGGGCCGACTTCGGCGATCCGGCCGGCGTAGAGCACCGCGATGCGATCCGAGATCTGCGCGGCGACCCCGAGGTCGTGGGTGATGAAGACGATGCTGCAACCGATTTCGTCGCGAAGCTTGCGGAGCAGCCGCAACACCTGCGCCTGCACGGTGACGTCGAGGGCCGTCGTGGGTTCGTCGGCGATGATCAGGTCCGGATCGCCCGCAATGGCGATGGCGATCATGACGCGCTGTCGCAAGCCGCCCGAGAGTTCGTGGGGGAACGCCCGCATCCGCCGCTTCGGTTCGGGGATGCCGACGGCGGTGAGCAGTCGCAACGCCTCCTCGTCGCCACCCGCCGCCTCGGCGACCTGCTTCCCGATCCTCATGGTGGGGTTCAGCGAGGTCATGGGGTCCTGGAACACGGCACCAAGGTCGAGCCGACGCACCCGCCGCAGCGCCTTGGCGTCACCGGCGACCATGTCGGAGCCGGCGACCGTGACGGCGCCGTCGATCTTGGCGGCGGCCGGCAGCAGGCCGAGCATGCTGAACCCGAGGACGCTCTTTCCCGAGCCGGATTCACCGACGAGGCCGAGAATCTCTCCCGGCGCGATCTGCAGCGATACTCCGCGCAACGCATGCACGTCGTTGCCGTTGCGGCGGAACGTCACGTACAAGTCGTCGATCGCTCCGACGGGGTCGGCGATCGTCGGCGCGCCGGAGGCGGTGTCGACGTGGGAGATGGCAGCTCCTTCGGAAACGGCGATGCCCATGGGGATGCACTCCTGCGACGTGTCTGGGTCGGCGAGGCGAGCGGCACGTCCGTGAGCCACCCGCCTGTCACTTGACAGTTTTGCGGCGAACCCAGCCCGGTGGGTGTCGCTGGCGTAACCAATTCACGGCATACGTAACCGATGGGTGTCGCGCGTTTCTGTCATGTGACAGATACGACCGGAGATGACCATTTGCGACCCCGCATGGTCCACGATGGGGTCATGCCGCTCGCTCGGGCCGGTCGGCCCCGCCACCACGACCAGAGGCGTCCTGGAGTGACGGCGCGCGACGAGATCCTGGACGCCGCAGGGGAACTGTTCACCACGCTCGGTTATGCGAGCACCTCCACCCGGTCCATCGCCGAATCGGTCGGCATCCGTCAGGCGTCGCTCTACCACTACTTCAAGACCAAGGACGACATCCTCTGCACGCTGCTCGGCCAGACGGTCAGCCCCACGCTGGCGTTCATTCCGACGCTGCTCGGGGCCGATCCTGCCCTCAGCGCGGCCGAGCATCTGCACGCCCTGGCCGCCTTCGATGGCGATCAGCTGCTCGCCGGTCGCTGGAACTTGGGCGCCCTCTACCTGCTGCCCGAGCTCCGCGATGCCCGGCTCGAACCGTTCTGGTCGGACCGGGAACGGCTCCGGCTGCACTATCTTGCGTTGAGCCAGGCGGTCATCGATCAGACCGGCGTCCACGCCGCTGCCGCGGATCTGCCGTTCCGGCTGGTCGAGTCGTTGGTCAACATGTGGTCGGTACCGCCGGGCGATGAACGCGTGGAACTGCCGATCCACGTGGCCGACGCCTGCTTGCGCGTGCTCGGCATTCCCGACCACGAGACCCCTGCCCTGCGCGTGCGGACCAGGCACCGGATCGACCGCTATACCCGTGTCGCATCCGACGAGACGCTTCTCAGGTAGGTCGGCCAGTCGCCGTGCCGGGTGATGTCCTCCCCCGCCCGCCACGCGTCGAGCGCACATCCGAAGCCGACCACCTCGGAACCGTCGGCCAGAACGACGCGTCCCAGTGACATCGGCGCGGGCAACATGGCCAGGAAGTCCCCCAGCATCGCGGTGCCCACCAGCCAGAGCTCGCCACCGATGACGGCGCCGTCCTCGGCCCCGACCCGGACCAGGCCCGGCTTTGGCGGGTTGGTGTCGAGTCGCGCGAGCTGGTACACGGGAGCGGTGAATGCCGTTCCCGCCCAACGGGCTCCACGATCCTCGAGCTGCCACGCCAAGGGCTGCCCCCGCAGATGAGCACCGACGACCAGAAGCGGCGTCGCGCTCGCACCGGCGCGCATCGGCCACGGGGTTGGAATCGATCCCGCGGTGAGCGACGCGGCGCCGGCAAGCGCGACGGACTCCGGCGGTGACGTCACGAGCCGGGCGACGTCGATGGCCACGGCGTCGGCCCCCGATCGCGCGACCACCGACACCCCGAACTGGTCTTCACCGGCGGTGCCCGAGGGAACGGCCACCGCGCACATATCCATCAGGTTGCAGAAGTTGGTGTAGGTGCCCAGCCGGGAGTTGACGCCGACCGGATCCGCGGCGACCTCGACGAGGGTCGGGTGCTCGGTGGTGGTGGGAATCAACAGGGCATCATAGTCGCCGAGCGCCTCGAGGGCGGTCGCCGTGAGCTCGGTGAGGCAGCGCCGATCCTCCAGCAGGCGCGCCGCCGGTATCCCGCCTGCGGCTGAGATGATCCGTCCGACGATGGGATCCACCTCATCGGGATGGGCCTCGACGAATTCGCCAACGGCCTCGTAGCGTTCGGCGACCAGCGCTCCGTCGTAGAGGAGCCGCGCGGCGGCGAGGAACGGGGAGAGGTCGATCTCCTGCAGGACCGCGCCATGGGCTTCGAGGCGGGCGCATGCCAACCGAAACGCCGCCTGCCACCGCGGCGAGAGCGCCGGAAGCACATGTGGGATGGCCACTTTGGGCATTTCTGGCGCAGAGAGCGGCGCGTCGGGCCGGAAGGGTCGGGCACCCCCGCCCATCACGCCCATCGCAGCATCGGCCGTGTCGAGGTCACGCGCGAAGACCGTCACGCAGTCGTAGGACCGGCAGGCCGGGATCACGCCGTCGGTGGGCACGACGCCGTAGGTGGGCTTGATGCCCACGATGCCCTGCAGCGCGGCGGGCACCCGGCCCGAACCCGCGGTGTCCGTTCCGATGGCGATGTCGACCAGGCCCAGCGCGACCGCGACGGCCGACCCCGCACTCGAGCCACCCGAGATGTGTTCTGGTCGGCGCGAATCCCGAACCGCACCATACGGACTGCGAGTGCCGACCAGCCCGGTGGCGAACTGGTCGAGGTTGGTCGCACCGATCACTACCGCGCCGGCGGCACGCAACCGGGCTACCACCTCCGCGTCGTCGGCCGCCGGGGTGGTGGAGTAGGTGGGGCACGCCGCGGTGGTCGGCAGACCCGCCACGTCGACGTTGTTCTTCACCGCGGCCACGAGGCCCGCCAGCGGCAGGTCGACTCCCGCCGCGGTGTCGGCATCGACCAGCTCGGCGTCGGCCAGCGCATCGGCCATGGCGCGCAGGAAGATCCAGATCTCCGGACGCGCGACCGCATCGATCGCGGCATAGGCTGCCCGCACCCGTTCGACGGCCAACACGCGCAATGCTTCTCGCGGCACGGTCATGCCGGCACTCCCCTCACGTCGGGTTGCCGGGACGGCCGATCGCCTGCCCCCACGACGACGAGGGGGGTGCCCGGGTCGACCTGGTTGCCTGCCTCGACGAGAACCTGGGTGATGACACCGTCGGCGGGCGCGGTCACGACGGTCTCCATCTTCATCGCCTCGAGCGCGAGCAGCGGCTGACCGACGACGACGCGGTCGCCCACCGTGACGTCGACCTTCCACACGCTCGACGAAAACGGTGCGTCCACCCGTTGCTCGTCGTCGTCGAGGACCACGTCACTGCTCGTCATGACCACCCGTGACTCGGCCCGTTCGGCCCGGTCGAATTCGCCCGCCGCCGTCCACGCGGCGCGCTCGGCCCCGAACGACGTGGCCTGGGTGGCGCGGAAGGCGGCGATGGAGTCGGCGTTGTCGACCAGGAAGCGCTCGTGCTCGGCCAGGGAGAACGTCCCCGGGGTGATGTCGACCGATCCGCGCCCGGCGGCAATGTCGGCCCGCAGATCCAGTAGCTCCTCGGCCGTGACGGGATACCAGGAGATGCGGTCGAAGAAGCGCAAGAGCCATGGGGTCCCCGGCTCGAAGGGCGCGTCGTGTCGGTACCGGCTCCACACCTGCGTGGTCCTGCCGACGAACTGGTAGCCGCCTGGCCCCTCCATGCCGTAGATGCAGAGGTAGGCACCGCCGATGCCGACCGAGTTCTCGGCCGTCCACGTCCGCGCCGGGTTGTACTTCGTGGTGACGAGGCGGTGCCGCGGATCGAGCGGGGTGGCCACCGGCGCCCCGAGGTAGACGTCCCCGAGCCCGAGTGTCAGGTACTCCGCCGCGAAGACCGTCGCCATGACGTCGTCCTGGGTGGCCAATCCGTTGATCCTGCGAATGAATTCGATGTTGGACGGACACCAGGGGGCGTCGTCGCGGACACCCGAGGTGTAGCGGGCGATCGCTTCGCGGGTCGCCGGATCGTCCCAGCTGAGCGGTAGCCGCACCGACCGGCTCGGTACGACGAGTTCGGAGGTGGCGGGCAGATCGTCCTCGAGCTCGGACAGCATGCCCAGCAGGCGGTCGATCGACAGCACGTCCGGGTCGACGTGCACCTGCAGTGAACGGATACCCGGGGTGAGGTCCAGGATTCCGGGTCGGGCGTCCTCGCGCAGCCGTTCCTCGAGCGCGTGCACCCTGGCGCGCAGCGCGAGGTCGAGCACCATCTCGCCGTACTCGACGAGCACGTTGTCGTCGCCACTGCGACGGTACGTGACGGCGGGGGCACCGGCACCGTCGCGGCGGGCGAGCACGCCGTCGTCACCGTCGCGTGTGCCGCGGCGGACGGTCGGGGTGGACGCCAACCGGGCCGCACCGACCTCGGACCGCGACGGCGCGTCGGCGGCGCGGATCGGCACGAACCGCACGGTGTCACCCGGCCGCAGCTGCCCGAGCTTCCACCGGTCGGCAGCCACCACGGTGACCGGGCAGACGAAGCCACCCAGGCTGGGCCCGTCCGGACCAAGCAGGATGGGGGTGTCACCGGTGAGATCAAGGGCGCCAACGGAATACGCGTTGTCGTGAATGTTGGACGGGTGTAGACCTGCCTCACCGCCGTCGGGCCGGGCCCACGTCGGCCGCGGACCTTCGAGCCGCACGCCCGTACGAGCCGAGTTGAAGTGCACGGAGTAGGACGCGTCGAACAGCGTGTCCATGTCCTCGCGGGTGAAGAACTCCGGGGCGCCGTGCGGTCCCTCGGTGACGGCGAGCTCCCAGGCCGACGGCATCGCGGGTCGGAGGTCGGCCGGGACCGCCCCGGCGGCCGTCGCCGAGGTCCACGGCGCGGCGCGCAGGACGTCGCCGACGACGAGTTGGCGTCCCGCGTGACCGCCGAACCGGCCGAGGGTGAACGTCGAGGCACTGCCGAGGTAGGTCGGCACGTCGAAGCCACCGGCCACCAGCACGTAGGTACGCAAGCCCGCGGTCTCGGCGGGCCCGACGGCCAGCACGCCTCCGGCCGGGACGACGACCGGTTCCCACATCGGTACGGGCGCATCGTCGATCGTGACGAGGCATTCGGCGCCGGTGACGCAGAACGTCGTCGTGTGCGTGACGCGCAGCGCCGGGCCCGACGCGGTGCACTCCAGTCCGGGCGCCCCCTCGGGGTTGCCCAGCGAGCGATTGCCCAGCCGGAACGACAGGTCGTCCATCGGCCCGCTCGGCGGCACGCCGACGTTCCACAGCCCGACCCGTCCAGGCAGGTCCTGCACGGTGGTCTGCAGACCGGGCCGGTCGACCGTGATGCGCGGTCGCGGGTCGACGACGCCGGCGAGGGTGGCGGTGCTGTGCCGGGCAGCGCGCACGTCGTCGAGCGCACACGCGGCGCGCAGCAGCCCGACGTTGACCTCGATGCCGTGCAGCACGGTCGCCTCCAGCGCCCGCCCGAGGCGGTCGAACGCCTCGTCGCGATCGTCGGCGAACGTGATCACCTTGGCCAGCAACGGATCATAGGAGGCCGACACGTCGGTGCCCGCCTCGATCCAGGTGTCCACGCGCGGCGCCGGATCGCCCGCGACCCGACCCGGGAAGTCGACTGCCACCAAGGTGCCGGTGCTCGGACGGTACTCGCGCGAGGGGTCTTCGGCATAGATCCGCGCCTCGACGGCGTGGCCGCGGACCGGCACGGCGCCGGACGCGAGATGGTCTGCCAGCACGTCACCGTCGCCGCGGGCGAGCCGGAACATCCACGCCGCCAGATCGATTCCGGTCACCGCCTCGGTGACGGGATGCTCGACCTGTAGCCGCGCGTTCACTTCGAGGAACGAGGCCTCCTCCCGCCGCGGGTCGTAGACGAACTCGACCGTCCCCGCAGACCGGTAGGCGAGCGACGCGGCCAGTGCCCGTGACGACGAATGCAGGTGCGCACGAATGGCTTCCGGTAGCGCCGGCGCCGGGGCCTCTTCGATCACCTTCTGGTTGCGGCGCTGCAGGGAGCAGTCCCGGTCACCGAGCGAGACCACGCGTCCGGTGCCGTCGCCGAAGATCTGCACCTCGACGTGACGCGCCTCGTCGACGAAGCGTTCGACGAACACGCCCGCGGAACCGAAACTCCGCTCGGCCAACCGGGAGACGCGGGCGAAGGCCGACTGAAGGTCGTCGGCATCCCGGCAGACCTGCATGCCGATGCCGCCACCACCACCGGTTGCCTTGAGCATCACGGGGTAGCCGATCTCCTCGGCCGCGGCCTCGGCCGTCACGGCGTCGTCGAGCAGGTCGGACCCGGGGAAGACGGGCACCCCGGCCGCCCTGGCCGCGGCGCGTGCGGTGTGCTTGGTGCCGAACACGCGCAGCTGATGCGGTGTCGGGCCCACGAACACCAGGCCGGCCGCTTCCACGGCGGACGCGAATTCCGCGTCCTCGGAGAGGAATCCGTATCCCGGGTGCACCATGGCGGCGTCAGTCGCGGAAGCCGCCTCGAGGATCGCGTCGCCCCGCAGGTAGCTCTCGCTCGGCGCGGCGGGCCCCAGTCGCACGGCCTGGTCGGCGAGGCGCACGTGGGGTGCGCCTCGATCGGCGTCGGAGAACACCGCGACCGTGCGCAGGCCGAGCTGCCGCGCGGACCGAATCAGGCGAACGGCGATCTCGCCACGGTTGGCGACCAGGACGCTGTCCGTCACGCGATCTCACTGGGGCGGGTGACGATCATCTGGACCGGTGTCGGATCGAAGGCGTTGCACGGGTTGTTGATCTGCGGGCAGTTGGAGACCAGCACGAGGGTGTCGACCTCCGCACGCAGGGCAACCCGCTTGCCCGGCGCCGACAGCCCGTCGACGATTCCGAGTGCGCCGTCGGGATCGACCGGCACGTTCATGAACCAGTTGATGTTGCTCGCCAGGTCCCTGGCGCCCAGACCGTGGCGGGCGCCCTCGAGCAGGAAGTTCTCCATGCAGCCGTGTTGAGCTCGCGTGTGCTGGCCGTAGCGCAAGGTGTTGGACTCCTTGGAGCAGGCACCGCCGAGGGTGTCGTGCACGCCGACCTCGTCGCCGACCACCGTCATCAGGGCGGTTCCGGTGTCGGCCCGCAGTACGGATCCGGTCGTCAGCACGATCCGGCCCTGGCGCGCAATGGTTTCCGACGCCGAATAGCGGACGGTGGTGTCGCCGGCCGCATAGAGCAGGCAGTCGACCGCCTGATTACCCGCGAGGTCCACGATCGTCAGCACGTCCCCGGCGGCCACCACCGCCGACCACGCGGCCCGCGCGGCCACGGTCTGATCGAGGACGACGCGACCGGGCACCAGGGCGTCGTGGCGTACCGGGGTGCTCACGAGACTCCTCTGGCGATCAGATCGGCGTCGGTGTTGGCGACCGCTTGGCGGTGTTCGGGGTGCAGGGGACCCACCAGCTCACCGGCCACCAGCAGGTCGAGCTCACCGGGCGCGGGCCACGCGTGGATCCGCAGCGGTGAACACGTGAACTCGGGCCGTGGGTCGAGCGGATGGGCCGTGTTCGCCACCGCGACGATGGCGTCGACGTGCAGCAGCAGGTCGACGCTCGTGCCGGGACCCGCCGACCCCTGCCATTGGAGCGTCCCGTCGGCCGCCACCCGAACCGCCTTGAAGAAGGACGGCGACGGGGGCAGGTCACGCGGGCCGAGGCCGTTCTTCAACGCGGCGAGCAACAACAGTTCGCGCCCGGCGGGTGACGCCGACTCCGGTGCGCCGGCGCCGTAGCGGGTCTCGTTCCCGACGCGGGTCGTGGTGCCGGTCAATGCATCGTGGGCCGATGAGGTGTCGGCGACCACGGTGGCCAGGACGCGTCCGAACCCGCTGAGCAGCGGATGTCCGACACCGAGATAGGCCTGCCACGGCACCTTCACGGTATCGGCGACGTTGAGGCGTTCGTGGGGTCCGTCGGCGCGGTACAGCAGAACGTGTGCGCACGCGTCACCGTCGAGATCGGTCAACCGGACCCGTGTCCCCCGCGCCAGTACAGCCGTCGTATATCCGCCTGCCGCAACGTGTTCCGACCAGACTAGACTGTCGAGCGGTACCCCGTCGGGAGCCGTCGGACTGCTCGAGGCCGGGACGTGACGCATGGCTTCGGCGGTCCGCCCGTGCTGCGCCCGCGCGTGTGCCCTCGCCCCCGCGGTAGTGGCGGTGCCCGCCGGGTCGGCGCGGTGCGAGTCGCGCTGTTCGCTCGTCACTGCATGCTCCAGGGGGTCGTGGCGCCATGGCGGCGGCCGGATATCTGTCAGATGACAGTTTTCGCGTCCGCGGCCCTCCGGTGGTTGCGCCCGTGTAACCGATCGCGCAGGCTCGGTTAACAACACGCTTCGCGCGTGTCTGTCGTGTGACAGGTAAACGGACCACCGACCCGCGCTACCCTGGCGCCGTGTTCCACGTGTTGACGATCACGTATCTGCAACCGGCCGACGTCATCGATCACGCCCGACCTGCCCACCTCGCGTGGCTTGCCGACGAGGTCGATGCCGGTCGTCTGATCCTCACCGGGCGCTTGGAGTCGGGCGCCGGAGGCGTGCTGATCACCGCGGACATGAGCACGCCCGACGCCGAGGACGTCATCGCCCGAGACCCCTACTCGGTGCAGGGGCTGGTGCGGTACGACCGCGTCGGGTTCACCGGCGGACTGCGTGCGCCGAGTCTCTGACGAGCGAGTTCACAGCGTGCGGGACTAATCTGGCGATTGCCCCGGTTGGGAAATCCTGGGGCAGCGCAACGCTGCGCCACGATTCACGACGTTCGTCGAACGCTCGGCGAAGATTTCGCATGTAGAAGAAGAGGGTACGAAGAGAAGATGACCACCACAGTTTCCGCGATGGCCGCCACCTCGGCCACCGATCCACTGACCAAGACCACCATCGAGCGCCGTGACGTCGGCCCCTACGACGTCGCGTTCGACATCAAGTTCGCCGGCATCTGCCACTCCGACATCCACACCGTCAAGGGTGAGTGGGGCGTTCCCGAGTATCCGGTCGTCGCGGGCCACGAGATCGCCGGCGTCGTCACCGAGGTCGGCGCCGAGGTCACCAAGTACAAGGTCGGCGATCACGTCGGGGTCGGGTGCTTCGTGGACTCCTGCCGTGAGTGCGACAACTGCAAGGCCGGTCTGCAGCAGTACTGCACCGGCGAGGGCGGCATGGTCGGCACCTACAACGCCACCGGCAAGGACGGCACCCCGACTTACGGCGGTTACAGCCAGGCCATCGTCGTCGACGAGAACTACGTGCTGCGGATCCCCGACAACATCCCGCTGGACAAGGCGGCACCCCTGCTGTGCGCCGGCATCACCCTGTTCTCGCCCCTGCACCACTGGGGTGCCGGGCCCGGCAAGAAGGTCGCCATCATCGGCCTCGGCGGCCTCGGCCACATGGGCGTCATGATCGCGCACGCCATGGGCGCCGAGGTGACGGTCCTGAGCCAGTCGCTGAAGAAGATGGAGGACGGTCTGCGTCTCGGCGCCGACGAGTACTACGCCACCAGTGACCCGGATACCTTCACCAAACTGGCCGGCAAGTTCGACCTCATCGTGAACACCGTTTCGGCGACTCTCGATCTGGCCGCCTACATGAACCTGCTCGCCACCGACGGCACCCTGGTCGAGGTCGGGGCGCCGGAGAAGCCGATGGAGTTGCCGTTCTTCCCGCTCGCTGCGCAGCGTCGCAGCCTGTCCGGCTCGATGATCGGCGGCATTCCCGAGACCCAGGAAATGCTCGACTTCTGTGCCAAGCACGAGATCGCGCCCGAGATCGAGGTCATCGCCGCCGACTACGTCAACGAGGCGTATGAGCGGGTGCTCGCCAGCGACGTCCGGTACCGGTTCGTCATCGACACCGCCACGCTGTAACCCCCACGCAGTAACTCCACGCTGGAGCTCGACGCGAGCGGCCCAGGCTTCCCCGGTTTCTACGCGGGGGGCTTGGGCCGTTTCGTCGTCGGAGCTGATCGCTTCCAGCAAAGGCACCCGGTCCGGGTCGGGCGCACCCTCCCGATAGCCGGCTCCAGCCATCGCACGATCGTCACGACCCGCGAGGTGATCGTCATGCGGCTCATTGGCGCGGTCGATCTAGTACCGCCGCCATGGCCTTTCGTCACCAAGTTCGCCGTTCGAGTTGTCGGATGTGGTCGCGGGTGCGACGCTCGTGGGCGGACCTGCATCGTGGCGGGTCCAATTTCGTGCTTAATTCATAGCTGGGAGCGCCATGTGAGTGCTGAATCCGCAACAACCGACGACACGTCAGCCGCGCGGTCCAATGGACTGAAGAAGGGATCCATCGGCATCGTCGCGGTCATCTTCATGGCCGTCGCCAATGCCGCTCCGATCACCGCGATGACGGGCAACGTGCCCATCGCGGTCGGTTTTGGCAACGGCCTGGGCGCCCCCGCGGGCTTCCTGTTCGCGACGATCAT
Source organism: Mycolicibacterium sp. TUM20985 (assembly GCF_030295745.1). NCBI lineage: Bacteria > Bacillati > Actinomycetota > Actinomycetes > Mycobacteriales > Mycobacteriaceae > Mycobacterium > Mycobacterium antarcticum. Next base: position 3,921,690 of record NZ_AP027291.1, read on the forward strand.
CTTGACCCTGTTCGCCCTCGGGTACGTCGCGATGGCGCGACACATCACCACGACGGGCGCCTTCTACGGCTTCATCTCGCACGGCCTCGGCCAGACCTGGGGCATGGCCAGCGGCATGCTGGCCACGTTCGCCTACGTGGTGTTCGAAGGGTCGCTGATCGGCGGTTGCGCGTACTTCGCCAATGACGCCATCAACACCATCTTCGGCGTGGACGTCCCCTGGCTGGTCATCGCCATCGTCGCGATCGTGGCCATTGCGGCGCTGTGCTACTTCGACATCAGCCTCACTGCGGCCATCCTGGGCATCACGCTCACCGCGGAGGTCCTCATCCTCTTGGCGCTCGCGTTCTCGGTGATCTTCTCCGGTGGCGGCCCCGACGGGTTCATGCTCAATCAGACCGTGCTGCTCAACAATGCGTTCGAGGGCTTGCCCGCAGGGGCATTCGGCACGGCCGCCGCAGCGGGCTCGATGGCGATCGGCCTCTTCTTCGCCTTCTGGTCGTGGGTCGGTTTCGAGACCACTGCCGTGTACGGCGAAGAGTCGCGCAACCCGAAGAAGATCATTCCCAGGGCGACGATCATCGCGGTCGTCGGCCTCGGCTTGTTCTACACGTTCATCTCGGCCATGGTGATTGCCGGCAACGGTGCGAAGACCTCCGTCGAAACGTCGATCAGCGCATCGCCGCTCGACCTGTTCTTCAACCTGGTGCAGAACAACCTCGGCGGAGTGCTGCTCGACGTGTACAAGGGCCTGCTGGTGATCGGCTCGTTCGCCTGCGCCCTGGCGTTCCACAACGCGGCGTCGCGGTACCTCTTTGCCCTGGGGCGTGAAGTCCCGTCGGACAGGATCAAGAACACCATCGGCGGCACCCATCCTCAGCACGGGTCGCCGTACATCGCGTCGACGATTCAGAGCGTGATCACACTGCTGATCGTGTTGGCCTTCGCGTTCTTCACCGCCGTTCAGGTGCCCGACGCCAACGGCACACCCGTCGACACCCCGGCCCTGGTGCCGTACGTCAACGTCTACGGCCTGCTGGCGCTCATCGGCACCGCGGCGATCCTGCTGGTGCAGGCCATCTGCTCGGCGGCGGTGATCTGGTTCTTCTGGGTCAAGAAGACTCACCGCGGCAACGTGATCACCACGCTGATCTGCCCGCTCATCGGCGGAGTGGCGATGCTGTACGTGGTGTGGCTGCTGTGGGACAACCGCGAGTTCGCGGCTGGTCTGGCGGCGAAGTCCGACGTGTTCAAGGTGGCGCCGTACATGATCCTGGCGGTCTTCCTCATCGGTCTGGCCTACGCGGTGTGGCTGCGCACCACCAAGCCGGAGATGTACGCCGAGATCGGTCGGACGGTCATGGAGGACGCGCACGAGCGCAGCGACGCCTAACCTCCCGTAAGCGATGAAGGTCCCCGCACGTGAGTGCGGGGACCTTCGTGCGTCGAGGCCACTCCCGCAAATATTGACTCGTGCTTTGAACTGATGCATGCACGCACGCCTACTGCTATGGTGACATGAGTCACCACCGGGGGGACTATAGGAAGGCTCCCAACCGCGATCGGCGTTGCGACAACCCATCGGTGTAGACGACATCTCACGTCACAGTTTGCGGTCCCGGCTCCCAGCAGCCGGAAAGCGTGGGTTCGCAAGAGCCACCTAGGGGGTCCCCATGAAGAATTCCATGTATCCATTTGCCACCGGAATAGCAATCGCCGGCGCAGGCGTCGCGCTGGCCTTCGGGCCCGGCACCGCGCAAGCCGCGCCGCTCATCTCGCCCCCGACGGGCCCGCAGTGCCTGATCGTCGCTGCCGGCTGCCCCACCGGCGCCACCACGAGCCTGGTCGGGCCGAGCATGTTCTCGCTCGTTCCGACCCCCAACGCGCTGGCCGCCCAGTTCATCGGACCGGTCGCCTACCAGCCGTTCTATAACGTGATCGGCCTCGTCGGCCTGATCCCGATCGTCAACATCTTCGTGTCCAACGGCGTCGACGGCGCACCGGGCAGCGGTGCCAACGGCGGTAACGCCGGGCTCATCTTCGGCTACGGCGGCGCCGGCGGCTCGGGCGCGGCGGGAGTCGCGGGCGGTAACGGCGGAGCCGGCGCGCTGATCTTCGGCGGAGGCGGTGCCGGTGGAACCGGTGGGGCTGGCGCGATCGGCGGTAACGGCGGTAACGCCGGGCTCCTTGCTCACTTCAGCAATGGTGGAGCCGGTGGCACCGGTGGCACCGGCGCGGCGGGCGGCAACGGCGGCAACGCCGGTTCGCTTGGGTTGTTCAGCAACGGCGGCGCCGGTGGCATGGGTGGCGCAGGCACACCCGGCATCTCGGCGGGTGCGGCGCCGGCAGCGGCCCCCGCTGGCACGACGGGCCCGAACGGCACTCTGATCGGCTCGGCGGGCCTCAACGGTGTCAATCCGCCCGGCAGCGGCATCGCGGGCGTCGACGGCGCGGCCGGTGTTGCCGGTACGGGTCAGAATGGCCTCCCCGGCAGCCCGGGTGACCCGGCGGGCGCTGGCGGTGCCGGCGGCACTGCGGGCGCTTCGGGCGTCGGCGGCAACGGGGCTGCGGGTGGCAGCGGCACCGACAGCGGAAACGGCGGTGCCGGCGGCGCGGGCGGCGCCTCGACACCTGCTACCGGTGTGGCCATCGGCGGCAACGGCGGCAACGGCGGCAACGGGGGGACCGGCGCCACCGACGGCGGTGCGGGCGGCGCAGGCGGCGCGGCGACCGGCGTCGGTGCGGGCGGCGCCGGCGGTAACGGCGGCACCGGCGGCAGCGGCGGGATCGGCGCTCCCGGCGGAACGGGCGGAACCGGCCAGGTCGGCGGTACGGGCGGCACCGGCACCAACGGCACCGTCGTCGGCGTCAACGGCACCAACGGCGGACCGGCAGGCGCTGGCGGCAACGGCGGCACCGGCGGCATCTTCGGCAGCGGCGGTGCAGCCGGTAGCGGCGGCACCGGCGGCACCGGCGGTACCGGCGGCGACGGGCAGGCCGGCGGAGCCGGCGGCACCGGCGGCACGGGAGCGGCAGGTGGCACCGGCGGTAACGGTGCTGCCGGTGGCAACGGTGGCGTAGGCGGCGCGGGTGGCGCTGGCTCGGGTGGCGCTACCGGTGGAACCGGCGGCGCCGGCGGATCCGGCGCAACGGGGGGTGCGGCCGGAACGGGCGGCACCGGCGGCGCGGGCGGCACCGGCGGCACCGGCGGCACCGGCGCGGCGGGCGGCACCGGTGGAACCGGTGGGGCTGGCGGGGCGACGGGCACCGCGGGGAGCGGTGGCCTGTTCGGCGGCACCGGTGGGGCCGGAACGACCGGCAGCACCGGAGCCACCGGCGCGACGGGCGCGACCGGAGCGACCGGGACCACCGGCGCCACCGGTGCGACCGGTGCGACCGGCGGCAGCGGCACCGCGGGGGCCGGCGGCAGCGCCGGCGCGAACGGGGCCAATGGCGCTTCGTCCTAACCAGTAAGACCCAAAGGGCGCCGGGGAAAGTCTCCGGCGCCCTTTGGCGTCTCGATACACCCCGTTGATAGCGCAACTATTCATGGGATGAGGCCGGTGAACCGGTGGACGCCTATCCTTCTCCACCAAGCACATTCAGTGCTGGCCGATCTACTGGTCGCGGTCATCACCGCCTGTGACGGCGTGCTCTCGCGGCTGGCTGCGGCGTTAGAAGTCCCAGTCCTCGTCTTCGGTGTTGATGGCCTTGCCGATCACGTACGACGACCCCGACCCGGAGAAGAAGTCGTGGTTCTCGTCGGCGTTGGGGCTCAGCGCCGACAGGATCGCCGGGTTGACGTCGGTCTCGTCCTTGGGGAACAGCGCCTCGTAGCCGAGGTTCATCAACGCCTTGTTGGCGTTGTAGCGCAGGAACTTCTTGACGTCCTCGGTGAGGCCGACCTCGTCGTAGAGGTCCTGCGTGTACTCGACCTCGTTGTCGTAGAGCTCGAACAGCAACTCGTAGGTGTAGTCCTTCAACTCGGCCTTGCGCGCCTCGTCCGCCTGCGCCAGACCCTTCTGGAACTTGTAGCCGATGTAGTACCCGTGCACGGCCTCGTCGCGGATGATCAGCCGGATCATGTCGGCGGTGTTCGTGAGCTTGGCGCGGCTGCTCCAGTACATCGGAAGGTAGAAGCCCGAGTAGAACAGGAAGCTCTCCAGCAGCGTCGAGGCCACCTTGCGCTTCAGGGGATCGTCACCCTTGTAGAAGTTCATGACGATCTCGGCCTTGCGCTGCAGGTTGGGGTTCTCCTCCGACCAGCGGAACGCCTCGTCGATCTCCACCGTCGAGCACAGGGTGGAGAAGATGTTGCTGTAGCTCTTGGCGTGCACCGACTCCATGAACGCGATGTTGGTGTACACCGCCTCCTCGTGCGGCGTGATCGCGTCGGGGATCAGGCTCACCGCGCCGACCGTGCCCTGGATGGTGTCCAGCAGCGTCAGGCCGGTGAAGACCCGCATGGTCAGCTGCTTCTCGTGAGCGTTCAGCGTGCCCCAGGACGGGATGTCGTTGGACACCGGCACCTTCTCCGGCAACCAGAAGTTACCGGTCAGCCGCTCCCAGACCTCGGCGTCCTTCTCATCGTGAATGCGGTTCCAGTTAATGGCCGAGACCCGGTCGATCAGCTTCATTCCCTCGGACACCTTGGACCCCAATTCGACGCGTGACATGTGACTACCTCGACACTACAACTGGGGTACGACAACGCGCCGGAACACAACAACTTGTGTTGGCGTGTCGGGTCGCCGGCGCCGTCAGCGACCGATGAACTCGTACTCGTCGGCCTCGAATCGGCGGGTCGCCAGCCAGTACTGCCAGGTCATGCCGCCCCACAGCACCCGGTTCACGCCGTGGGAGTCCATGTACCAGCTCCGGCAACCCCCGGTGTTCCACACCGTCTTCGCGAGGTCGTGCTGCAGATCGTCGTTGAAGGCTTCCTGGGCGTCACGGGTCGGCGCCACCGCCTGGGCGCGCGCCTTCCCGACGGCAGCGATGGCCTGCGCCACGTACCGGATCTGCGCCTCGATCATGAACACCACCGAGTTGTGGCCGAGACCGGTGTTCGGGCCGAGCAGGAAGAACAGGTTCGGCATGTTCGCCACGGCGACGCCTCGGTGCGCCTCGACGCCGGTGCGGTTCCAGCGATCGACCAGGTCCTCTCCGCCGGGACCCTTGATGTCGACGTAGGAGTACGAGTCGGTCACGTGGAACCCCGTCGCGAACACCACCACGTCGACCGGATGCTCTACCCCGTCGCCGGTGACGATGCCCCTCTGAGTCATCCTCGTGATGGGCTCGGTGATCACCTGGGTCTTGGGGTTCGCGATACCGCGATAGTAGGTGTCGGAGTTGAGGATTCGCTTGCAACCGGCCCGGTAGTTGGGAGTCAGCTTGCGGCGCAACGCCTTGTCCTTGACGGCGCGCCGGATGTTCCACTTGCCGAGCCACGCGCCGATCCTCAGCAACTCCGGCTGCTTGGTCATACCGAAGCCCACCACCTCGTGCATCCAGTAGATGCCCAGGCGCATCGCGGCCCTGGTGCCGGGCACGTCGGTGAACACCCGCCGGATCCACTGCGGCAGAGCGTTGTTGGGCCGCGGCATCACCCACGGCGGCGTGCGTTGGTACACCTGAAGCTCGGCGACGTCCTTCACGATCTCGGGTACCAGTTGGATGGCACTGGCGCCGGTGCCGATGACGGCGACCCGCTTGCCGGTGATGTCGACGGAGTGATCCCACTGCGCCGAGTGGAAGGCGGCGCCGGCGAAGTCGTCACGGCCCTCGACGTCGGGGATCAACGGAATGTGCAGGGCGCCGGCGCCCGAGATCAGGAACTGGGTGACGTACTCCTCGCCACTACCGGTGAAGACGTGCCACCGCATCTCGGCGTCGTCCCAGTGCGCGCGCTCGACGTGAGCGTTGAAGCGCACGTAGCGACGCAGGCCGTACTTCTCGGTGACACCCTTGAGGTAGTCGAGGATCTCGGGTTGCAGCGACCACATGTGGGTCCAGTCGGGCTTCGGCTCGAAGGAGAACGAATACATGTGCGACGGGATGTCGCAGGCGCAGCCGGGATAGGTGTTGTCCCGCCAGGTGCCGCCGATCTCGGCCGCCTTCTCGAGGATGACGAAGTCGTTGGCGCCAAAGCCCTGCTTCTGCAGTGCGATCGCCATCCCCAGGCCGGAGAATCCGGTGCCGATGATGACGGCGCGGGTGCGGACGGGTTGCTTCTGCGCCGACAGGGCGTCGGCCTCTTCGGCGAGGGTCATGCCGCCCAGGATACCTGGGAACGCGGGTACCGGATATCAGGCGACGGATTCGCGGCGGCGAACGCCTTCGTGCAGGGGAAGCTCGGGGTCGATGTTGATGCCGAGCAGCTCACAGGTGCCGTTGATGGCGCCGAGCATGATCGTCGACATGTGCGCGATGAACTCGTCCGGCGGCATGCGGCGGGGGCTGTCGGTACTGGGGCCGAGCCACCACTCCGTGGCCGCCGCGGCCGAGCCAAAGGTCGTGAAGGCGGCCAGTTCGATCGCCGCACCGTCGAGCTCCATCTCGCGCAGCTCGTCGTTGAACATGGCGGCCATCGCCAGGGTGATGTCACGGCCCTCGTTGAGTGCCCGCATCGTCGACTCGCTCTGCTCGGCGAAGCGGCCTTGAATCAGGAAGCGACACACGTTGGGATGTTGGTCGACCATGTAGACGTATTGCTCGACACTGCGCCGGATCACCTCGCGCGCAGGGTCGGCCGAGATGTTGATGGACGGAATGATGGCCGCCCACAACATGTCTCGCAGCCGCTCACCGATGGCTTGGAAGAGGTCGGCCTTGTCGGTGAAGTGACGGTAGATCTTGGGCTTCGCGGTGCCGGCCTCTTCGGCGATCTCGCGAAGGGAGAGCTCCGGGCCAAGGTTGTCGATGGCGCGGAAGGCGGCGTCGACGATCTCGGCACGGACCTTCTTGCGATGCTCGCGCCAGCGCTCGCTACGCGCATCGACCTTCACGCCGGGTTGGGTCCCCGGATGGGGCCGAGACGGTCTGCGCACGGACTCACTGTACCGGCTGAGCGGCGCTGACCTGCCAAGACCGGGCCGGGAAGCGCGCTCACGGCATGAACGCGCGGGGCCGCGCGGGTACGATCGCTCCCGATATCCCCCCGTTCTACGAGACGAGACACATGACGCAGCGTTACGACCTGGTGATTGCCGGTGGTGGCCCCTCCGGCGCCGCCGCAGCATGGCAGGCCGCGCAGACGGGCGCCAAGGTAGTCGTCCTGGACAAGGCCGAATTCCCCCGCGACAAGCCGTGCGGCGACGGTCTCACCGCCCGCGCGGTCAGCTACCTGCAGAAGATGGGCCTCGCCCACGAGGTCGACAAATTTCACCGGGTCAACCGCGTGACGGTGTACAGCCCCTCGAAGTGGGAGCTGTCCTTCCCCACCCGCCCGGGCATGCCGAACCACGGGTACGTCGCACCCCGGCCGCAGCTCGACACCCTGCTGCTCAAGCACGCCGAGGCCGCAGGCGCCGAGATCCGGCAGTCGTGCGAGGTGACCGGACCCGAACTCGACGCCAGCGGTCGCGTCGTGGGCGTCGTGCTCAAGAGCGGCGAGAAGGTCTACGGCGACGCGGTCATCGCGGCCGACGGTGCCTACTCCCCCATCAAGCGCGCCCTGAAGATCGACTCGGAGTACAACGGCTACTCGGCGATCGCGATCCGCGCGGAGATGCCCGCCAACAAGCCCGACTCCGACTCACTCGACATCTACCTCAACCTGAAGTTCCAGGGCGACCAGCTGCCGGGCTATGCCTGGGTGTTCCCCTTCGGCGGCGGTCGCATCAACATCGGCCTCGGCTATGTCAACAGCTATAAGGACTGGCAGAAGATCAACGCCACCCAGTTCATGGGCGAGTTCATGCAGACGTTGCCCCGCGATTGGGGACTGCCGCCCATCGAGGAATTGAAGAAGGACAAGCTGGTGCGGGCCTGGCGCTTGCCCATGGGCTTCACCGCGTGGCCGCCGTGGCGTCCCGGCGTGCTCTTCACCGGAGATTCACTCGGTGCGGGCAAGCCGGCGTCGGGCGCGGGCATCTCCAAGGCGCTCGAATCGGGCCTCGCCGCCGGTGAGTGCGCGATCGCGGCACTGACCAATGGCGGGCCCGACGACTTCACCAACTACGGGCAGCGCATGGAAGCGGCATGGGGCAAGGAGTACCGGCGCGGCCGCTACTTCCACAAGCTCGCCGGTATCCCCGCGGTGGCGAACAACGGCATCAAGCTCATCGACAACGCGTTCTTCCGCGATCGCATGCTCAAGGCGCTGTACAAGAAGGAACAGGGTCCGCAGCACCAGGTGAAGTAGCCCCACACTCGCCGAACCCGTACTGCACGCACTCTGCGACGGGTCTGAAGCCAAGTCTGCGGTAGATCGCATTCGACACCGGATTGGCCACGTCGGCGAACAACACCACGTCGCGCGCGCCGTGGCGTCGAGCGTGCCGCGCAGCCTCGGCGGTGACCGCTGCGCCGTAGCCACGTCCTCTGTTCGACGGCGGCGTGTAGACGGGGCCGATGCGCGACATCCCCAGCAGACAGCCGTGGATCCGCGCCATCGCGACGGGCGCTCCGTCCACCGTCCACAGCACGACGTGCCCACCGGCGTCGGCGATGTCGCGAAGCAGTGCGCGGCTGGCCGACGGATTCGACTCCGATTCGAAGGCCTCGATGAAGAACGCGTCCAGCCATTCGCCGAGCAACTCGGCATCCTCTGCACCGGCAAGTCGTGGTTCGCCGACGACGCCATCGGGCGCGACCAGATCGCCGAGGCGATACAGCGTCTCCGCGAACGATGCCGAAGCCTCTGCACCGGTGGCCTCGGTCCACGCTTGCCCGAAAGCCTCTGCGGTGGAGAGTGTTCCGCGTGCCGCAGGAAGGTCGGCCCGCGCCGGCGCGAGCGTAGCCGCCGCTTCCTTCGCCAGTGCGGGCGGCAGCCCGTTGACCAGGAGCACGCCGTCGCGCATCTGCAGCGCCGCGCCGAGGACGCCCTCACCGTCGAAGGCCGCCAACAGGAGGTGCTCGGCGGGCCACCGCGAGGTGCGCAAGGTGGTGAGTTCGGTGGTGAACAGCACCGGATCCCGGCGGTAGACCCAGCGTGACACTGGGCCGAAACCATCCGGCGTCGAATACAGCTGCACGTTCACACAGACGAGGGTGAACGACCCCGCTGCCGAATTCCACTGATTTATTGGCCACGCCGAGTGTGTGGGGCGTCGACAACGCCACTCGCACGTTGCATCGAGAAGCCACACACTCGACGAGTCAGTGACGACCGCGCGCATCCCGGCCCGGCTTGCGGGCAGCCTTCCCCGCAGCGGCGCGGGCGGCCTGCTTCGCGAGCGTCTTCTCCCGCGCACTGCGTTTCGGCGGCGGCTCGGCCTGCCCTCGCGACGAACTGGGCTTGCGGCCCCGCACGATTCCGATGAACTCCTCGACCAGTGTGGCCTGCTGCCCCGCGGGGACGGCGAGCGCCACGGGACAGGAGGGCGCTTCCGCGATCGGGCGGTAGGTGAGGTCCCTGCGGTGATGCAGCCGCGCCAGCGACTGCGGAACGATGAGTGCACCGATGCCCGCGGCGACGAGTTCGATTGCATCACTGGTGGTTTCGGGTCGCTGGTCGACCCGCACACCGGGGGTGGCGTCCCATCCGACGACGTCGTCGAGCGGCACCAGGATCGGTTCGCCGTCGAGGTCCGCGACGGTGACCGAGTCGGCGGCGCTCAGCAGGTGATCGGTCGGCACCACGACCACGGTCGTCTCCTCGTACAGGGGGATGACGGCAACTCCCGACGCGTCGCCCGACGGCCGGAGCAGCGCCACGTCGACGGCGCCGGCCCGCAACGCGTCCGCTGCGTCGGCGGCGGCGACGGCCTGCAACCGCAGCGGAACCTCGGGGTGGCGCTGCGCCCAGGTCCGAGCCCACTTCGCGGGCGTCACACCGGGGACGTACCCCACTGTGAGCGAGGGCAGCGAGGATGAAGCCACCGCCTCAGGCTACCGACAGGCTCACGGATAGGCTTTGGGCCATGAGCAGGCCGAATGCACAGTCCATGAAGCCCGCCACGGCGGCGAAGAAGCTAGACGTGTACTTGCCCGCGACGCCTCCGGAATTCCAGGACAACGCGATCACCCGCGCCGAGCTCACCGCCTTGCAGGAGGATCCGCCGCAGTGGCTCCAGGACCTCCGCAAGAACGGGCCGCATCCGAAGAATCTGGTGGCAGCCAAGCTGGGCGTCTCGATCGCCGGTCTCGCACGCGGTGGCATCACCGAGGCGATCACCACTGAGCAGATCAACGAGTTGCTCGAGGAGAAGCCCGAGTGGCTCGTCGCCGAACGCGAGAACTACCAGAGCGTGCTGCGCGAGGAGCGACGCATCAAGGCGTTGCACGCAGACCAGGCCCGCGACAGCTGATCCCCGATCGAACCTGTCGCCGACGCGACCGAAGCGGCGTTCGAGGCGCGACTCAAGGCGAGAGTCTCTTCCGCATTTCTCTCACACGTGGATCAAGCAGGCTTTCGCGACACAATGACGACCTCAGCGGTCGCCCCCGTCGGAAAACACTTGTGCGCCATGTCTCCGACGACTCAACCGGCGTCTTCGATGCAGTACTTGCACGTGTCCTTCTTGATCCCACGATTCGTGTGGTGGCGGGTATGCGCGCTACGTCGACTCGATGGCATTGATCGTCCTTTTCGCACTGCCGACATCTTGGCGCGTGTCTCATCGCTCGCACGACGGCCGTAGTTCGGATTGGCGACACCTCTTCTCTGCTCGGACAATTTCTCGCGAGCTTCTTCCGACATCACGTGGCCGAAACTCGGGTGGTCCCGTCCGAACTTTCCGTAGTTCGGATTGTCGGGTCCCACGTTCTGTCCCATTCGGAGCTCCGACCATTTCGCGCGCTGCTCCGCCGCGTGAGTACGCCCATAGAACGGGTTGGCGTCAGCAAATCGGCTTATGCATTTCCGCCCGGTCGACTTAATCCTGGCGGCTTCCCGCATTTCGGCCGTCCATTCGATGCCCATGGGACCCAAACCGCCCTGAGACAAATTTAGTAGAGGATGCCCATGCCGCCGAAGCGACTCGATCCAGACGATTTCCGCCTGCCCTAGTTCTTGGAGGCCTTCTACACGCTCGAGTTGGTCAGCGACGATGCCAGCGCCATCGTGCTTTCGCAGCCAATCGTAGAACGGAGTCTTTCTCCCCGACCGGGCGAGCGTGACATGTTGCCGGAGGCGGACTTTGACCGATTTGGTCGTGAGACCTACATAACGATAGACGACTTCCGACCGGAGCCTGACCCCGTAGATCACGCCTCCGGTCGGAAGTTCTGCCGCCAACAGAGTTCAGCTGTCAGTGACCAGGTGTCACAACATGCAGCTGACGCAATTTTCAACCTCAGTCCCCGCCAGAGCCATTTGGCGCAGGCGGATGTAGTACAGCGTCTTGATGCCCTTGCGCCAGGCGTAGATCTGCGCCTTGTTGACGTCGCGCGTGCTGGCGGTGTCCTTGAAGAACAGCGTCAGGCTCAAGCCCTGATCCACGTGCTGGGTGGCCGCGGCGTAGGTGTCGATGATCTTCTCGTAGCCGATCTCGTACGCGTCCTCGTAGAACTCGAGGTTGTCGTTGGTCAGATACGGCGCCGGGTAGTACGCGCGACCGATCTTGCCTTCCTTGCGGATCTCGATCCGCGACGCCACCGGGTGGATCGACGACGTCGAGTAGTTGATGTAGGAGATCGACCCCGTCGGCGGGACGGCCTGCAGGTTCTGGTTGTAGATGCCGTGCTGCTGCACCGACTCCTTGAGCCGCTTCCAGTCCTCCTGCGTCGGAATGCGAATGTCCGCTTCGGCGAACAACTCCCGCACGCGTTCGGTGGCCGGCTCCCACACCTGATCGGTGTACTTGTCGAAGAACTCCCCCGACGCGTACTTCGACTTCTCGAAACCGCCGAAGCGCGTGCCGCGTTCGATCGCGATGCGATTGCTTGCCCGCAGCGCGTGGTAGAGCACCGCGTAGAAGTAGATGTTGGTGAAGTCGATGCCCTCTTCGGACCCGTACATGATGCGCTCGCGCGCCAGGTAGCCGTGCAGGTTCATCTGCCCGAGCCCGATCGCGTGAGAGTCGTTGTTGCCCTGCTCGATCGACGGCACCGACCAGATGTGGGTCTGATCGCTGACCGCGGTCAGACCGCGAATCGCGACCTCGATGGTCTGCGCGAAGTCCGGCGAGTCCATCGTCTTGGCGATGTTGAGCGACCCCAGGTTGCACGAGATGTCCTTGCCCACCTCGGCGTAGCTCAGGTCCTCGTTGAACCGCGACGGCGTCGAGACCTGCAGGATCTCCGAGCACAGATTGCTGTGGGTGATCCGGCCCTCGATGGGGTTGGCCCGGTTCACCGTGTCCTCGTACATGATGTACGGGTAGCCGGACTCGAACTGCAATTCGGCGAGCGTCTGGAAGAACTCGCGCGCCTTGATCTTCGTCTTGCGGATGCGCGCGTCGTCGACCATCTCGTAGTACTTCTCGGTGATGGAGATGTCGGCGAACGGCATCCCGTAGACGCGCTCGACGTCGTACGGCGAGAAGAGGTACATGTCCTCGTTCTTCTTCGCCAGCTCGAACGTGATGTCCGGGATGACCACACCGAGGGACAGCGTCTTGATGCGGATCTTCTCATCGGCGTTCTCGCGCTTGGTGTCGAGGAACCGGTAGATGTCGGGGTGATGCGCCTGCAGGTAGACCGCGCCGGCACCTTGGCGGGCACCCAGCTGGTTGGCGTAGGAGAACGAATCCTCAAGCAGCTTCATGATCGGGATGACGCCCGAGCTCTGGTTCTCGATGTTCTTGATCGGTGCGCCGTGCTCGCGAATGTTGCTCAGCAGCAACGCCACTCCGCCACCGCGCTTGGACAGCTGCAGCGCCGAGTTGATGGACCGCCCGATGGACTCCATGTTGTCCTCGATGCGCAGCAGGAAGCAGCTGACCGGCTCGCCGCGCTGCTTCTTGCCCGAGTTGAGGAACGTCGGGGTGGCCGGCTGGAACCGGCCGTCGATGATCTCGTCGACGAGCTTCTCGGCCAGCATCGTGTCACCGGCGGCGAGCGTCAGCGACACCATGACGACGCGGTCCTCGAAGCGTTCGAGGTAGCGCTTCCCGTCGAACGTCTTCAACGTGTAGGACGTGTAGTACTTGAACGCACCCAGGAACGTCGGAAAGCGGAACTTCTTGGCGTATGCGCGATCCAGCAGGGTCTTGACGAAGTTGCGCGAGTACTGGTCGAGCACCTCGCGCTCGTAGTAGTTCTCCTTGACCAGGTAGTCGAGCTTCTCGTCCTGGTTGTGGAAGAACACCGTGTTCTGGTTGACGTGCTGCAGGAAGTACTGGTTGGCGGCTTCCCGGTCCTTGTCGAAC